>JAZKZX010000001.1:0-3731 GCA_045612925.1 Bacteroidaceae bacterium
CTACAGTATATTGCCGCACCTTCTTCAGTTCCTCTGCCTCGGCACGTTTCCTTTCTTCGCGCTTGGTATCTATAGGCTCCACATACCTTGAGTATACCGATGAGTCGATGGCGCTCATCGATGCCTGCTGATTGTAGAACAGTTTCTCATACTCCGTCTTGCGTATCGTGGTGTCCCATCCGCCCACCTCATCGTTGGCGTGCTTGTTAAGGCCGGTATAGGTGAGGCTGGCATCCTCGTAGCGCTTAAACTTGAAGATGGCATCATTCATCAGCGGAGCGTTGAACACACCCAGTGAGCACAGCATATTGAAGTCCTCCACGCTCAATCCCGTCACCTTCTTGAACAGTCCCGGCTCGAGTTGCGTGATAACATCCTTCAAGCAACGCTCGCGATAGTCGGTCAGGTACATGAACACAGGTATGCGTGTAGCAAACTTGATGAGCTTCTCCTGTATCTGCTTGCGCTTGCTCTTCATCTCCTTCTCCTCGGCTGTGATCTCCTTCTTCTCCTTGTCCGTAGGCTTGGGATTGTCCTTCTTGGCCTTCTTCACCGCTTCCGACTTGTTGATAATCGTCGTCAGGTCATTGTTCAGGTTACGGAATCCCTCGATGTTCATCAGCGCCTTCATCGCTTCGGGGCTATCGAGCAGTCGCTTCAGCGTATCGTTGTCCACATTGACGAGCAATGCAGACTCCCATCGCTTGGCAAGCAGCGTAGCCGATGTACCCGCCAATGCGATGTCGAGGATGTCCTGCGCATCCACCTCCTTCATGCTGCTGCCATCGTAGGCCAACACGGGGAGGAACTTGATGAACTCGCCCACCTTGGCTTCGGGGTTCGACTCGTTGATGTCCAATCGGCAACTATAGTCCGATATCTGGCGCAATGCTCTGTCTAGTGCAAAGTCAAACACATAGCACTCATCTTTCATGATGGTCTTCTCCCCATCCTCATTCTTCACCTCCCAAGGACTCTGCACACGGAATGCCGCTTGGAAATAGGTCTCAGGGCTCTTCAGGTTACGCAGCATGAAGATACCCGTCCATGGCTTCACGGTGACACCTGTCGTCAGCTTACCGCAAGTGAGCGTGATGGTCTTTGTCTCCAAGGGGTCACCCATGGCTGCTTGCACGGGGTATAAAGCATCGAGGCCTATGCCCGCTGCTGTGCCTGCACATACCGTCACCTTATAGTCGTGGTAGAACTTGTTTTGTCGCTGCTTCAAGAGGTTGGCCATAGCAAAACACGATGCCACATTGGGAAGGAACCACAGCGTGTGTGACAATACACTGAGCAGTCGTGCATCGCTATAGGGCATAGGAGGACGCTTGTCTTGTCCCAACTTGAGGTCATCGATGCTTGCAGGCAAGTAGCCACCACGGATAAGGTCGAGCCACTTCTGCACCTCGTTCTCATACTTGAATCGTGCACTGTCGCCCTTGCCCTCGGCAGCAAAGAACACATTGAGGTCAAACTCATCAAACTCGCCCTGCCGTGCCACATCCTGTATCTCATCGGGCATGCGGTAGGTGAGCATCACCATGCGTGGCAGTGACAGGTAGGGATTGCCGCTACCCTTCCACTCCGCTTTGGCTCGCTGCTCATCACTATAGGTCCAGTTGAATATCTGCTCCTCGATGAACTCACCATTGTTGATGGCGCGGAACGGTGTGCCCGAGAGGAAGAGGTAATACCTTGTCGAGATAGGCAACCAAGTCTCGTTGATGGCATTGTTTGCCTCGTCCTTCTGGTACTTCTCGGCATCGAAGTCCACCGCGCTCTCCTCGTCCTCCTTCTCGAAGAGTTCCTTGGCACGCTCTCTCCATGCACCGAAGTGATACTCGTCGAAGATCACCAAGTCCCAGTTTGTCGAGTGTATAAACTCATTCTTCGTCTTGATGCCTCCGCTCTCGTTTGTGCCCAACAGGTCTTGGAATGAACCGAACACCACGATGGGGCGCGACTTGTCGGCCAGGCGAAACTCCTCGTCTATGTTCAGGTTGTTGTTCTTGGCTCCCTTGTTCGATACATATTGCCATCCCTCAAAGTCGATGTGCGACACAAGGTCCTCCCTCCATGCCGACTCCACGGCAGGTTTGAAGGTCAGTATCAATACGCGTGACAGCCCCATCTTCTTTGCCAGCTGATAACTCGCAAAGGTCTTGCCGAAGCGCATCTTCGCATTCCATAGGAACTTGGGCACACGGCCCGGCTCCTCCTTTAGGGCCGACTCGAAGTAGGCCTTCGTCTTCGCCACCGCCTCATACTGCTCGGGGCGCATCTCGAAGTTCTGCGTGCGGTTCTCCTCATTGTCGCGTCCCGTGCGCAGTGCCACGATGGCCGCCATCACATCGCTCACCGAGCAGCGAAACCACTCGTCGGTCTTGTCCATGGGATTGAGGCGGCGGTGCCCCTTGCGTTCGAGGATGCGGTGCACATCCTTATCCGTGAAGCACGAGCCGTCGTTTGTCATGGCCGACTCCACTAACACTATTTCATACTGCACCTTGCTCGTGTGCAACTGCTCTTCGATGCGCTCCTTGGCGGTGCGGTCGGTATAGCCCACCTTCAAGAAACCCTTATGTGTGTCCACTCCCAGCAACCGATAGGCATAGATGGTAGGGGTAATCTTTGGGCGTTGGGGAAAGAATTCTTGTGCCATAGTGTTATTCCATTGGACGTATCATTGATTCTATAAAGTCTATCTCTTCTTGGGTCAAGCCGTATTTGGCGTAAAGTTCTTCATCGGTCCAAGGCTTTGTAAAGTCTTGTTGTGGCACTAATTGATACACACCTCTTGCGGCATTTTGTGAATTCTTTTTTAATAAAACCAAGAATCTAAACAACCTTGTTGAAATATATGATATAACATTCTCACATTGTTCCTTATCTGCAAATGGACCAATTACTAGATAGCTTTCATTACAAATGGTATTTGGCGCTCCATAAAAAGGTTTAGGTAATATCGGATGTGGGAAAGAATCGCTCCCGCTTCCAGCTTTTGCAATAAAAACTTTGTGCCAAGGTATCATTTCATTACCGCGTAGTACATCTTTTATTGATGCATAGGCTGTGGTGCCACGAATCTCTCTATCATTTCCGCTAACATATATAATCAAATCAGAGTCGCTTGTTTTATGTGTATAACCTTTATAAGTGTTAGGCAAACCAAAAGGAAGCCTAGTGCTTACAATCTTTTCCATAGATTCTTCACTAAAGCTTTGAACTTTATGCAAGATTTCTATAGCTTCATTATATCGTATAAATGTATCACAACCTTTTTCCAATAAAGGACGGACCACTGGAGAGGATACATAATTCCCCTTGTGAGAATAAACAGTACATTCCCCCTTATTATCTCTGTCCCATAAAAAGTACGATACCCCTCCTTTAATCTGTACACCATTAAAACAATCTGACGCTTCAGGAAAATCATGAATTACTCTTATTGATTTATCATGTAACATTTCATCACGAAAATCATCTAGCCCTTTGCCTCCTGTAAACCATCTAGAAGGGGTAATCATAGTTAAATATCGTGGTGACAATTTCTTCGCATTTTGTATAAACAGTTGATAAATAGGTCTAGCACTAGCTCCATTTCCTCCTCCATCACTCATTTGATAAGGCGGATTACCAATGATTACATCAAATTTCATATTGAATAATTTCTTTACATCTAAATTATGGATAAACTGATAAGCGTAGGTCTCGAGTTCCGTGTCGCG
>JAZKZX010000002.1:0-2354 GCA_045612925.1 Bacteroidaceae bacterium
CCAAGACCGAGGAGAGCATCCTAAATGCTTATAAGAGGATGGAGGAGCGCATCGTGGCCAGCTACTTCGCCATAGAGAACTCCGTGGTGGGGGCGTACAAGAAGATCGAGGATGACTTCGTGGAGCACTTCTTGGAGAAGGTGGAGGACACAAACGATAACGATAACGAAAACGATAACGTTAACGATAACGATAACGCCGACCCTAAACCCTAAAGGTTCGTGCCAGTGCCGACGCGGTATGAAAGCGTCGGTTGCGTCGACGGGAGGTTTATCTCCCCAAAGGAGTATTGCTTGCCGACTCTATACTCTAAACAGAACGAAAACGAAGAGGAAAACAATAATATTAACCAAATTAAAAAGTAAAAGAAAATGAACAAGTTTATCAAAGGATTGGGCATCGCATTGCTCGGATGTTGCACACTCACTGCCAGTGCACAGGATGAAGAACAGAAGGAAGGGTTCTTGAAGCGCGCGTTCCGCGACATGAAGGAGAGCGCCAAGTTGCAGCGTCAGATCGACAAGGCCAACTTCCAGGCTACCAAACTTGAAACCAAGGCTTTCTACTTGGAGCAGAAGCGCTTGTCAAAGCCTTCAGTGCGCACCGCTGCTGAGCGTGAGCGTATGCAGAAGGAGTTGCAGGAGGCTAATCACAGAGTAGAGTCGGCCAAGGCATTGGTGAATTCGGTGAAGAATAAGTAAGAAACCATTATTTTTTGACATATTGATAATTAATCTAAATCATTAACTATGAAAAAGTTTTTCATGACTCTCGCCCTCGCATTGGGCGTACTGAGCGTCGATGCTCAGGCCAAAGATTATGTAGACTATGAGCGTGGCTACCGCGCCGACATCGCCGTGAGCACCTCCATCTCGGAGCAGTACACCCTCAGCACCAGCCACGGCTTCAGCTTCGGCAACGGACTCTATGTGGGTGGTGGCGTAGGCTTCACCGCCGAGACCTTCCTCAACTTCGAGGACGCGCCTCACTACCTCGTGCCCCTGTTTGCCGATGTCAAGTACACCTTCCTCAACAAGCGCGTGTCGCCCTTCGTATCGGCTCGCGTGGGTGGCGTCTTCAACACCGAGTACAAGATGAACCGCATGCTCATCAACCCCATGGTAGGTATCAATGTGCGCCACTTCACCGTAGGCCTCGGCTACGAGTTGCAGCACGCCTTCAAGGGTGTCATCGAGAACAGCGCTTCGATGAGCAACGTACACCTCCGCGTGGGCTACACCTTCTGATGCAGGCATTGTATAGTATTACCGAGAGAGGGTAGGGGAGTGACTCCCTATCCTCTCTTTTCGTTTATTTATGCAAGCTGTCGGGACTTAGCTTTAAGAAACATCTACTACAGCATCCCCTCGCGATACATGCAGCGAAACTCCGTAGGGGTATGGCCCGTGTGGCGACGAAAGAAGCTGCACATGAAGGAGAGCGTGGGGAAATTGTACTCGTAGCAGAGCTCCTTCATCGTCTTCTCGGTGTTCTTGAGCGACGACTTGAGCTGCAAGAGCAGGATGTCGTCGACCATCTCCTTGGGGCCTCGCCCGTCGTACATGCGGCAGATGCGCCCCAGGTACTGGGGGCTGATGTGGAGCATGTCGGCATAGGCCTTCACGGAGTGGGTGGTCTTGCTGTGCTGGCTGAGCAGCTGCATGAAGTGCTTGAAGGCGCTCAGCGATGTGGTGCCTATCTCTTGTTTCTCGCTCAGCGTACGGTGATGGGCGCTCTTGTCTCGCATGCCCAGCATCAGGCAGCGGAACACGCACACGCCCTGCTCATACTTGCTCACCGTGTGCTCATCGCGCAGCAGCATGTCGAGGAAGTTGTAGATGGAGTGGAATGACGACACGATGCTGTCGCGCTCCTGGAAGAGGAACTGCTGCACGGAGTCTTCGCCCTTGACATAGGGGAGTATCTGTGCCGCTGCATCGCGCAGCAGCTCCATGCGGGTGACGCAGATGAGCTTGGCCTCCCAGTCGGGCGAGGCCTCGGTGACCTGCATCATGCTGTTGGGCGGGATGATGAGGATGCTATTGGGGCAGAGGTCATAGACATTGACATTCATCGTCACACGTGCCGTACCCCTCGTGCATAGGGCAATCCCCAGGAAGCGGGTCTCCTCCATGGCGCTGGTGATGTTGTCGCGTGTAAGCTGCAGCAGCGCATATCCGCAGTCTGTTTTGTGGTCTGTGTTCATTCCTTCAAGTAGGCTTCATTGATTATCGGTGGTAAAGGTACTGACAATAAATGTTAAATCAAATCCATGTTTCAAAATCGAACATTTACATATAATTTTAGACAACCATTCGTAAGTATTTTTGTAGTATCTTTGCACAATAATTGGT
>JAZKZX010000003.1:0-43645 GCA_045612925.1 Bacteroidaceae bacterium
GGTAGTGAATACCTATGTGCAAAATAATCCGTCGGTAACTATGGATGCACTGAAAGAGGTGTTCCCACATAGCCTGCTGAAGGGTTATGGTGTAGTTCGCTCTGATGACGGTACCATCAAGGACTACAAGCGCTTCTATAAGTCAGAGCTCCCCAATGGTACGATATTCTATATCTGTAACCAGTGGGGTAAGGATAATACTGATAATTTCGTGCAATATGTCAATAAGAATGTTGCAGGAATAAAAATTACTAATGTAGAGTAATTCATCGTTTGGAATGAAAGTCCTAATCACAGGTTTCGAGCCCTTTGGTGGTTCAGAGGTGAACTCGTCGTGGGAGACGGCTGTCCGTGTAGGGCTGCTGCCTCCCAAAGGCGTTTGTGTGGAGACGCTGCTATTACCTGTGAGCTTTGAGAGGGCGGGCAAGATGATTCGTGAAGCGCTGAGGGAGAAAAGGCCCGATATGCTCATCATGCTTGGTCAGCGGGGCAAGGGAGAGAGCATCGACATAGAGCGTATTGCCATCAATATGATGGACGCTTCGAATCCAGACAATGATGGCTATCATCCGCAGGAGCAGACGATAGCAGATGGGGGTGAGGCTGCCTATTTCTCTAACCTCCCTGTGAAAACGCTGCGAGATACTTTGCTGCAGAAGGGCATCCCAGCACGAGTATCGAACAGTGCTGGATTGTATGTGTGTAACAGCACATACTACAATGCGCTGAATGAAATCTATGACCAAGGGCTCTCGACAAAGGCTGTGTTTGTGCACTTGCCAATAATTAGCGAGGACTTTCCTATAGAGTTGCTCACCGAATCGGTAGATACGATAATACAAACCATAATACGACAATGAAATAATATACCTGTTCTCTTCGAAAAGAAACCGATAGCGGTGATCGTAAGCTCAAAACATAGATTAAGAAAGAATGAACTTTTTATTCAAAATGATTACTTTTGCAAAAAAAATTGTAAAACAATGAATAGAATAGCGAGGTTTAAAGCCGAACTTAATCGTGTGTTTGATGATAACCTGCACACGAAGCAATGGCACAACTATGTGGACTATGCCATTATTGGACTGATAGTAATCTCAACAATCGAGGTGTTTCTCTCTACCTACGACAACATAGCACTGCGCTATGGCCGTTGGTTGCATGTGGTGGACTATGCCACGACGATACTCTTTACCATCGAGGTGACGCTGCGCATCTGGTGTGCCGACCTGTTGGATGAGAAATATAAGGGACTGTGGGGACGCGTGAAGTATTGCTTCTCATTCTATGGATTGATTGACATCTTGTCGACCTATCCGTTCTATCTCAACTTCTTCGTCAAGGTGCCTTATGTAGCACTGAAGGCCTTGCGTATCGCTCGTCTGCTGCGTATCTTCAGATACATGAAGGCTTTCAACATCTTGTCGCGCGCTATTCGATCAAAGAAACAAGAGATGGTGGTATCGTTGCAGTTCTTGGCTATAGTGACGTTGATATTGTCGTTTGTGCTCTTCTTTGTGGAGCATGCTGCTCAGCCCGAGGTGTATGATAATGGATGGACCTCGGTGGTGTGGGCCTTTGCTCAGTATATCGGTGATCCGGGAGGCTTTGCAGATACACCTCCTATCACGTTTACGGGACGTATCATTGCCTGCATCATCGGTGTTCTTGGTATTGCTATCTTTGCAGTACCTGCCGGTCTCATCGGATCGGCATTTACAGATGTGATGGATGAGGATAAAAGAGATAGTATAATTGAAGAAAATAAGAAAAAACTACAATTAGCCTTTGAACGCAAGCTTGATCGTCCAACAGGATTCCGAATAGTGCCTCAATATCTCTCTATTTGTGATATTCAAGCACGTATGGGTATGAAGATGGATGATATCCTTGATGCAATCGACGCATCGGAAAACTTTAGACTTATAAATCTTGCAGCAACACAAACAATAGATGAACATCCCCAGGACAAATTAGCAGTTGAGAATTTTCTCGTCAACAGACCTTATGGATGTTGCATAGATCGTGGATCAAAAATTACCATAATAGCTCCATCAAGTCTTATAGACCCTTGCATTGGTGGTTTTGCTTACTATTTGGCTCTGATCGGTGGCTTCAACTATATTAGTCGCGAGATAGGTGAACTTCGTCCATATCGCTCTTATTACACATTTAAGGACCGTAATAATCACGAGGAGAATTTACCTTTGTATATGGAAGATGTTGAGAGATTGACTTCGCGCGAGGGAAGCTGGACTGTGACAGTCCTTGCTGCAAGTGGTGCTCTTTCGCCTTCTTATCCTACCGTTTTTCACTTTTCTGCGGGAGGAAAGATGGGGGATGAACGTTTTGACGGGGATAACCTTATAGTCAAGGATATGAAGAAGTATCAGTCTTTCTACGAGGATGTGTCTGGATTACTGGAGAGGGAGTTTGACTTAACTTCTGACCACCAACGCTATCATGATGTGGCGGCCAATGCTTTTATGCGTAAATTTGAAAAGGGAAGGGGAGCGGAGAACAATATTGTACTGCGTGTTGCTTGGAGTGCTTGCCTATGGGATTCACGTCATATGGCTATAGCAAAGACAATGGCTGATTCGCTGAATAATTATTTTGAGAATGATATTGTAAAGGAGTATGCTCCTGATTTGAAAATAGTGAAATGTGGTTATTGAATAATATAAACTGAGGATTCTATACTATTATCGTTCAAATGTTATACCTTTGTGACTGTATTTCTTTATAGATGCTGAAGAATCTTACAAACACAACTGAATCATGAATAGAATAGAAAAGTTTAGGACTGAACTTAATCGTGTGTTCGATGACAACCTGCACACGAAGCAATGGCACAACTATGTGGACTATGCCATCATCGGACTGATTGTAATTTCAACAATCGAAGTGTTTCTCTCTACCTACGACAACATAGCACTGCGCTATGGCCGTTGGTTGCATGTGGTGGACTATGCCACGACCATACTCTTTACTATCGAGGTGACGCTGCGCATATGGTGCGCCGACCTATTGGATGAGAAGTATAAGGGACTGTGGGGACGTGTGAAGTATTGCTTCTCGTTTTATGGGTTGATTGATGTGTTGTCGACCTTCCCGTTCTACCTGAACTTCTTCTTCAAGGTGCCTTATGTGGCGCTGAAGGCCTTGCGTATCGCCCGCCTGCTGCGTATCTTCCGATACATGAAGGCTTTCAATATCTTGTCGAGAGCTATCAGGGCGAAGAAGGAGGAGATGGTGGTGTCATTACAGTTCCTGGCTATCGTGACGCTGATATTGTCGTTTGTGCTCTTCTTTGTGGAGCATGCAGCTCAGCCCGAGGTGTATGACAATGGATGGACCTCGGTGGTATGGGCCTTTGCACAGTATATCGGTGACCCGGGTGGCTTTGCCGATACGCCTCCCATCACATTCACGGGACGTATCATCGCTTGCATCATCGGTATCCTCGGTATTGCTATCTTTGCGGTGCCAGCTGGCCTTATCGGCTCGGCATTCACCGAGGTGATGGAAGAGGATGCTAAAGAGGATGAACTTAAAGAAAATAACTATAGAATCAATGAATTCATGCTTGTGAAAAGTATAAAACGCTGTAATGTGTTTTGGCCGGCAAAGAATATTAGTACGGCCGACTTGCAACTTGAACTCGGTTTGTCGGATACGGAGATAATCAAAGCGGTGCATAATTCCAAAAATCTTCGTCTGAAGAACTTGGCTGCGGCTATTAGCTCTGGACCTAAAACGGATATGGTGGTAGTGAATCAGTTTCATGTCAATAATAGTTATGGTTGCCATGTTGATAGAGGTTCTTCTGTTACTGTCGTTAATCCTTTGGGAAGAGGGGATAATGGCTTGAGCTATTTTGATTGGCATATAGCTCAAATAGGTGGATTTAACTATGTCGCAAATGAACTCTTCTCAAGAACTCATTCTGATTCAGATAGACGTTGTAATTTCTATACAGTAACGGAAGAATCGAAGGCTGACTTGTTTTTTCAAAAGTATATTAATGACATAACCTGTGATAAGGGGAAAAATGACTGGATCGTCGTTATTGCAGGAGAACAGATTGTGAAGAATTCTCCTTATGATTTCCATTTCGAATTGGGAGGAGAGAGAGGTGAGAAGTCCTTTGACTTTGACGGTTGCATACCTTGGGATGCAGCAAAGGTTGAGCAATTGTTTAAGGATTTCTCTGAAACTCTTGAAAGAAAGCTCCAAATGAAAACTGATATGCATGAGATCCAACCCAAGGTGGGAAAAGAAAACTTAGCTCGTTATTTGAAGACAAGGACGGAAGCGAATGTCTTGCTTCTCACTGTTTCGTACGATCTAATGATTTTCAATAAGAACGTTTATGACGCTATTTTGAATGTTGCAGAGGTACTCAATAGAAATTTGGAAATGCGTAAACCTCAAGAGCTGCATTTGGATGAGTATAAGGTGCGTCCCATAGAAAGTCAATATTGGAGAGACTTATATTTTTCTTAAAATCGAGATTGGTAGTAAGTGTAATAAAAAACAAAATAAAAAAGTATGAAAAAGGTTCTATTATTAATCCTTATGGTGTTCTCTTTCGCAGGTATCTCTGCACAGGAGGTGGAGTTTACAGCCGATCGTCCCGGTGCATCTACTGGTCCTGCTATCGTGGGCAAGGGAGTCATGCAATGGGAGCAAGGCATGCAGTATGATGGCGATGGTGCCAAGGGTAGTTTTACCTATAGCAATACGCTCCTCCGATACGGACTCTTCGATGGCGTAGAAGTGCGCCTGGGTGGTGATGCGTTCAGCTACGACTATTTCGGTAGTTGGAAGAGTGCGTTTTCAGGATTGGGTATCGGGGCAAAGATTCGTTGCTGCGATGAGCAGGGTGCTATCCCCGCGATAGCTGTGCTCGCTGACCTGCAGATCCCTGGCACGGGTGCCAAGGGCTTTGCACCAGAGTATCTCACCCCTTCACTCTATCTCTTGTTTGAGAATACATTGAGCGACGAGCTTAGCCTCGGCTACAACATTGGTGCTGAATGGGATGGATACACGCCCGCTCCAGTGGCATTCCTCGCCTTATGCCTTGGCTACACCATAAATGAAGACCTCGGCTGCTTTGTGGAGAGCTACAATTACCTTGCAAAGGGTGGAAATGCTTACTGTGCCGACCTCGGGCTCAACTATATGGTGGCTCCCAAGGTACAGTTGGATGTCGCGGCTAACCTTGACCTGACTGACCCCACGCATTGCTGGGCCGTGAGCTTCGGTGTGGCTTGGCAGATAAACAAGTAAACATTCTTGTTTTTGCGTATGTTCTTTGAAAAATAAAGTGTATGTTTGCACTTCGAAAATAAGAAGAACAATGAAGATAGCATCAGACATAACGGCACTCGTGGGACATACTCCCTTGGTGGAACTCGCTCACTATAGAGTAAAACATGGCGTGAAGGCTCGCCTCGTGGCAAAAGTGGAGGGTGCTAACCCGAGCGGCAGCGTGAAAGCGCGTGCTGCCCTTGCCATGATAGAGGAGGCCGAGAGATGTGGAGACTTGCTGCCGGGAGGAACTATCATAGAACCTACAAGTGGCAATACCGGAATAGGGCTTGCTATGGTGGCTGCCGTAAGGGGATACCGCCTTATACTCACGATGCCTGAAACGATGAGTATAGAGCGTCGCAAACTGCTTGCTGCGTATGGTGCAGAGGTGGTGCTCACCGAAGGAAGTAAGGGCATGGCGGGAAGCATTGCTAAAGCTGAGCAATTGCAGAAGGAGATACCGAATAGTGTTATCCCTATGCAGTTCTCGAACAAGGCTAACCCTCGAGTACACGAACTGACTACTGGTGTAGAGATATGGGACGATACCGATGGTGAGGTGGCTGTATTCGTAGCTGGTGTGGGTACGGGAGGTACCATCAGTGGAGTGGGGCGTGCACTGAAGAGTCGCAACCCCAAGGTGCATATCGTGGCTGTAGAGCCTGAGGCATCGCCTGTACTCTCTGGAGGAAGCCCATCGCCGCATGCTATACAGGGTATAGGAGCTAACTTTGTACCCGAAAACTATGAGGCTGTCGTGGTAGATGAGGTGATAGGAGTCTCTGATACCGATGCTATGGCTGCAATGCGCGAACTGGCAGTTACCGAAGGACTCTTCGTTGGTATCAGCAGTGGTGCTGCGCTATGCGCGGCCCGTCAGGTAGCCATGCGAACCGAGTATAAGGATAAAATGATCGTTGTGTTGCTCCCCGATGGTGGAGAGAGATACCTCTCGTGTTTGTGATTAATCAACGGACAACAGTTAACGGACAATAGTCAACGGACGAATGTTTACTACTATTCGTCAAAAGTTGATGTATTTTTCCGATTAATATTCGCCAATTCAAAAAAAAGTATTACTTTTGCGGTCGCATTCGCCGAAATAGCTCAGTTGGTAGAGCAACGCATTCGTAATGCGTAGGTCGCGGGTTCGAGTCCCGCTCTCGGCTCTGCAGAAAAAAGGAAAGTCCAGTTTATAGCTGAGGCTTTTTCTTTTTTTGATAAGAAGAATAAAACGACCTCATTTGATGCTAATGTTAGTTGTTGAAACAATCAATCAGTTGCGTTTCTTTCTCGCACAGGCTCGTGCCGAGGGTAAGAGTGTGGGTTTGGTACCCACGATGGGCGCATTGCATAAGGGACATGCATCGCTCGTAGAGCGCAGTGTGAAGGAGAACGACGTTACCGTGGTGAGCGTCTTCGTCAATCCCACCCAGTTTAATGACAAGGGCGACCTCGAACGCTATCCGCGCACCTTGGAGGCCGATTGCCAGTTGCTCGAAAGCCTCGGCGCCGCGTGCGTGTTTGCCCCTTCGGTAGAGGAGGTATATCCCGAGGAAGATACCCGCGTGTTTGACTTCACTCCGCTCGACAAGGTGATGGAAGGCATCTATCGCCCAGGACACTTCAATGGCGTGGCGCAGATTGTGAGCAAACTCTTTATGTATGTAGAGCCTGATCGTGCATATTTCGGTGAGAAAGATTTTCAGCAGTTGGCTATCATCCGTGAAATGGTGCGTCAGATGGATTTCAAACTCGAGATTGTAGGTTGTCCCATTGTGCGTGAACATGACGGACTTGCGCTCAGCAGTCGCAATGCGCTGCTTACCGATGAGCAACGCCACACGGCATTGGCTATATCAAAGGCTCTCTTCAATAGCGTGGAGTATGCCAAGAGTCATACGCTGGTTGAGACAAAACAAATGGTAGAGGAGGCTATCGCCGATACCGATGGACTCGAATTGGAGTACTACGAGGTGGTCGATGGCAATACATTGCAGCCCGTGACAATCTGGGAAGATGCTCCTTACATTGTGGGTTGCATCACTGTATACTGCGGTAAGGTGCGTTTGATAGATAATATACGATATAAATAATAGATATAAAGGTATGCTGATTACTGTATTGAAATCGAAGATACACTGCGCTCGTGTCACTGAGGCTAATCTAAATTATATGGGTAGCATAACTATCGATGAAGACTTGATGGATGCTGCTGGTATGGTAGAGGGAGAGCAGGTACACATCGTGAACAATAACAATGGTGAGCGTTTTGTGACCTATATCATCAAGGGTGAGCGTGGCAAGGGACAGATATGTCTCAACGGTGCTGCGGCACGCCTCGTACAACCCGACGATGTGGTCATCATCATGGCATATGCTCAGATGACTCCTGAGGAGGCACGTGGGTTCCGCCCTGCAGTGATTTTTCCCAAAGTAGGAAATAAACTTTAAAAAGGCCTTATTTGAATTAGGTGTTTAGTGTTATAAGGAAGCCAAGTCGTCTGACTTGGCTTTTTTGTTGTGTATTCTTTAACATTTAATCTTTATTCCATATCTCCCAAGCAGCCTTAGCTTGTCCTATGAGCATGTCCATACCATTACAAATTGTTGCCCCAGCCTCTTCGCCACGCTGTAGGAAGAGAGTCTTGGATGGATTATATACTACATCGTAGAGTAGATGCTTAGAGGTGAGTTGTGTATAGTCGAGTGGGGGGCATTCGTCAACCTTGGGATGCATGCCTAATGGAGTTGTGTTGACGATGACCGTATACTGTGACATCAATTCAGGAGTGATCTCCTCATAGCTGATGATATCTTCGCGTGAGGTGCGCGACACGAAGCATGTCTTAAGCCCCAATTGCCGAAGAGCATAGTCTACAGCCTTAGATGCACCTCCTGTACCCAAGATAAGGGTATGGGTGTGGTAAGGCTTGAGGTGGGGGACTATGGAGTTGGCAAAGCCTATATGGTCGGTATTGTAACCTTTTAGAAATAGCTTCTCATTGTGGCGTGTTACCTTTACCACATTGACTGCACCGATGCTCATAACAGCTTCGTCAACCTCGTTCAAGTAGGGGAGTACCTGTTGCTTATAAGGTATAGTGACATTGAATCCTTGTAATGTTGGCTCAGATTGAAGCACTTCGGAAAGTGCCGCTATGTGGGGTATCTCAAAGTTCTTATATTCAGCATCGATACCCCCACGACAAAAGAATTCTGTAAAGTATCCTTTCGAGAAAGAGTGTCCAAGAGGGTATCCTATGAGTCCGAAGGTATTCATCTGTAGGCTATTTTTAGTTGCGCAAACTTACATATTATTTTTCAATAAAGCAACAAAATATGCTTGGTTGAACTTATCGGAAGATTTAAATTTCGCTATTTGACAAATTATAACTATCTTTGCAAAACGAGATGCTATGAATTCTCTATTAATAACCTAATACAAAAAACAATGATGACAAAACGAATCTTTACACTTGCACTCGCGGGTCTTGTAACCTTCGGTGCTTTCGCGAAGAAAAATGACAAGAAGGACGAAGGTTTCGTGTTCACAACAGTGAAGGAGAACCCCATCACTTCTATCAAGAATCAGAATCGTGCCGGTACTTGCTGGTGCTATTCAAGCCTCTCATTCATCGAGTCAGAGTTGCTCCGTATGGGCAAGGGTGAGTATGATTTTTCAGAGATGTACATTGTACACAATACCTATCTTGACCGTGCCGACAAGGCTGTGCGTACTCATGGTGATATCTCATTCTCACAGGGTGGATCATTCTATGATGTAATCTATGGTATGGATAAGTTTGGTCTTGTTCCCGAGGAGGCTATGCGTCCCGGTGTGATGTATGGTGAGACTCTCAGCAACCATAATGAACTTTCAGCAGTGAGCGATGCTGTGGTAGCTGCTATCGCCAAAGGCAAGCATAGCAAGCTCCAGAGCGACAGCGAAGGTAATATGTTGTGGAAGAAGGTAATTGAGTCTGTACACGATATCTACCTCGGAGAGCGCCCTGAGACATTTACCTACAATGGTGTGGAGTATACTCCTAAGTCTTTCTACGAGTCTACAGGTCTTAATGCTGATGACTATGTGTCATTGACTTCATACACACATCATCCCTTCTATTCTTCATTTGTTCTTGAGATCCAAGACAACTGGCGTTGGGCTACCTCATATAACCTTCCCATCGACGAACTTATGGAGGTATTTGACAATGCTATCATGGAGGGCTATACCATTGCATGGGGTTCTGATGTGAGCGAAACTGGCTTTACACGCAATGGTGTGGCTGTAATGCCCGATGCAGAGAAGGCTCAGGAACTTAGCGGTTCTGATATGGCACACTGGCTCAAGCTCTCTCCCGCAGAAAAGAAACTTCATGACAAGCCCCAGCCCCAAAAATGGTGCACACAGGAAGAGCGTCAGCTTGCTTACAACAATTGGGAGACCACTGATGACCATGGTATGCAGATTTATGGTATCGCAAAGGATCAGATGGGCAACGAGTACTACATGGTAAAGAACTCATGGGGTGAGTCTGGTACCTACAAAGGTATCTGGTATGCTTCAAAGGCTTTCGCACGCTACAAGACCATGAATATCGTAGTGCACAAGGATGCTATCCCTGCTGCAATCCGTGCGAAGCTTGGTATCTAATATGAACTCAAACGATACTTCGTTATAGAATATCGATACGAATCATGTAAAATAGAGACACACTGCGGTGTGTCTCTATTTTTTTATGATCTGCAATAATGATTCAAAAGAAAATATTCCTATTCCCAGTGTCCTCGCGTGAAGTCGGGAATCTTGATGGGGATGCCGCCTTGTAGTGCTGACTGTTCGCTGAGCTCGGCGATGCATGACCATTCGGCAGCATCGTACACATCCATGTCGAGCGGTAGTCCGTGGCGTAGACAATAGATGAGTCGGTAATCCATCGTATAATTCATGATGTTGGACACACCGAGCTCATAGCCCTTGGCTTGGATAGCTGCAATGTCTGGTTGGGTATACTTCGTCACTATGGCATCAGTAGCCTCCTCCTTGACAGGCTCCTGCCCATCGAGCATGATGCATCGGCTTGGGTACTTCTGGGCAAAGCCGCGGGTACCACAAATCGTCTGCATGCGACTATAGGGACGGGGAGTGGTGACATCGTACTGGAGCAAAATACTCTTTCCTTTGACGGTACGGATGAGGGTGTTGTTGACACACACATCGTGGGGCACATCGGTGGCGGGAGTGAGCGACACAAGGTAGTCGAGTCTGTCGCCACGGTGGATATGCAATAGCTGACACACAGGGCCTATGCCATGTGTGGGGTAGGGGTTGCCCTTGTGCTGGCCACAAAGGCGGGCCATCCATCCCTTGGGACCATCACTATCGTACTTATCGCGTAGGTCGTGAATATAAGCTCCCTCCAAGTGAGTAAGTGTACCGAACATTCCCTCGTGCTCCATCGTGAGCATAGCCTGATGGAAGGTGTCGTAGCAACAATTCTCAAGCATGAAGCAATGGCGGCGTGTGCGCTCGGCCGTATCGACCAGTTGCCAGCACTCGTCAATGGTGGTGGCAGCAGGAACCTCGATAGCTACATGCTTGCCTTGCTCCATAGCGTAGCAGGCCATGGGTGTATGGGTAAGCCAATCGGTGCAGACATACACGAGATCTATATCAGCGCGCTCGCATAGCTGTCGCCAACCGTCGGGAGTGGTGTAGTGGTGAGGATGATAGCGACCATCGGTGGCAAGCAATGCATCTGCCTCGGAAATATGTGCGGGGCTTATGTCGCAAAGGGCTACGATGTCAATATCATCAATGACAAGGTAGCGGCGTAGAGTAGCCATACCGCGATTACCCAATCCGATAAATCCTATGCGCACCGTCTGCAAGGGCGTGCAAGCCAACTGTAATGCATGTGATTGCTCCATAACGATGACAAAGATACAACAAGCTGAGAGGAGAACAAAATAAACTTGTTTATTTTTTATCTCGAGGCGTCGCTTATTTTCAATAATATGTTACATAAATTGAGGCTGATTCTTTGGATGACATTAAAAACAGTTAGGAGTTTCTTTCAAATTGGAAGAAACTCCTAACTTAATGTTATTGATAGTTCTATTTATTATTCCTTATCGCTCGTATTTTTGCGTTTGAGGTCACACTTACGCTTGCCAATAGGCATGTTGAAACCTATAGTGAGATGATAATTAAAGTCGTTGACAGGGATGAACTGCGGAGTAACCTTCGAAATCATATAGTCACTACCGATAAAGAAGGAGGTACCTGCCGGATGGAAGTTGAACATCCATCCCCAACTGGTGCCAAAGGTGGTATATCCAATATTGGCTGATGCCTCTAACCACTTGAGCGGAGCGATATTCATGTATCCGCGCACCTCGTCCCAACCACTATAGGCATAGGGGGAGAACTTTTTACCATAGAGCATGGCTACCGACAAGGGTTTGTAGAAGGGCATGTTATACTCGGCACCGAGATACATGGTAGCATTTAATCGAGTTGCAGCTTTCTGGGTATCGTACACTTTGAATTCCATCATCTTCTCGGCAGCTTCAGTCAAATGATCTAATTCATTCTCAATAGCACCATTGACATCATTGATATCGGCATCGGTAAGACCTATCCACTCAACGGTAGTATTGTTATTCTCAAGAGCCATCATGCGCTGCCAATTGATTTTTCCCAAATCTAATACCGAAGCAGAGAAGGTGAGGCCAGGTACAAATTCGCTCATGTCATATACGGCACCAAGGTCGATAGCAAATCCTTTTGCATTGGGGGCAAGAGATTCTATTCTGATGTTTTGAACTGCGTCTTCACTATCATCGTAATAGATTTCGCCTAATGTCGCAGCTTGCGCCTGTGCATGAGCTTCAATCATCCAACGCTCTTCGCTGATCTCAATATTGAACTTATCAAATGTGGCATCGGCATAAGCCAATCCTGTAAGTAGCTTGAGGTTGACACCCACGCGAAGACCTTTATATACCTCGTGAGAGTATCCAAGAGTGGCGGCTGCATAGTTCATGGTATTCATGTTTATGCCAGAGAAGTTGTAGGTGCTTTCTTGCAAGCCCTTCTTGGCAAACTCGAAGAACCCTTTAGGTAATGCCATAGAGAGATTGCTATGCATAGATAGACTGAACGAGGTGTATCCCCCAAACATGCGGAAACCAAATGCCATAAGTGTCTCGTCAAAATTGAGTCCCATACGGATTGACTGAGGCAGGCTGCTGAGAAACTCTACTTGGTCAACGCTACCATGCATGAAGGTCGCAAGTTTGTCCTCTCTGGGGTAGAGAAAGTTTGAGATACCTACATTACTATTGGTACCTATTGTCAGATTACCTATACCCAAAGAGAGAAATCCGCGTTCGGCTTCCATGGCAGGATTCAACTTGAAGTTATGGAAACTGCCATCGAGGAAGTAGGCCGATTTAGCTGTTTGTGCTATGCCTGATGTGGCGAATATGGTGCATAGTAGCAAGATGATATATTTATGCTGTTTCATTGTGTCTATATTTAGTATGTTATACTTTTTGTCATTAATCGCCAATCTTGACATCTCCCTTCACTTCAATGGCGATATTGTCAAGTTTAATGCCTTGGTCACCACGCAATGCAACGCCTCCTTCGGTAGAAGTGGCCTTGGCCTGGAGGTCAAATTTAAGTTTGTCCAATGCAGCAATCTTGCTAACATCGTCGCTTTCTAGTTTGAAGTGTACATCCTTGCCTTTGATAGTGTCGCTGTAGGCGAGTCCGGCTCCTGCGGGAATCTCAAATTCAGAAATGGAGAGTCCGTGAATGGTGTCTCCCATTTCGTCGAGTGGTGTAGCCTTAAATTGTAGCTGTAGAGGCATGGAGTTTTTAATGTTCATCTTGAATCCTACAGATACATTACTGAACATCTCCATCATTTCACCCAAACTAGCATTGAGTCCTGCTATAGTATCGGAGTATACGAAATTAAACTCGTCAAATTGGAACGGGATATCGATCTTGTAGCTACCGCTAAAACTTAGGGGTTGTATGAGGTTGATATGTTGTGTACTGGTGGTGTCGATGACTGGTGTCAGAGCAATGTCAATGGATGCGGGCAATTGCTTGAGTAGGTTGGATAGATTCTCTACATGTAGGTTGGTATAGCCCTCTACCTCTTTAGGCTTCGCTGAGATAATCAAATTGGTAGTGCGGGGTGTTACCATGCCTGTGGTAGAATCGTACTGCGCAGCATCAATGCTTATTTCCGTATTGATGACAGAGGTGCTTATCACCTGTCCGTTGGCATCCTTACCGATAAGCGAGAGACCGGCAGAGATGGGTATGCTTATGGCATTGTTTACGCTGATGCTTATCTGTGGGTCTGAAAGCACGATAGAATTGTTTTCGCTCATGAGAAAGTCAAGGCCTTCTCCGAAGTCGAGGGCAAAATTCTCCTCTATGCCTCCAATGTTATCAATATAGAATATGCCATGAAAGTCTTTTACCTCAATGTCAGGTATTACGAAGTCGACATCAACATTGACATCCTTTTCCAATACAGTGGAATGAAATTCCGATCCATTTACGATAACCTCACCAACGATGTCAATAGTAGAGTTGTACTCTATGCATCCCTTGCCGTCTACGATTTCGGGTTTTATGCCACCAACATTACCTTCTGCACCTTGGGTGAAGTCGAGTCCTTCGCACATGAATTGTACCTTGGTGGTATCTGTTGATTGGGGGTCTACATCAACTGTCATAAATAATGTGTCACCAATGATTTTTACATTTTCGTTGTCCTCAGCACTTGCTTTGAGGGCAGAGGGGAGCTTTACATGCAAATCGAGTGTGATGCAGGTGTCAAGTTCTTCTAATCCATTAATTTTTATATCAAGATATACAGGAGTTTTTTTTCTGAATCCGATACCCTCAATGCGGCATATCTCCTTCGGTAGATCGTTGTTGCTGAAATCAAAAGCGATGCTTTCTTCCAACTTTGATATTATCTTTTCAGTATGTACTACGGCATCATCAATCTTGAAATCTGAGTTCCAAATCTTAAAATCAACTTTCTTAGACTGCAGCGATTCTAACGTAGTAGTCATCGACTCCAAATATGTGCCAGCTAACACGAGTTTTTCTGTAGCCTCACCATTGTTGACTACGGTGACTTCTGCTTCTACATTGTGGTGGAATTCTCCGTTTACCACAGGCTCATGCAGGTCAAATCTGTCGAGTGCCAGTGCCCAGTGGTAGTATATGGGATTGCCTTCTTCGTCTGTATCTTCGATGAGGTTGTTGAATACCTCAAGATTGTAGATGTAGAAAGCATGTTCTTCTTCCTTATATTCCACAGCTTTCTTTCCATCCAATGTTGTGCGTGGATATGCTGAAAGTGCTTCGTTGATGAGAAGTTCGTCGGGGAATTTAAGTTTCAGTGCATATCCCTCCTTTAAGGTGAATGGACTGAATCCTCCCTCCATTTCAGTGTGAAAGTGCAACTTACTCTCTTGAGCATAAAAATCGATATACTCAATGCGGTCAATGTGTTCGAGATTGTTGAATTCTACATTGAAGTCCATGGTAATAGGGGTAAAGTCCACTTCAATCTCCTTGGTCTTTCCCACCACATCGCGGAATGCAAGTTCAAGGTCTGTTACTACATAGAAATTGAAGTCTTCGAGTTTTGTGTCATTTTGTAGTTGGAGCATTCCTTCTACATTGTATTCCACTTCATAAGTAATGACCTCGTTGAATGATAGATTTCCGTTGATGATTTTGTTATCAAGGTTATCAATCCCTTTTATGTAGAATCTGATTTCCGAGTTTTTTGTGTCTCCAGCTTCTATGAAAAGATCCTCTACCTTAATAGTATGTCCATTGTTGCTCAGTACATAATTATCTTCTGCTTCGGGGTCGAGACCAATAATAAATTCATCAGGGAAGGTTATGGTGAAATCCACCTCTTTGTCTAAGTTGGTGAGCGCTATAGGATGTATGATTTCAAAGCCTATAAGCGCACCATCCTGTGAATTGATGCTATTATCTCCAGCCTTTTTTAGATAAATGGTATACAATGTCTCAATCTCTTTGGGTAGTGTATAGCTAAGGTTAAAATCCACCTCTCCATCGTTGAGCGTAAAAGTCTCTTCAAAAGGTATAAGGGGGATATCCTCCATATTGCCATTTTCTATACTACCATATTGTCCGATTATTTCTTTTACTTGATCGTTTGCAGCTGTTACTGAACGGTCTGTATTTACAGAAGGAATCTCCAGATCACTAAGGGAGATACTGGGTACATCAAACTTGGTTTCTTGGGCATTTTGTCCTTCGATGTGTACTTTTGTAATTTCGGCTTTTGCAAAGTCGCTAACCTCTACCTTGGTTCTCTTTGTTGGTATCGAGAATTTAATCTCTGGCATCTCATAGGTGTACGGGGGAATAGAGTCGCTCATATTGATACCAAACACTCCGTCTTCCTTGCTCAATAACCCATCTCCTTCGCTACCCATGAGAGAGTCGAGCATGATAGCCTGTAGGCTACCTAAGGGTAGGGTGAGTTTGTTGTCTTTAATCTCTACACTGGTTGTAATCTCCTTCTTTAGATCATAGGTATCATCTACGCATGAACAAAAGAAGAATAATGTTCCTATGAGGAACAATCCTAATACCTTTTTGCACATAATCATAATGCTATTTAGTTAATTATTCTGTGTTTGATTGGATTAATCCATGATCGTCGGCAAAGATATAATAAAAAAAGACGATTAAGAAAACTTAACCGTCTTTTTTTTATTTTAACAGCTTTTAATTTAATGATTTATCTTTATAGTAAGGTGTTAACCAACTTAAATGCCTAATGACTTTTTCATTGCCTCGATTTTTGCTGCAGCTTTGGCATCAGCTTCGAGGTATTCGCCACGGGTAGACATGGTGCCCTTTGCCTCCATGTAGAACTTGATCTTAGGCTCTGTTCCTGAGGGACGTACTGATACCTTGTCGCCTTCAGCGGTGAAGTACTGCAGTACATTTGATGTCTCGGGCATGTCGAGCTTGGTCACATTACCCTCGCCGTCGCGAGCCTCGAGAGTCTTATAGTCCTTGCTGCATACGATAGGGATACCTGCCATCTCGAGAGGAGGATTAGCGCGGAAGTTCTCCATCATCTGCTTGATCTCGTCAGCACCGCTCTTACCGGGCTTCACTACGCTTACGGCTACCTCCTTAGAGAATCCGTATTCTACATAGATGTCCATCAAGAGTTCGTAGAGACTCTTGCCGTTGTCCTTGGCCCATGCAGCGACCTCAGCGATAAGGCAGCATGCTGATACAGCATCTTTATCGCGCACGAAATCTTCAGCAAGGAATCCGTAGCTCTCTTCACCACCACCGATGTAGGTCTGCTTGCCTTCGCGCAAACGAATCTCGCGAGCGATCCACTTGAAACCGGTGTAGCAGTCGAGCATCTCAAGGTTGTTCTTGTCGGCAATCTGTTTGATGAGCTCAGTCGTTACGATAGTCTTCACTACAAACTCGTTGCCAGTCATCTTACCCAGCTTGGTGTATTGGGTGATGATGTAGTAGAGATACATCATGCAGGTCTGGTTACCATTGATGAGTACCCACTCGCCCTTGTCGTTCTTGCAAGCGATACCTACGCGGTCGGCATCGGGGTCAGAGGCCATTACGAGGTCAGCATCGATCTTCTTGGCGAGGTCGAGTGCCATGGTGAGCGCCTCGGGGTTCTCGGGGTTGGGAGAGATTACGGTGGGGAAGTTGCCATCTTTAACCATCTGTTCGGCTACACAATTTACATTAGTGAAGCCCCAGTCGGCCAATGCTGTGGGGATTAGCACACGACCGCAACCGTGGATGGGAGTGTACACAATCTTGAGGTCTGCATGACGTTTTACCACTTCGGGATCAATCATCACGGTGTGTACGGCGTCGAGGTATACCTTGTCTACATCCTCACCAATGATCTGGATGAGCTCCTTGTTGCCCTGGAACTTGATGTCGGTAGCCTTCACCTTGTTCACCTCGTCGATGATACCCTTGTCGTGAGGAGCGAGCACCTGTGCACCATCATCCCAGTATGCTTTGTAGCCGTTATACTCGCGGGGGTTGTGGCTGGCAGTGATGTTCACACCGCTCTGGCAACCGAGATGGCGGATAGCGAATGAGATTTCGGGGGTGGGGCGGAGATCCTCGAAGAGGTATACCTTAATACCGTTGGCCGAGAAGATGTCGGCTACGGTCTCAGCAAAGAGGCGGCTGTTGTTGCGGCAGTCGTGACCCACAACGACAGAAATCTGCTCCATGCCAGCAAAGTTCTTGTTGAGATAGTTGGCGAGGCCCTGTGTAGCTGCACCTACGGTGTAGATGTTCATACGGTTGCTACCTACGCCCATGATACCGCGCAGACCACCCGTACCGAATTCGAGGTCTTGATAGAATGAGTCTACGAGTTCAGTCTTATCTTCCTTCTCGAGCAAAGCTTTCACTTCTGCCTGTGTGGCAGCATCATAAGCGGGAGAGAGCCATTCATTGGCTTTCGCGCTCACTTGGTTCAAAAGTGCTTGATCCATTGTTTGTATATTTTTGATTGTTAGTGTTGTAAATTCCCTTTCATTTAGTCGTCATAATGACAATCAACTGCAAAGATAACGATTTGTTTTATCTTTCAAAAGTATACTGATGTTTTTTCGGTCCTCGATGAAGATTTATATTTCTATTGATGGGTTGTGAGAATCAAGTTCTTTGTGTAATTTTGCACCTCTAAACGAATAAGTGTAGCATATATATGTATATCTCAAGAAAACTGCGTGAGGAAAGTATATCGGAGTATCTGCTCTATATGTGGCAGGTGGAGGATTTGATTCGTGCCAATGGAATGGACATGGACAAGATAGAGGCCAGTGCGGTGGCGCCTTATAATCTGCCCCAAGAGCAGCATGCCGAATTGACGGAGTGGTATGCTAATCTGGTGGAGATGATGCGCCTTGAGCATGTGGAGCAGAGCGGGCATCTGCAGATCAACAAAAATGTCATCATTGCGCTCACCGACTTGCATTGCCGCTTAATGCATTCATCAAAGTTTCCCTTCTACCAGGCTGCATACTACAAGGCGTTGCCCTTTATTGTAGAGGTGCGTGCTAAGGGAGGGCAAGATAAACCTGAATTGGAGAACTGCTTTGATGCACTGTATGGCGTATGGATGTTGCGCCTTCAGCGTAAGGAGGTAAATAAGGAGACCGCTTCGGCCGTAGCAGATATCGTGAAGTTTATCGGAATGCTTTCTGATTACTATGCAAAAGAAAAGGCTGGAGAACTGGATATAGAGGATTGATAGCTCTATATTGTAATAAAAAAATAGCACTATCTTGCGGGATGGTGCTATTTCTTTTGTTCGTTGTTCTTTACTCAATCTTTGCACGAATCTTCGTGAGGTATGCTTTCATGCCTTCAGCATCGCGCTCTTCGATAATCTGTAGCAACTCTTTGAGCTCGCGACGGATGTTCTCGACCTGACCAGGAGTGCGAGGATTGAACAGAATCTCTTGCAATAGGTAGTCGTCCTCTCCGAGTAGTCCTTTGGCAATAGCCATATGTTTCTTGAAGGTGGTACCTGGTGCCTCTTGTTTCTTCATGATGGCGGCAAAGACGAAGGTCGATACGAAGGGAATAGAAAGCGAGTAAGCCATGGTCTCATCATGCTCTTCGAATGTGTACTCAAAGATGTTGAGCCCGAGACTCTGGTATAGATCCTTGAAGAATACCTTACCCAGATGGTCGCTCTCGCTGATGATAATCGCGTTTTCATTGCTCAAGTTGCTCAAACTGGCAAAGGTGGGACCAAACATGGGGTGGGTGCTCACGAAGCGGAATCCACTTGCACGATAGAACTCGGGAAGTTGTGTCTTTACCGAAGCGATATCGCTCAAGATACAGTTTGAGGGAAGTGCTGGGATCACCTGTTTGAATGCCTCTATGGTGTATTTCACCGTGGCGGCATTGATGACCAACTCGGGTGCGAACTCACGTATCTCGTCGAGTGTAGTAAAGCGACAAGTATTATACACAAAGCGTAGGCGCTTGGGGTCGATGTCGTATACGGCTGTTTCGTGTTGGAAACTTAATAGGTCGGTGAAGAAGGAACCCATCTTACCGGCTCCAAGAATTAGTATTCTCATAGATTGTCCCTTGTCAATTATTAATGATTTCCATTTGCTGGCGCACTGACTCCTCGTGGATGGCCTCGAAGATTTTCTTCATGAATTCGCCACTCATCTGGCACTGCTCGCCTTGCTTGGCACGCTTCTCGAGAATCTCATTGTAGCGGTTGTTTTGGAACACTGTTACGCCATTCTCCTTCTTGAATGTGCCTATCTCGCGTGCCACACGCATGCGCTTGGCCAACTCTTGGATGAGGTTGTCGTCACACTCGTCAATCTGCTTACGCAATTGTCCTAAGTCTTCGGTACCAGGCGCCTCGTCACGGATTACAAGCATGTCGAGGATGTATTCGAGTGATTCGGGGGTTACCTGTTGTGCTGCGTCGCTCCACGCCTTGTCTGGGTCGCAATGACTCTCTATGATGAGACCATCGAAGTTGAGGTCCATAGCCTGTTGGCAGAGTGGGGCGATGAGTTCGCGCTTACCACCGATATGGCTGGGGTCGCACAAAATGGGGAGATCGGGGTAGCGACGGCGCAACTCGAGAGGGATGTGCCATTGGGGCAAGTTTCGGTATATCTTTTTCTCGTAGGTGCTGAATCCACGGTGTATGGCACCGAGGCGTGTGATGCCAGCGTTGTTCAGACGCTCCATGCCACCAATCCACAATTCCAAGTCAGGGTTTACGGGATTCTTTACAAGAACGGGGATATCTACGCCCTGTAATGAATCGGCTATCTCTTGCATGGCGAAGGGGTTTGCCGAGGTACGGGCGCCTATCCACAAGAGATCAATACCCGCCTTTAATGCCTCTTCTACATGTTTGGCTGTTGCTACCTCGGTGCTGGTGTACATGCCAGTTTCCTGCTTGACGCGTTGCAACCAACCGAGTCCCTCTACGCCCACACCTTCGAAGCCTCCGGGCTTGGTACGAGGCTTCCAAATGCCTGCACGGAATATCTTAATACCATTCTTGGCTAATTGAGTAGCAGCATTCATCACCTGCTCTTCTGTCTCTGCACTGCATGGTCCTGCTATGACAAGAGGACGCTTCTCTTCAACACCTGTGAGTTTGATGGGTTTTAGTTCCATAATATATAGGTCATTTTAAGTTTTTGATTCTATTCAATGCTTCAGTCAATTGCTCATTTTTAGCACACAACGATATGCGGATGTAGCGACTACCATTGCTTCCGAAGATAAAGCCAGGTACGATGAATACTCGGGCTTCGTGCAGCACACGCTCGGTAAGTTCCTCTACATCGGCAAGGTGGTTTGGGATGCGTCCCCAGAGGAACATACCCACCTGGTTCTTGTCGTATGTACATCCTAATGCATCCATGATAGCTTCGGCTGTGCTTCGGCGTGCCGCGTAGATGGCATTGTTTCCCTCATACCAATCAGCCTCGGCATCGAGTGCCTTCACGGCGGCCAGCTGTAGTGCGCGATACATGCCACTGTCGATATTGCTCTTCACCTTGAGTATCCAGCTGATAAAGGTGGGGTTAGCGGCAATCATGCCGATACGCCATCCGGGCATGTTGTGACTCTTGCTCATGGAGTTGAACTCTATGCAGCACTCCTTGGCGCCCTCTACGGCAAGTATGCTCATAGGATTGTCGTTGAGGATGAAACTATAGGGGTTGTCATTGACGATGACAATGCCTTTGCGTCGTGCAAAGTCTACGAGGCGCTCATATAATTCCATTGTAGCATTAGCTCCTGTAGGCATATTGGGGTAGTTGGTCCACATGAGTTTCACGCGAGAGAGGTCCATGTTCTCCAATGCCTCAAAGTCGGGCATCCACCCATTCTCCTCCTTAAGGTCGTAACTTACCACTTCTGCACCGAGTAGACGGCTCAGTGAGGTGTAGGTGGGGTAGCCGGGATTCGGCACCAGCACCTGCTCACCAGGATTTACGAAGGCCAGCGTGACATGTAAGATACCCTCTTTGGAACCGATGAGTGGTTGTATCTCGGTCTTCGCATCCAATTCCACATTATACCACCGCTTGTAGAAACGGGCAAAAGCCTCGCGTAACTCCGGGATACCCACATAGGGCTGGTATCCGTGACCATTAGGATTGTGTGCTTCGGCGCAGAGTGTATCCACAGTCTCTTCCGAGGGAGGCATGTCAGGGCTTCCTATGCCGAGACTTATGACTCCCATTCCGGCAGCGTTCATTGCTGCTACCTCTTTGAGCTTGCGCGAGAAGTAGTATTCGCTTACCGAGCCAAGTCGCTGGGCTGGCTGTATGGTGAATGTCTTGCTTGCTTCGTTCATATACCTTATTATATATATTATTAAATCAAAAAGTCCCGCTATCATAAGCGGGACTTTCATGTATCGTAAATATCTTTGTATTATGTCTCTTTATGTTACATAACCCATCCCGCTCTACTTTGTGCTAAAGTAAAAGTAAAAATAGGTATAATATGTATAACCAAAGTTGTGCATACTTACATTGTCTCTTCTTGTTGAGCGCAAAGGTAATTGTTTTTTTATAAACTCCTACGCTTTTAAGTGATTTTTTTAAATCTCAACATTATATAGCTCAACAAAGTTCATCACTCAGGTATCCCTTGGGCAGTTCGTGGCAGTTGTACTGTGAAGCCATGACCTCTCCGTAGGCACCCGCCGAGCGGATGGCGATGAAGTCGCCACGATGGGTGGCATTAAGGTCTACGGCCTTGCCGAATACATCTGAACTCTCACATACGGGGCCTACCACATCATAGATTACCTCGGGCTCATCAGAAGAGATGTTTTCGATGCGATGGTAAGCTTGGTATAGGGCAGGACGAATGAGTTCGGTCATGCTACCATCGATAATAGCGAAGCGCTTGCAAGTGCCCTCCTTTATATATAGTACGCGCGAGATAAGGCTGCCGCATTGTGCTACGATGCTGCGGCCAAGTTCAAAGTGTACAGTTTGTCCAGGCTGCACACGCAAGTGTTTGCGGAATGTCTCGAAGTAACTATGAAAGTCGGGGATGTACTTATGGTTGGGATGACCATAGTCAATACCTAAACCACCGCCAACATTGATGCTGCGGATGGGGTACTTACGGCGCTCAAAGAGTTCGGTGAGCTCATTCACACGATTGCACAAAGCCACAAAGTCAATCATGTCCAATATCTGCGAACCGATATGGAAATGCACTCCCTCGAAGTCGATGTGGGGTAGGGCGATAGCCTGCTCGATGACTCCCTCGATTTGCTCGAGGTTGATGCCAAACTTATTTTCTGCAAGTCCGGTAGTTATATTACTGTGGGTATGAGCACCTACATTGGGGTTGATGCGCAACGCGATGCGTGCCACCTTTCCCTTCTGTGCAGCCAGTTCGTTGATGATGAGTAGTTCGGCTTCAGACTCTACATTAAAACAATGGATGCCGTAGTCGAGTGCGAGGTTTATCTCTCGGTCGCTCTTTCCTACACCAGCAAACACCACTTTGTCGGCAGGAAAACCTGCCTCAATAGCTGCACGCACTTCGCCGCCACTCACACAGTCGGCGCCAAAGCCAGCTGCACTGATGATGCGTAGCACTTTAGGGTTGGCATTGGCCTTGATGGCATAGTGTACCTCATACTCAGGATTGTGTTGTATCTCTTCGTGTATGGTGGCGAGAGTCTCGCGCAATACACGAGTGTCGTAATAATAGAATGGCGTGTCAATATCCTTGAAACGCTCTATAGGGAAGGTTCCTTTAATCATAGGATTTATGGTCAACAGACAACAGTCTTGCTCTATCGGTGTGTAACCGTCAAGGCGAGGACTTTTGCCTGTTGTCCGTAGTCTTTAATTATTGAAAAGTTTATCTTGCAACGCCTGCAACGCACGCTTCTTGTCACTCTCCTTGATGAGGAACGAGATGTTGTAGTTGCTACCGCCGAACGAAATCATGCGCACGGGGATATCACGCATTGCATCCATAGCACGAGCTTCGAAGCCGATGTTTTCCCAGTCCATGTCACCTACTACGCAGATGATACACATGTTGTGGTCAATGCTTACAGTACCATACTTCTTCAGGTCATGTACGATCTCGTTGAGGTGCTTGGTATTGTCGATACTCATGGATACACCCACCTCAGAGGTACAGATCATGTCGATAGAGGTCTGGTAGCTCTCGAAGATTTCGAACACCTTGCGGAGGAAACCGTGTGCAAGGAGCATGCGGCTCGACTTGATTTTGATGGCTGTGATATTCTCCTTAGCTGCAACAGCCTTGATGGTTCCGGGGTCAGCATCGTTGTTGATGGTGGTGCCCGGTGCCTGAGGCTCCATGGTGTTGAGCAATTTAACGGGGATGTTGGCAAACTTGGCGGGCTGTACGCAAGTGGGGTGGAGGATCTTGGCTCCGAAGTAACCCAACTCGGCTGCCTCCTCGAAGTGAAGGTGGCGCACTGCGGTAGTACCCTCTACTACGCGGGGATCATTGTTGTGCATGCCGTCGATGTCGGTCCATATTTGGATTTCGCTGGCGCCTACAGCAGCGCCGACGAGCGATGCGGTGTAGTCGCTACCACCACGCTGCAGGTTGTCAATCTCGCCATTGATGTTGCGGCAGATGAATCCTTGGGTGATGTATATCTGTGCCTTGGGACTATTGGCAAGTACATCAGTAATCTTCTCCTTGATGTATGCAGCATCGGGCTCACCGTTTTTGTCGGTACGCATGTAGTCGAGCGCAGCGATGAGATGGGCACTTACGCCCTGCTCCTTGAGGTAATTGGTTACCATATTGGTAGAGATAATCTCTCCTTGTGCCAAGATGATGCGTTCCTCGATAGAGGTAAACAACTGTTTGGTAAATGAGCGGAGGTAGTTGAACACATCCTTTACGAGTGTAGAGGTCTGCTGCTTATACTCCTCAGTGCTATATAGTTCGTTGATATGCTTCTTGTAGAGGCTTTCGAGCTTGTTGATAACCTCGTTAGCGCCTTCGGGGTTGTTGTTGGCAAGGTAGCCACAAATCTCAACCAGTGAATTGGTAGTGCCCGACATGGCCGAGAGTACTACGATCTTATCTTCGCCGTCATTGATGAGCGATGCTACACTCTTCATTCTTGCTGCGGAACCTACTGAGGTACCGCCAAATTTCATAACTTTCATGTTGTATGATGTTTATTGATTATTTTCTTGATCTTCTATGCTATCTGTATTTTGTTCCTCCAACTCTTCCGAAGTCTTCTGCTCTACTATTCTATGATTTTCGCAACGGAAAACCTTGCCAGGGAATTCCTCGAGCAGTTGCAGGTTGTGTGTGGTCATGATGACCGTAGAGCCTTTTTCGCGGATGCTGCGCAGCAACTCTACGATTTGTCGGCCGGTATCGGGGTCGAGGTTACCGGTGGGCTCGTCTGCCAGGATGATGTCAGGGGTGTTGAGGATGGCACGAGCAATAACGATACGCTGCTGCTCACCTCCCGATAACTCGTGAGGCATCTTGTACCCTTTGGTTTGCATGCCTACCTGCTCCAGTACCTCCTCGATGCGGAACTGTCGTTTGCGCTTGTCATCCCATCCCGTAGCTTTGAGAACGAAATCGAGGTTTTCGCGCACATTGCGGTCTATGAGGAGTTGGAAATCCTGGAATACAATGCCGATGCGTTTGCGCAGAGCCGGTATCTGCTTGCGGCGTATGTTGGCCATATCGTATCCCAACACTTCGGCATTACCGCTGTGTATGTCCAACTCGCCATACATCGTCTTGAGCAGGCTCGATTTTCCCGATCCTACCTTACCGATGAGGTATACGAATTCGCCCTTTTCGATTTTCAGGTCTACTCCCTCCAACACGATTGTCTCTTGTTGGTGGACTTCAACATTCTGATAGCTTATGAGTGCCATTGCTTATATCTTGTGCGTATTTTTCTTTTGGGGTACGAAGGTACACTTTTTCTATGAAAATAACAAGTTTACTGTTCCGTACCATAATATTCATCCCACTGTCGCTGTACCTCTTGCCAGTCTACCACTTCGCCATCGGCTACGGCTTCGGCTTGACGCAACTCTTCATCGCGTTGTTTGCGCTCTGCATAGCGCTCCTTCATGGTTTCTATTGTAGCATCGTCAAGCACATGGATGACACCTCGACGGAGACACTCTTGCAACTCTTTGGGGCCGAAGGCTTTGCCCTGTACATTGAAGTCAGAGATGTTGAAGTCGAATACCGTGCGTAGGGTGTGGCGCACCATCTTCTGTTGATTACGATTGCCAGCCATCTTACGGCCGAGCAATTTGCTGATGATGGTTATTTCGCGTTCTGAAAATTTGTTTCTTCCCATTCTGAGAGGTCGTTAATGTAAGATTCTTCACTGCGCTCTTGAGCACAGCGAAGAATCTCTTGCATTTATTCTATGTTTTGTACAACAATCAGTCAGGATGTCTTACTTCTGGTGTTGGTCGCGGAGTAGGTCGTTGACTGTCTTCACAGGGTTGAAGGTGGTGAGAGGTACCTCCACGAAGATAGTGTTCCAGTTGCTCATAGCACCATTCCACAAGCCAGGGAGCTCAAGTGCCTTGAGCGAGCGGCCACCCTTTGACTTGGATGAGATGAAGCCGGTAGATTTGTCCACATACTTGGGTAAATCAAACTTCTCACCCTTGTAGTTCTTGATAGCACATACGAGGTCTACGGGGTTGAAGTGAGTACCTTCGAGGAACATCGCCTTCTTTACGGGGTTGTCCATGTCGATCTGTGAACTCTCCAAGATTTGTGACGAAATGGTACCGTCAGCATTGTATGCGAGGAACGGACCACCGCCAGGCTCACCCACATTCTGCACCATACCGCAAACACGCATGGGGCGGTTGAACTTCTTCTTCAAATAGGTTACGAGTGCGTCGCCCTTGAGGGTCTCTATCTCGGGGTGCTTGCAGTAGAGCTTATGCTCGAGGAAGTCAACCATCTCTTGCAACTCCTCTTGGGTGCAATTGCCTTCGTCCAAACGACGCAAGTAAGCAAATGTCTGTGCTTGGAGCGATACGAGTACGCCCGCCAAGAGTTTCTTGTATGTAACGGTGTCATCTTTGAGACGGTCGGGCACCACATTGTCAATGTTCTTGATGAATACCACATCGGCATCCAAGTCGTTGAGGTTCTCGATGAGAGCACCATGTCCACCAGGACGGAATACGAGGCTGCCATCCGTGTCGCGGAAGGGATTGTTGTCCTTGTCGGCCGCGATGGTGTCGGTGCTGGCCTTCTGCTCAGAGAAGGTGATATCATACTTCACACCGAACTCCTCTTCGTAGCGAGCCAAAACGCTGTCTACGAGGTTTTTGAAAAGTTCACGATGCTCGGGCGATACGGTAAAGTGTACATGTACATTCTTGTTCTCGTCCTGTGCATAGAGTGCGCCCTCTACGAGATGCTCTTCGAGCGGAGTACGCACGGTGCCGTCTGCATAGAGGTGGAAGAGCAGTAATCCCTTGGGCAACTGTCCGAAGTTGAGACCTTCGGGGTTGAGCAGAGCGGCCACCACCTGTTTGTGTTGTCCCTCTTCCATCAAGGTCTTGATGTCCTTACCATAAAGTTCTGTACACTTTTCATTGAGTGCAGCATAGAAACCGAAGAACTCTATATGGTCAAAGAATACATGCTCAAAGTCAGTTACAGGCTCATCATGACCGCTTGTGAGGAATTCAAACAGATTCTTAAACATGCGGCTGGCTGCACCTGATGCAGGCACAAACTTCACGATGCGGTTGTTTGATTGCAGATATTCGTTCCATTGCTCAGAAGCCTCTTCCAAGACTTTCTCGTCAGCTTTGAGAATTCCATTGGTTACAGAAGCAGGACCATCGAGTGAAAGGTAGGGGAAACCCTTTTTGAAACATTCCAACTGTTCCATTACCTGTGCCTCGGTAATGCCTCTTTTTGCGAATAATAATTCGTCTTCTTGGGTAAACATACTCATACCATTTTACTAAATAATGTGACAAAGGTAGGAATAATCGTTTAACTCTACTAATAATTCGCAATAAAAATTACACTTGTTGTGTTTTTTAGAAAGAAAAAGCGCAACATTCGAATGTTGCGCTCCTGTCATTATCTTATAGATCCTTCAGCAATATGTCATTGGTTTTAAGATACATCTCCTCTTTGTGCCCGATAAATGCATCCCACTGACTGCTGAACTCTTTAGTGTGGTCGATCTTAAAGTCTTCACACCCATGACTTTCCAGAGTCGATAGCAAGCGGCCCACCGAAAGTTTGCTGATGGCTACAGCGGGTAGGTAATGCTCAATCTCCGATTTGGTGTCATTGCTGATACCATAGATGAGTCCGATAGCTTCCAGTTCGTTGAGTAGGCGATTGGTCAAGCGTATGGGGATTTCTCCCTCATCAGATAGCTCACTGGCAGTGTAGGGTAGTCCGCCCTGTTCGAATCGCTTACAGATGAGCGACATCACTACTACACATAAGAAGTCGTGGTACCGACGGCTCACATTGTCGGCCTCTTCGCCAAAGTTGTACAGTTCGATGTTTTGGCTCACATAGCTCATCTCCACGCCGAAGAGGATGATGCTCCACGAGATGTCTGCCCATAGCATAAACATCGGTATGATGGCAAACGAACCGTAGATAGCATTGTAGCTCGATACCGACATCTGTATCTGTATATATATATATAGGAATGCTTGGAAGACTATACCCGTGATCATGCCTGGGATAAAGGCATTCTGGAATTTCACCTTCGTGTTGGGGATGAAGAAGAACAGTCCTGTCATGATAAGTCCCGAGAGTACATAGGGTGCCAGCTTGAAGCAGAAGTGTACGAATGAGCTGATGATAAGATATTCTGCCAGATGCTGGTATACCGTAGTCATGAATATGCTGACACCGGCATACAATATGATTACTGCTGGGAGCACGATGTACAGAGCCATATAGTTGGTCAGCTTACGGAAGTACGAGCGTGGTTTCTTGATTTCCCAGATGGCGTTCATGTTGCTCTCTATGCTATCGGCAAGGTTAATGATAGCCCATAGCAACATGACTATACCCACTCCGATGAATACACCGCTCTTGGCATATTCCAGGTAGTTGTCGATGAATGTCATCACCATATCCACCGAACTGTTTTGTATCAAGTCATTGCGCAGCAGTCGCTCCATGAGGTTCGAGAAGCCGAATCCCTTGGCGATGGCAAAGAGCAAGGCGAGGATAGGGATGATAGAGAACAGGGTGGTGTAGGAGAGGGCTGCAGCGCGTATCCATACACGGTCTTTGATAAAACACTTGACTGTTTGGATGGTTATTTTCATCAAGTTGTAGCTGGTATATCGGCTACGACTCACATCACCCTCTGACACCCGCCATAGCGAGCGGGTGAAGAAATGTACGAGTTGTCTGAATCTCTCTTTCATATGTTGTGTTTCTCTATGCCTTTTTAGGAGTTGACTTCTATTTCCATGTTCCCGTGAATATGTTTCGTCTGCGTCAGTCAATGCATTCGTCTAAACTCCTACACTCCTGACTCCTGTACTCCTAATAGAAAAAAAAGAAAGCAGTTGGCCTGTAAGCCGGGTTCTGTACTGCCTGTATTCCTGCTTGTGCACGAATATCATGCAGCGTCTGTCATTTATCTGTGCCTACTGTTGCCAGCAGACTATAGCGGTCTACCCTCCGGCTCGAGCGAGCAACCCTCAAACACCGGTATACATGACCTTGCAACTCCCGGAACGCACAGCTCAGGATGTCACCATCCCGACTGGTGGGCTCTTACCCCACCTTCTCACCCTTACCTCGTCTGAACGGGGCGGTTATTCTCTTCTGCGTCACCCCTGCCGTCGCCGACACCTTGCACATTAACAAGCGGGATGCTCTATGTTGCCCGGACTTTCCTCATACCCCACAAATGGGGCAAGCGACAGACCGTCCAACTGCTTTCTCGTGCAAAATTAGTGCAAGGCGAGCGAAATATCAAATTTATTTGAATATTTCCGAGCCGCAGCCTAATTTCAAGCTGCATAGCAGATTAAAGTTAGTGCAAGCCGAATGGAAAAGCAAATTTTATTTGTTTTTCCTGAGGCGTAGCCTAATTTCAAGCTGCGCAGCAGATTAAAATTAGTGCAAAACGAGCACAAAGCTGCGTAGCAGATTAAAGTTGGAGCAAAAGAGTGAATAAAGCATGCATTATTCCAAAAAATCCCTTACCTTTGCCTTGCAAAAGCGGTTTTTGCTTGTTATAATGACATGAACAAAGTAGAACTCAAAGTACAAGACCTATTACAGAAATCGTCGAACGATAGGTTCTTTATCGCCTTGCTCCGCGAGAAGGAGGGCAACCGCAGTTTGCCCATCCTCGTTGGTTTGCTCGAGGCCCAAGCCATCGCCATGTATATGCGTGAGGTTGCTACCGAGCGTCCCATGCTCCACGACCTCTTGGCCGATATGGCCGATGCCTTCACCATCAGCATTCGCGAGGTATATATATATAAGGTGAAGTCTGGTGTGTTCTACTCCTACTTAGTGTGCGAACAGTATGGCCAGACGATCAATGTCGATGCCCGCACCTCCGATGCATTAGCCATAGCGCTGCATCGCCATTGCCCCATCTATATCGATGAGGAGTTGCTCAACGCCCAGTGCATGCGCGACGAGGGTGGGGGAGCCTACTCCATGCCCATTACCGTGATGAATACCGAAGTGCTGCGCGGAGTGCTGAAGACCGCTATTGAGCGCGAAGACTACGAACTGGCGGCACACCTGCGAGATGTCATACGAGAACGGGAGGAAGGGGAGGAAAGCCCCAACTAACCTCCCCTAATAGGGGAGGGATTTATCATGATCGTGATAATACTATTATGAATGAATTGAACAAAATAAACAAATAAAACTACCCTGTATCTAACTCTTTTACTGTATGGGTTCTCCCCATTCAGATGAAGTTGGTGAAGGCTTTTTCCTATGCATCTATTCTACACCCCCGACATTGCTACCACGCTTGAGCTCCCCCAGGAAGAGGCTGCTCATGCCCTCCGTGTACTGCGTCTCACCGAAGGCGACGAGGTGATGCTCACCGATGGTAAAGGCTCGTTCTACCGCGCCGAGATAGACATGATCAGTGGCAAGCGCTGCTATGTGCGTATCGTCGAGACCACCACGCCAGCACCTTTGTGGCGCGGACATCTCCACCTCGCCATGGCCCCCACGAAGAATATGGACCGCATCGAGTGGTTTGCCGAGAAGGCCACCGAGATAGGCTTTTCAGAGCTTACCTTCCTTGACTGCCGCTTCTCCGAGCGTCGTGTGGTCAAGACCGAGCGCGTCGAGAAGATACTCATATCAGCCATGAAGCAGTCGCTCAAACCCACATTGCCCATACTCAATGGCATGACCCCCTTCGATAAGTTCATTGCCCAGCCCTTCACGGGGAAGAAGTTCATCGCCCACTGCTACGAAGGTGATAAGGAGCCCCTGATGCAAGCGCTCACACCCGGCGAAGATGCCCTCGTGCTCATCGGTCCTGAAGGCGATTTCAGCCCCGAAGAGGTAGAGAAGGCCATTGCCAACGGCTTCCGCCCCATCACTCTAGGCAAGTCGCGCCTCCGCACCGAGACTGCGGCTTTGGTAGCGGTGCACGTTATGAACTTGGTGGCCTCCCCTAACCCCTCCTAAAGGAGAGGGATTTCAGAGCCCGCTATACTAATATATAGACAAACAAAATCACTAATACGATTAAAAAAGCTTCCGCGATGCCCGAGTCACCCCTCCTTAGGAGGGGCGGGGGGAGGCCTCACTTTATGCGTTACTTTATCACCCTTTCCTACGATGGTACAGCCTATCATGGCTGGCAGATACAACCCAATGGCATCTCCGTGCAGCAATGCTTGGAGCAGGCACTCACTACACTTCTGCGTGCAGAGACCTCGGTGGTAGGTGCTGGCCGTACCGATGCCGGGGTACATGCCCAGAAGATGATAGCCCACTTCGATACCGAGCAGGTGGTCGACTGTGTTCGTCTTGCCGATAAACTCAATCGTCTCCTTCCACAAGATATTGCCGTACAGCAGGTGCAGCCCGTGAGCGCCGATGCCCATGCTCGCTTCAGTGCTACCTCGCGCACCTATCACTACTATGTGTCAACGGCCAAGGATCCCTTCAGTCGTCACCGTACCATGCGCCTCTTCCATGCACCTGATTTTGAGCGGATGAACGAGGCCGCCAACCGTCTTTTCGATTATATCGATTTCACCAGTTTTAGCAAGCTCCACACCGATGTGGCCACCAACAACTGCTGCATCATGCAGGCTCGTTGGGAGCAGGTGGGCGAGCATGAGTGGCGTTTCGTCATCCAGGCCGACCGCTTCCTACGCAATATGGTGCGTGCCGTCGTGGGCACTCTGCTCGAGGTAGGGCGTGGCAAGATGAGTGTTGATGAGTTCTGCCAGGTCATCGAGAAGCGCGACCGCTGCAGTGCTGGCACCTCCGTCCCTGGCCATGCCCTCTTCCTTGTCGATGTCACCTATCCTGCTGAGATTTTTTATCTATCATCTGGTGAATACGCTTCTTCTTAGTAGTGGTGCTGCTCTCTATACTCCTTAGGTGTGATGCCTACATGAGCTCTGAAATAACGGGAAAAGGTGGTGGGCTCACTGAATCCTAACTCGTAGGATATCTGTTGTATGCTCTTGTTGGTGTCGTTAGATAGCAAGTACTTGGCCTTGATGATGACATGACGGCTAATCCACTCGCTCGCAGCAATACCCGTAGTCTGCTTGATGACAGAGGCAAAGTACTTAGGGGTTAGGCTGAATAGATTGGCGTAGAATGTTACCTCTCTGGTTTCATGGTAGTGGGTGGTGATAGCTTCGTAGAAGCGTTCAAAGAGCTGCTCTTGCAGCATTTGGCGCTTCGAGATGTTGGGGTGGTGGCTACGAATGAGTTCATCGCCCAAGGAGGCAATGATGCGGATAAGTGTAGCAATGAGCTCATCGCTTCTAATGCCGGGGCAGTCGGTAAGTTGCTGTAGAAACTTAAGCCCTGTATACATTGTATCAAATTGTTCAGGTGTGAGTTTCAGTATGGGGGTATACAAGAGGTACTGATACTTGTCTAATACGCCTGCTTGCTTCAGTTGTTCGAGATAGTCTTTAGGAATGAATACCGAAATAGCCTCGTAGTCGGGGCTGATATAGCTGTGTGAGATGACGTGGTCGGGTTGTAGCCAACATATCTCACCGGCATGTTGGCTACATGGCTTGTAGTTGTAGCAGCCACGCGACTCACCACGTCGGCACATGCCTATGTAGTAGTAGGGCGAGTGGTAGTCTTGGTTGAGAACATTGATCAACGGTTCGCCCTCCAGCACGATGATACGGCCTGAGAGTTGCCCTGTACGTACAAGATCAATCAAATCTTGTCTATTATCTTCTTTCATGGTTATATTGGTTTTCAGGGAGTAAAGGTACAAACTATTTTCTTTACTTCGTTTTTTATCCGACCTTTTGTTCAATATCTCCGTATATTTGATAAGGGTTTAATGGAGCATTGTCTCTACTTTTGTCATGAATTTCCATCAATGTGCTGTGTAAGGTAAATATTCGTTATATACTTTTGAGGAGGTGATTATGTTGAAATTTGGAAAGAAGGTTCGCCAATTGTAAAAAAAAACGTACCTTTGCACGATGTTTATTAGCTCAGCTAATAGTATGCTATGAATAACCAAATCATAATATAATTCAAAACTAAAACCATGTATCATTTAAGAAAACTAAAAAGCTTGCTTTTGCTGCTGTTTGTAGCCGTCACGGCCAAGGCGCAGTTGAGTGATGGCAAGGTGTACAACTTTGTCAATGTGGGAAACTCGGACAAGTCGATGACTTCCGCTACTGCAGGAAACTATCTGTCGATTGCTACAACAGATGAGTCGGATTATTCACAATTGTGGTATTGCGCTTCAGATGGTAACGGATTTACCTTGCGTAACTTGGGTAATGGTAATTATCTGCGCAGTCCGAATGCGGGAGGCAATACCAACTGGACACTTGTGAAGACGGTTGATGGTGACAACTGTAGGTTCAACTGCACACAGGAAAGCGAACATGATGTGTTGCGAGCCATTAACACTACGGATTCTTACCACTACATGCACTATGGCGCTACCACGGGAACCGTTGTTTGTTGGACCAGTAGCGCTCCTGCTACACAATGGGACTTCACTGAGGTGAGTGGCATTACAGCAGAACAATTGGCTGCCAACTGGGATGCAATAGCCGCTATCAATCCTAACGATGATGTCATTGCAACCTATCGAACTGCCCTTGACGAACTCTTTGCAGATGAGGCATGCACTACGCTGGAGGAGACATATGCTTCAATGGACGAGACAACCTTAAAGAATCAGGCAGCGTATAATAACTTGCCTACCACCCTGCAGGATATGGTGCTCAAGGTACGCAACGATAGCTGGGGAGAAGATAATATAGGAGATAAACCTGCTTGGGATGCCGATTATGCCAAGAAATACCGCGTGCAGCTCTACGAACCCTACAACGAGCCTGAGGCTGCGGCCGAGGCATTGGGACTCAATGCACACACCAACCTGAACAACCCCACGGGTATCTTCTCGGGTGGCCGTGAGGCTATGTATGTGATGGTCGAGGGAGAGATCGAGGAGGGTGCCTCGCTCTACCTTGCCTCCTATTCAGGGCATGGCAAGTTGGGCGGATACAGTAATGGTGTCGAACTTAAGCAGGGACTTAATGTCGTTCCCTCATACTTTGCAGGAAACAACTATTGTATCAACTATGTGGTGCATACTTTCAATACCGAGGGTGGCACGAAGAAGGGTAACAAAGCCAAGGCACGCAAGTTGTCTGACTATGAGGACTTGAAGATTCATATCGAGGGTGGCCATATCAACGGCTATTGGAACAAGATGGGTGACGAACTCTATACCCCCGACACAAATGCCAGCTGGGACTATATTGCTGCTCGTGCTACGCAGACCGATGTGACCGTGCTCGGTGAATACATCACCTTGCAGTTCCCGCTCCATGATGCTCTCAACTCAGATGGAGGCACTGAACATGGTCTCGACTACTACTACACCGGCAAGGATATTATCAAATCTTCTATTCAGGAATGGGACAATGTGATGATGTGGGAGCGTATCGTATTGGGTGTGCTCGATAAGACGACCACAGAGGATGCTGCAAAGAATCCAAAGTCTCCTTATGCAGTGGCTCCCAATGTTTTTGCTTACATAGGTGATGATACCGATGGCTTTGAGAGTGGTTATGACGACTACTACAATGTGCATGGCCTTTCGTTCGGTACTCCACACGGCTATATGTATGGTGGTTGGGACCACTGCGGATACCACTTCAACACGATGGGTGCCATCATGACATCGATGATCACCGATGCTGGTTCGCACTGGGGCCCTGCCCACGAGATTGGTCACCAGCATCAAGGACTGCTCACGGTCAATGGTCTCACCGAGGTGACCAATAACCTCTTCTCCAATGTGGTGCTCTGGTACTTCGGTAAGACTACCTCTCGTGTGAATGGTAGTGCTCTGGAACCCATCGCTGAGATGTTTGCTAATGAGGAGGCCGACTTCTTCAACACTACATCCAATGTGTTTATCACTACGCAGATGTACTACAAACTCTTCCTCTATTATCATGTATTGGGTCACAACCCGAAGTTCTACCCCAAACTCTTCGAGATGCTTCGTCAAGACCCGATGAGTGGGGGATACAATCAGCGTGGTGCTACATCCATACTCCACTTCTATAAGAAATGTTGTGAAGCTGCTGGAGAAGACCTCACCGAGTTCTTCCGTGCCTATGGCTTCTTCCGTGTGATGACCAATCGCCTGGTGGGTGACTATGCAAACTCGGTATATGACCAGACACAGGAGGATATTGACAATGCCATCGCAGAGGTAAAGGCTATGGCTGAAGAGAATGGATGGAAACAGAATATCGCTGTGCTTTTCATCAATGATGATACAGGCGGTCAAATCTTGAGTCATAGAAGTGACACTGAATATCTGAAACCTTTTGAGTCTGCCGATTCGGAACTTGGTAGCTATGCCACATTTAATGAGGCTACCACACCCAATTATACCTACACCATCGTAGGAACCACTGTGACCATGGAGGGTGAGGGAGGTATAGGTTTCGCTATCTTCAACGAGAAGGGTGAACTTATCGGTTTCTCTGATAATAAAACCTTCGAGGTGTCTGTCGAGTGTGCCGAGGCTATTGCCTCTGGTAAGGCCGTGGTGAAGACCGTGCAAGGTGACAACGAGGCCGTAGAGGCAGTGAACATCATGGATACCGACGATACCGATGCCAAGCGCGCCATGTTGGGTGAGTTGGTAGAGTCGGCAAAGGCAGTCCTTGACCTTAGTGATGAGGATGGTACTAAGGTCGGATTTTATAGAGCGTCCTCTTTGGAAGCACTGGAATCGGCCTACACCCAAGCAGAGCAGGTATATGAGGCTCGTACCGTGGCCTCTTATTCGGCTGTATACAACGCCCTCTTCCATGAATATTTTGAAGTAATGAATGATGCCTATGCACGCATCGGACTTGTTGAGGGCAATGCCTATCGCTTAACTAATAAGAACTATCCCGACCGCTCTCTCTCAATACCTACTGATAGTGTCAACAAGCAGATGATGGGTGAGATTACCGATACGGAAAGTCCTTACGATCAGCAGTTGTGGTATTTTGAAGCATCAGAAACTGAAGGATCCTATTATTTAAAGAATAAAAATACATCTACCTATCCTGGAAATGTGGGAACCAGCACATTCATTTATGCTACAGCTACATCAACGAGTGATGCTCATGCCTATAAGTTGCGTGATATGGGCAATGGCCTATGGGCTCTTGAGGGAAACACTGCATTGCACTTGGGCGCTGCGAACTATAAGTATGGTGTGTTGGGTTGGGGAGCCGATGCTACAGCCTCTCAATGGTATATCACAGCTGTTGATGTGAACGAAAATGCTGAAGCGCTGTTCAGCTTGCAAGGTATGATTGAGAAGACCAAGGACTTGGCAGGCGAAATGGCCAATGTGCAATACTCTGGCAAACTGGCTCTACAGGCTGTATCTGAAAGCGAGCCCTATTATCTCTCTACCAATGCTTGTCACAACACATTGAACAATGCGAGCGATGGTCAAGGATTGGCCGGTTTGCTCGATGATGATACCGACACCTACTTCCACTCAGAATATAACGGCAAGATTTCGACCACTCACTACTTGCAAGTCGATTTGGGCAGTGGGACTACCATGTCGAAGTTTGCCTTCAATTACGCGACGCGTAGCAATGGTAACAACTGCCCCACAGAGATTGTGGTTTCAGGATCTAACGATCCGAATGGAACATTTAATATCTTGCAGACATATACAGCAGCCAACAATGGATTACCCAATGGTAACGCTCTCTCTTGGGAGTCGCCTGTCATCGAAAATACTGGCAACTACCGTTACCTTCGCTTCTCAGTGACCGCGACCGAAAATAGCAAGAAATTCTTCGTGATGTCTACCTTTGGCATCACCAATCACGAGACGGTGGTAAAAGCGATAGAGGAGAAGTACTCTACTGCAGGACTTACCGAGCAGACCCTGAAGAACTTAGGCGAAGAGCTCTTCGATGCCAATGAACTGATGGCTTCCGATGCTGCTACCTCTGCTGAATTGCAAACGATGTGCAGCAGCATTGAAAAGGATTATTACACCCCGCTGCTCGAAATCTATAACGATGCGAATGCAGCAAGGCTCACTGCCTTGAAGGAGGAACTCGATGCCTTGATTGGTAAAACAACAGATTTGATTGGCGAGTGCGGTACGGTAAACTATACTCCAGGAAAATTCTATGACAAGGCTCCACTGCAGACTACATCTTCTGAGGGTGACTTCTATGTATGGACCAATGCGCAGTCTACTCAAGAAGTGAAAGATTATGAGCCCCAAAGAGGTTACCTCGTGAACTTGTTCGATGGGAATAACGAGACATATTTCCACTCAGACTATAGCGGAGCTAACTCTACCGATGGAAACGATCACCACATAACGATTAAGTTGGGAGAAAATAATATAACTTCTAAATTCAAATTCAAGTATATCACTCGCCATGATGCGGAAACCAACTATCCTAAGACAATAAAGATACAGGGTAGTGTAGATGGTACAAACTTTTATGATATTGAAACCATCACAGGTCTGCCTACAGGGAATACGAAGACTTACGAGTCAGGATATATTGAGGCAAATGAGTACTACTCGCACTTGCGTTTCATGGTGACGGCAAATAACAATAACAATCTTAAAGGCGGTCACCCCATCTTCCACATGGCAGAGTTTGAACTGGCCATCGAGGGACTTCCCGAAAGCTACACTGCAGAGTTGAAGCCCGAGGCTGGTGATGCGGGTACAGATCTTTTGATTGAAACTTTCAAGAAAAATGCCGAGGCACAAGGTGTATACGACTATGCCACCACAGAATTGCAAGTAGAGGCAGCAATCGCCAAGTTGCAGGCACAGTATGATATCTTGAAAACTGCTAAAAATGCTGTACGGTATGTGGACTTCACCATCTCTTCCAATATCGCAGGTGGTGGTGTAAGATACCAAGATGTCGACTATACAACCACATTGTCTGCCCCCTCTACACTCGAAGCAAACGAACTCAAGGCAAAGGATGTAGATGGCTATGTAGTCAAGAGCATCACTATCAGTGATACTGAAATCTCTATTATATATAATAAGGTGTATACCGTACAGGTTGAAGGTCTTGCAAATGGTGGTGGTGTTGTCTACGAAGAAACCACTACTGAAAATGGTAAAACATTTGATGCCCCGATAGACCTCACCGTAGAGAATCTTTCTCCTGTAATAGTTGATGGTTATGCTGCAGGTGTCATCACCTTGGAGGGAAGTACAGTTACCGTTACCTATAAGAAGATTTATACTGTCAATGTTAGTGGTGTTACTGATCAAGGTGGTGTGATGTTGGGTGGTACATCATATACGGATGAAGTTCATGTGTTGGGTACACTCGAAGCAAACCAACTTTCTGCTGTGGAGGTCAATGGTTACAAGGCGTTCATCTCCGTAGAAGGTACAACAATCAATGTGGTTTATAAGATGATTTATCGTGTTGAAGTTGTTGGTGCCGATGGTGGTGGTGTAACCTTTGAGGATGTTGACTATGCAAATAACGCAGAAGTTTATGCCTTGTCTGCTATTGAGCTTAGCCAGCTGACCGCAGTTGAAGTTAGTGGCTATGTGGGCACGGTAACACTTGATGACAGAACGATTCGTGTGGCATACTGCAAACTGATTCAAGACCTCACTGAATTGAGAAACTACAAGGCATACCACATCCGTGCTAAGAGTGGTGAGGGTTATTTCGCTTGGAATAGTTCAATTACTGATGAGTATGTTAGCCTTCGTGGTGTGACCAATTCGTCTCATCAAGGTCTCCCTTCTGATGAGAATGTTGCTGCTAAATATACGGAGGCTGTAAACCTTTCTGATAAGACTGTTGTATGGCAGATTATAAAGGAGGGTGATAGCTATTACCTTTATCAACCTGAAAAGGAGGCCTATGTAACGCGTAGCGGAAGAGACTACAAGTTTGTTGCAGATAAGACCGCCTTGGATGGCATACGCCAAAATAGCGAAGATAATTATCTTGGTACTTTTGGTATTCATGCTGGTGGTGGTTATAGTGATGACTCTCAGGATTATGCTTGTATCTGTACTGGAGTGAATCCAGAGGCCGTACGCGACTGGGAATGGGATGACCATGGTGCCGTGTTGCAGATTATCGAGAACCCCTATGTATATGCTCTTGACTATGCAGTGACAGTTGTCGGTAATGCTAATGGTGGTGTAGAGTTTGAGGATGAATCCTATGCTGATGGTGAAACTCTCAGTGCTACCGAACTTCTTACCGCCAGTGACCTTACAGTGAAATCTATAGATGGTTACGAACATGAAATCGAGGTTAATAAAGATAACGCTACCATCACAATCACCTATACAGCTATAGACAAGACGGAGTTGATTAACTTGATAGCAAGTACTGAGGCTCTTGTAAATAGTGCATCCAGCCATCTCGGTTCTTCGCTTAACGTAACTCAGGCTTTGATTGATGCAACAAATGAAAGACTCACTACGGCATGTAGTGTTTGTGATGACTCATCTGTAAACAGAGAGGAATATGACGCTACTTTGGCTGAATTGCAAGAGGCTTATGCAAGGCTGAATATAGCCATTGCCTATGCTAATCTCCCTGTACAGCTGACTTTCGATGCCAACAGCCCCGTTACCTATAAGATTAAGATTGCTCGTGCTAATACACCAGTGCTTGCATACGACGCAAGCAGTGCGATGGTAGCTGTAACAACCTACGAGTTGGATAACAAATCACACGCCTGGTACTTTATGGCTACTACAGATGGCAAGGTACTCATCATGCCTTATCATGACCGCAATACCACACTTGCGTTGAGTACGAATGAGTTCACTGAGGATAATAGCAAGGTGAAGGGTATGCCTATCGGTGAGGAAGGTTACACTCAAGAGTGGACTATCACCAATGCAAATATGAATGAAGCTAACAGAAATGATGGCTGGTATAATATCACCACCATTAATCCTAGTAATATCAACACAACCTGGTACTTCAGTAACCATGGCGGAACTGGTAATAAGATGGGCTTCTATAATGATGCTAATGACGATGGCTCACGCTTCCAGTTTGAGAAGGTTGATTTCAGTAAGTCTGATGCATACTATACACTCTCCAACTACTATCATAATGAAGCGAAGGTGAGTGGTACTGTCACTGGTGGTACTGTCGTAGGTTGCTATCCTGAGGCAGCAGCTGATGCCTATAATACAGCGTATAGCGATGCTGCAAATGTGCTCGAAGACGCTACGGCAACGGATGAGGAATATACCAATGCCTATAATGCTCTCAAGGATGCCAATGAGGCACTCAACCTCATCATGCCTGAGGTGGGTAAGTATTACACCATTGTTTCTGCTTGCAATGATGAGAACAGAAAAGGTCAGTTGATGTATGCTACTGGCGAAAATGCAATGCATTTTGCAAATGACAAGAAAAGTTCTGATGACTCTGATGACTCATGGATTAGACCTGAAGCTTTGTGGACATTCACAGCAGAAGGTTACATGATGAACTTGCAAACTGGATGTTATGTAAGCACTTCTGGTTGGGGTGCCCAACTTACATTGGTTGAGAATGATGCTAAAGTAGTATCTATCGAACCTCTTGCTACTCTTAATGGTCAAGTGTTGCTGAAACCCGGTGGTGGTTATCCCTTGCATGCGCAAGTTAGTGGTTCTAAGATTGTAGGTTATTCAAACGAGAATAATGCTTCTGCATGGTACATCGTGGAGGTTAAGGATATGGCTCAAGTTAAGCACCCAGTAAGCATAACCCAATACGAGCATGCAGGTCTCTATTTGAACTATCCTGTAACTATTCCTGATGATGTGAAGGCTTATTATCTTGATGGCTCTAAGATTTTAATAGATGATGAAGGAGTAGGAACTTTGAAACTGACTCTAATAGATGGTAAAATTCTTCCTGCACGCACGGCTGTCATCTTGTATGCACCTCATGGGGAGACAACTGTTGCTTATGATTTCGTCTATACAGAGGAACAAACTGATGAATATGAAAACCTCTTCACCGGTAGTACATATCAGACATATCGTAAAGCAGAAGAGAATCATAGATACTATGTATTCGGTCAAAATAATGGAGAGGTAGGTTTGTATAAGAATGGAGTGAAGTATGATGCTACAGGAGCTGAAGGTACAACTCACTATAAAATGTCAGCTAATAAAATACTCTTTGATTGGAATAATAGCGAGCCAGGGCAACAAGCAAATTCTTTCCGCTTCCTTATTGGAGAACAAACAACAACTGATATCGATGATGAGTTGATGGATGCTGAGGTTGTTATCTACGACCTTTATGGTCGTCGTATCCTTGAAGTGACTACTTCGGGAATCTATCTTATCAATGGAGAGAAACATTATATTCGAGTTAAATAAGTGTGTTGATTATTGTAATAGTAAAGATATGAGAAAAGAATATATCAAACCAGAGATTGAAGTTGTCGTATTGGAAGCAATGTCTATGTTGGCTGTTTCTTCCGGAGGGAATATAAAAGTTGACGGAGAGACAGAAATTGACCCTGATAATGGTAGCGAGCTCTCAAACCGTCGCCGTAACTTTTGGAATGAAATTGATGGTGGATGGTAATGTTGGCTTTTGGCCAATAGCAAAAAATAGGAGATGCCAATCGGCATCTCCTATTTTTATTCTTATGTCTAAACTCACATCTAAAAACTCAAAGCTCACAACTCATAACTAATTACTGGAGTTTAGGAGTTTAGAAGTTACGCTCCGCTTAGGAGTGTAGACAATTGAGTAGTGAGATGTGAGCTTTATCGTGCCATGAATATTTATTGTTCCATCAAGGTGTAATGAGTGGCTGGCGATGAGTGGTATTGTCTATACTCCTTAACTCCTTTACTCCCCAAAAAGGAAAAAGCAGCGGCATAGCCGCAAAAGCTCTCATTCCACAATTACTCTATCACCTGATAGATGTGGGGTAGGTTGCGGCCTTCGTGGTTGTAGTCGAGGCCGTAGCCTACGATGAAGTCGTCCTCGATGTCGAAGCAGCGGTAGTCAATCTTGAGGTCTACCTTCAGGCATCCAGGCTTCACAAAGAGTGAGGTGATGAACACCTCTTTGGGTTTCTTCTCGCCCAGCATGTGCAGGATCTCCTTCATGGTGATGCCCGATTCGATGATGTCCTCTACGATGACTACGGTGCGTCCCTCGATATTCTCGGTCAAGCCGATGAGCTGTTTCACCTCACCTGTAGACTGTACTCCCTCATACGAAGATACACGCACAAAGGTAATCTCGCAGGGGAAGTTGATGCTGCGTAGCAGGTCGGCAGCGAATACGAACGAGCCGTTGAGGATGACAAGGAATAGAGGATTCTTCTTGCGCAAGTCCTCGTCCATCTTGGCTGCCACCTCTCTTACTCTGGCCAGAATCTTTTCTTCGTGGATGTAAAGGGCAAACTTCTTGTCCTTCACCTGTACTACTGTGTTCATAGTGTTATGTTTTTTTGCGATGTGTCATATCAATCATCAAAGGTACAAACATTTTTTCACATTCCCAAGGCAATGATATAGTAGTTGTCTAATCAAGAAAAAGAGTGCGGATATGCCCATGCATATCCGCACTCTTATATAAATATAGGAGTAGTCGTTACGATTACTTCTTCTGTTGGCGCTGCTGTTGCTGCTGCAACTTCTGCTGCTCTTCGAGCTGCTGCTGCATAGCCTCGAGACGAGCCATCATGCCGCTCTTCTTCTTGGGCTGCTGCTGAGTCTTGGCATAGTTGGCTTCGAGCTGCACGAGGAGCTTGTTTTCGTCGATAACTCTACGCAATACCATCATGATGATGATAGAGGTGAGCGTAGAGATGAAGTAGTAGTAGTTCAAACCTGCCGAGTAGTTGTTAAGCGCGAAGATGAAGATGATAGGCATCATGAGCATCATCCACTTCATCATCTTCTGCTGCTGAGGGTCGCCACCTGCAGGCTGCTGCTTCATGGTGTACAGGGTGTTGACGATGTTCACGATGCTGAAGAGCAGGGAGAAGAGTGAGATGTGGTCACCTAATAAGGGCAGGTTGAAGTTCCAGTGCAGGAGGTCATCATAGGCCGAAAGGTCGTTGGCCCAGAGGAACTTTTGACCACGGAGTTCGATGGCATTGGGGATGAAGAAGAAGAGGGCCATCCACACGGGCATCTGGATGAGTGTGGGCAAGCAACCACTCATGGGGCTCACACCGTACTTGCTATAGAGCTGCATGGTCTCTTGCTGCTTCTGCAAGGCATCTTCCTGGTTGGGGTACTTGGCATTGATCTTGTCGATGTAGGGCTTCAGTGAACGCATCTTAGCTGTAGATACGTACTGCTTGTAGGTGAAGGGGAATACGATGGCCTTCACGATGAGGGTGAGCAGCAGAAGTACGATACCCATGTTGATGCCCCATGAGTTGAGCCAGTCGAAGAGGTAC
>JAZKZX010000004.1:0-17324 GCA_045612925.1 Bacteroidaceae bacterium
CGGTGTTGGGGTTGTAAGTACCGATCTTTTCAATAAATTTTCCATCACGTGGAGCTCTTGCATCAGCAATTACGATAGAGTAGAACGCGTAGTCCTTGTGACCTCTTCTCTGCAATCTGATTTTTGTTGCCATTTTGTTAAGTATTAATTAGTTAATGATTTGAATATGCTAATATCTCGTATTAGCGGCTGCAAAATTAGTGCAAACCGAGCGAAATTCCAAATATTTTTGAGAATTTCCGAGGTGCAGCCTAATTTCAAGCCGCGAAGCAGATTAAAGGTAGTGCAACTGACGCATGAGCGAGCGAGAGCCAAGCTCGCTTGGGTTCTTGAAGCGAGCGAAAAGGAAGAAAGCGTAGCTAAATCGAACGAAACACCAAATATCAACGGGGAAAAGTGAATAAACTACTGCATTTTACATCTTTACGGCTGTTGCCTGTAGGGTGAAATAGGGAGGGCTTGTTTTGGTATATTAAATAATTGTTATATATTTGCAGTTGGAAACAGTGGAAATAGCGACCAATGGGCTATGCCGGGAAGTGCGCAAGTGCTTGGAAGTATACCTATTAGTCAATTGATAAACCATAAAACCATTAACTATTTAAATCATTAAAAAGAGAATCTATGGGAAAAGACATTATCCTACGCGTAGAAGACAGTATCAAGAAGAACTGGGATCGTGATGCGCTGACCGACTACAAAGGATGTACCTTGCAGTACAAGGATGTAGCTCGCCGTATCGAGAAGTTGCACATCATGTTCAGTGAAGCTGGCGTTGTGCCCGGAGACAAGATTTCGCTCTGCGGACGCAACAGTTCCAACTGGGGTGTGGCATTCCTTGCTACCCTGACTTATGGCGCTGTACCTGTGCCTATTTTGCATGAGTTCAAGGCTGATAATATCCATAACATCATCAATCATAGTGATTCGAAGTTGGCTTTCATCGGTGAAAGCATTTGGGAAAACCTCAATGAGGAGGAGATTCCTAATGTGCTCGGTGTGATCCAGATTGAGGATTACAATCTCTTTATCAGTCGTAGCAAGAAACTGACGCATGCTCGCGAGCATTTGAACGAACTCTTCGGAAAGAAGTTCCCCAATCGCTTCGAGAAGAACATGATCAGCTACTACCACGACAACCAGCCCGATGACTTGGCTATTATCAACTATACGAGTGGCTCTACCGGCTTCTCTAAGGGTGTGATGATTCCTTATCGTGCGGTGACCAATAATATGGAGTTCGGTAATCAGGTGCTCAACCTCAAGCCCGGCAATACCATCGTGTCTATGCTCCCAATGGCTCATATGTATGGTATGGCCTTCGAGTTCCTGTACGAGCTCACCGTGGGTATGCACATCTACTTCCTTACGAGAATACCTTCACCCAAGATCATCTTCCAGGCACTCAATGAAATCAAACCTTCGGTAATCGTGGCTGTACCGCTCATCATCGAGAAGATTATCAAGAAGAATGTATTGCCCAAGCTCGAGACTCCGAGCATGAAGCTCTTGCTCAAGGTGCCTATCGTAAATGAGGCTATTTTGGGCAAGGTGCGCGAGACCATGATCAACTCGTTTGGTGGCAACTTCTACGAGGTGATTGTAGGTGGTGCGGCGTTCAACCATGAAGTGGAGACCTTATTGCACCAGCTGAAGTTCCCCTACACCGTGGGCTACGGTGCTACCGAGTGTGCTCCTATCATCTGCTATGAGGATTGGAAGAAGTTTGTGCCCGGCTCATGTGGTAAGGCTGCCTATGGTATGACCGTACGCATCAACTCGGAGGATCCTGAGAAGATTGCTGGTGAGATCCTCGTAAAGGGTCCGAATGTGATGCTCGGATACTATAAGAACGAGGAGGCTACCGCAGAGACTATCGATGCTGACGGCTGGTATCACACAGGTGACCTCGGTGTGATGGATAAGGAGGGCAATGTATTCATCAAGGGCCGTTCGAAGAATATGCTTCTCGGTCCTTCAGGACAGAATATCTACCCCGAGGAGATTGAAGACCAGCTCAACAGTATGACCTATGTGGCTGAGTCGCTCGTTATCCACCGCGATGGCAAGCTCGTGGCACTCATACACCCCGACTACGACACTGCATTCAAGGAGGGTAAGACCGAGCAGGAAGTGGCTGCACAGATGGATGTTAACCGCGTAGAGTTGAACAAGAACCTGCCCGCATACTGCCAGATTACTGGAATTCAGATACATAGCGAAGAGTTTGAGAAGACTCCGAAGAAGAGCATCAAGCGTTACTTGTATCAGTAATTAGCGTGTATCTCAAGATAAGAATAGGAGCGTGTCCGGGTGGCACGCTCTTATTCTTATATATAGGTCAATGGAGGTATGTCTCACTTTACTATCGCTATGCATATCACGCACTGCTCTGTGCCATGCAAGCGACATCGCTCGCTACTGCGCTGGCCTACTGCCCATAGTATCTCATCGTCGTGACATAGTAGCCATTGGCTTTGCTTGTCGGTGCGGGGCAGCTTGAGGTCGGTGTAGAAGTCGCTCAATAGCTTGGTACCCTTCATGCCAAAGGGCTTGAAGCGGTCGCCCTCCTTGGGGTGGCGCAAGGTGAGTGTACCACCGAAACGGTCGGCATCGAGGCACAATATATCGTGGCTGCGTGGCACCTGCCAATGGGCGTCGGGTGTCATGCGATGGATGCTCAATATCATCCCGTCGGGCAATGTCAGTGTGCCTTCGGCGGGGAGAGTGTAGACGGCATCATAATCGATAGTAGTAGTGCGGCGCACAAGTAGGTGGGTACGGTCGCGCAGTAGGGTATACCCTTCGGAGTGGAATATGCGTCCTGACTCTGCAGACAATGAGCGGAAGATATCGCTCACCTGCGCAGAGTTGAACCCGTAGGGATGTAGTATCTCGAACAATATCGTCTGGGGAGCATCAGAATCGAGTAGGGCGGCAATGTTGATGTCGGATTCGTCGCCACCCTCGACTATGTGTGTACGCTCCTCGGCCACAACCTTATTATATAATAGAGCTGCTTCGGCAAGGTGTGTTGCTGCTTGCATGATGTTCTCCTTAGCCGCAGGGTTTATCTGCTGCATCATGGGTATCAGGTGTAGGCGCACCTTGTTACGGGCGTACTCATCGGTGAGGTTGGTGCTATCGGTCACATAAGGCTGGCCCAACTTGTCGAGATAGTTCAGCACTTCGTCGCGTGTAATACATAGCAGCGGACGAACGATGCGGCCATTCTTGACACGCATACCCGTAAGTCCGTTGATACCCGCTCCACGGATAAGGTTGAGCAGTAAGGTCTCTACCGCATCGTCCTGGTGGTGAGCTACGGCAATGACATCTAACCCTTGTGCCTGGCGTATGCGCTCAAACTCTTGATAACGCAGTGCGCGGGCAGCCATCTCAATGGAAATATGTTGCTCGGCGGCATATCCCATGGTGTCAAAATGCACCACTTGGCAGGGGACATGTAGCGATTGGCATAGTGCAGAGGCAAATCGTTCGTCACGGTCACTTTCATCGCCCCTCAAATGGAAATTGCAGTGTACGGCATGGCATCTATAGCCCAAGTGCACGAGGATGCGGAGTAGGGCTACCGAGTCGGCTCCACCGCTCAAACCTACCAATACTCCGGCACCATCGGCCATAAGCCTCTCGCCACGAATGAATTCTTGTACACGCCTTACTGTTGTCATACCGATACAAAATTAGTATAAGCTGAACGAAATCACAAATTATGAACGCGATATTTGGATGTAAAAAAGATAATACCTACATTTGTAAGATAATTAGGATATGAAACCTAAATATTAACAAACATATCTATACATACCATGGTAATAGACAATCTGAAAAACATGCGCGACTACGAGTCGCTACATCCCTTGTTTGCAAAAGCATTTGACTACATTGAGCAAACTGACCTCAACGGTTTAGAGCCTGGCAAGATTGTACTTATCGAAGATGAACTCTTCGTGAATGTTTGCCAATGGGGACCTAAAACCAAGGAGGAGGCTAAGTTGGAAACACATAACGAATATATCGACATCCATGTCCCCATCACCAATGGTGAGGTTATGGGCTATACCCAGCGTGCCGACCTGCCCGAAGCGGAGTATGATGCATCTGTTGATATGACACTCTACGATGGGTTGGCCACAGATTATATCACCGTGAAACCAGGTATGTTTACCCTCTTTTTCCCTGAAGATGGCCATGCACCTGGCATCACACCTGCGGGATTGAAGAAGATTATCATCAAAGTGAAGAAATAAGTGCGGCCTCCCCAACCCCTCCTGAAGGAAGGGCTTGCTAGCACAATGAAAACTGAAATATTAGTAACTATTTAATAAAGTCCTTTTCCCACGATGACTGAATCACCCCTCTTTCTGGAGAGGCAGGGAGGAGGCTCTAAGTATCATGCTTAAACTTATCCAAAACGACTCTTGGCTGGAACCGTACGAAGCTGCGATTCAAGGCCGCTACGACTACTATGTACGTCGCAAGAACGAACTCACTGACAACGGAGCGAAGAAGCTCAAAGATGTTGCCAAAGGATATGAATATTATGGCCTGCACAAGACCAAGAAGGGTTGGACCTTCCGCGAGTGGGCACCCAATGCTACGGAGATATATCTTATAGGTGATTTCAACGGATGGCAGGAGAAGCCCGAGTATAAGCTCACCCGGCTGAATGGACATGGCGACTGGGAGGTGAAGCTCCCTGCCGAGGCTATCAAGCACGAGGACTACTACAAATTGAAGGTGTACTGGAATGGTGGCTCGGGCGAGCGCATCCCCGCCTATGTACGCCGTGTAGTGCAGGACGAGAAGACCTATCTCTTCAGTGCTCAGGTATGGGAACCCGCCCCCTACGAGTTCAAGGTGAAGAAGTTTAAGCCCAACACCTCACCCCTGCTCATCTACGAATGCCATGTGGGCATGTCGGGCGAAGCTGAAGGTGTATCTACCTATAATGAGTTCCGCGAAAAGGTGTTGCCCCGCGTCATCGCTGGCGGATATAACTGTATACAGATCATGGCTATCCAGGAGCATCCCTACTATGGCTCGTTTGGCTACCATGTATCAAACTTCTTCGCCGCATCATCGCGCCAAGGTACTCCCGAGGAGTTGAAGCAACTCATCGACGAGGCGCATGCCAACGGCATCGCGGTGATCATGGATATGGTGCAGTCACACGCCGTGAAGAACGAGCTCGAGGGCTTGGGCAACTTTGCCGGTGATCCTGACCAGTATTTCTACCCTGGCGACCGCCGCGAGCATCCCGCTTGGGACTCACTCTGCTTCGACTACTCGAAGAATGATGTCGTGTGCTTCCTGCTCTCAAACTGCCGTTTCTGGATGGAGGAGTACAAGTTTGACGGCTTCCGCTTCGACGGTGTCACCTCAATGCTCTATCGCAGCCACGGCCTCGGCGAAGCCTTCTGTGGCTATGGCGACTACTACAACCTCAACCAGGATGGCGATGCCGTATGCTACCTCACCTTGGCCAACGACCTCATCCACGAACTCAACAAGAATGCCATTACCATTGCCGAGGAGGTATCGGGCATGCCCGGATTGGCAGCACCCATCAAGCATGGTGGCTACGGATTCGACTATCGCATGGCGATGAATGTGCCCGACTATTGGATCAAGCTCATCAAGGAGCAAACCGACGAGCACTGGAAGCCCACCAGCATGTTCTGGGAGGTGACCAACCGCCGTCAGGACGAGAAGACCATCTCGTATGCCGAGAGCCACGACCAAGCACTCGTGGGCGACAAGACCATCATCTTCCGTCTTGTAGACTCAGATATGTACTGGCACTTCCAGAAGGGCGACGAGAACTACATGGCTCACCGTGGTATCGCCTTGCACAAGATGATACGCCTGCTCACCGCATCGACCATCAATGGTGGTTACCTCAACTTCATGGGTAACGAGTTTGGTCATCCCGAATGGATCGACTTCCCCCGCGAAGGCAATGGCTGGAGCTACAAGTATGCCCGCCGCCAATGGAGCCTCGTAGACAATGACAAGCTCTGCTACGAGTACCTGGGCAAGTTTGACCAGGCGATGATGAAGCTCATCGGTGGTATAAACAAGTATGAGAAGAGCAAGGTGGTGGAGATCAACTGTAACGATGGCGACCAGATACTCGCTTATCGTCGCGACGACCTGTTGTTTGTCTTCAACTTCAGCCCCACCAACTCGTATAGCGACTACGGCCTGCTCGTGCCGCGTGGCTCATACCAGGAGGTGCTCAATACCGACAACCCCGTCTTTGGCGGTAATGGCCTCACCGACCCGACGCTCACACACTTCACCCACTTCGAGCCCTTGCATAAGCGCTACAAGAAGGAGTGGCTGAAGCTCTATATCCCCGCTCGCTCGGCGATAGTGCTGAAGAAATTGGATTAATGGGCAATCAATATTACTGACACACCATTGTCATTCTGAGCATGGCGAGAGGTATTGCACCCCCTTTCCATGCTTAGGATGATGTACTATAGAATGATGAAAAGAAAACCTATATACGACACATCCATACGCATCATCTGTGCGTTGCTCTTTGCTACCTTCTCCTTCTTATATATATATATGCTACAAGGGGAACAATTGGCGCTTGTGCAGGATCATCTCGCACAGGGGAAGACCTCGAACAACACCTTCATCACTGCGCTGCTCATCACGCTACTGCTTGGCGGACTGCAATACTTGCTCAATAGAGTGGGAGAGTTGCATGGCAAGTTTGAGGCGTTGTCGTATCTCCCCTCATGTGTACTGCTGGCATTGATTACGAAGGTGGACAGCGCCTTTGCCTATTCATGGAAGCAGTGGGTGGTGGCCTTAGTGGTGGTGGCGGTGATTTATCTGCTGGGCGTGTGGCTCAGCAAGAACACCTATGAGTCGCGTGACACTAAGCTGATGCAACAACTCCCGCTCAACCTGGGTGTGCTCACGGCAATGTTTGTCTTCACTGGCTGGTATGGCAACAATGCCAATGCCGCACAACTGGAGCTGGCAGCATGGAAGCATACTCATGCCGAACGATACGATAAGGTGTTGGAGGTGGGCACGCACTGCGACGAGTATAATGCCGACCTCACCGCCCTGCGCAACCTTGCCTTGGCCAAGACGGGACAGATGGGCACGAAACTCTTTGCCTATCCACAGCCCTATGGCTCTGCAGGTTTGATGATGAATCGTTACAATGTGCAGACTACATCGTATGGCGCTAACAAGTTTTATGATGCGTTGGGGGCTCATCCCTATGGAGGCGAGAGTGCCGAGGCATTCTACCACCGCATGCTGGTGAAGACCGACTCGCTCATCTATCGCGACATGTATCTGAGTGCATTGCTTCTGGACAAGAATCTCAAAGCGTTTACAACCTACATCACGAGAAATCAGCAAGACGGTCAGCCGCTTGCCGATATCCCCGTGCACTATCAAGAGGCTTTGATGATATACAATGAGCAGCACCCCTTCACACCCGTCGCCTTCGTGCCCGACGAAGCAGTAGTGCAGCGCTATCACGATTACCTCACTCTGCGTGAAACCTATGCCCTCGACCCCATAGCCCTGCAAAATCTCAGCAAACGCCAGTTTGGCAATACCTACTGGTACTATTATGATTTTGTAGAGTAGACTTGATGCCCTTCGCTGATGGTTATTGCCCTTTATCTTTTTTATAATACTCCTGGGCGAAGCGCTTCTTCAACTCACGGCGCTCCAGGGGCGAGGCGTCACAACAACAAGACATGGCCATCTTGTCGAAGAATCGGTCGCGAGCCTTGTTCTCATTGTCGAAAATCTCCTTGGTTCCCTCCGAGGTCTGCTCCCACACGACGGTATTGGTGATAGAGATGTGTGTAGCTACATCGACGATATCCTCGCCAGCACCGATGAACGAGAACATCCATCCCTCACGCTTGCAGGCCTCGATAAGCTTCTTCATGCCATTGGCATTCCACTCTTTCGACGCATTCTCATAGCCGTCGGTGATGATGGTCACGAGCACCGATGTGTCCACAAACTCTGCGATCGATTGGGTGTAGGTCTCCATGCGCTTCACCGTCTTGCCTATGGCATCGAAGAGTGGCGTCATGCAGCAGGGGCTATACTTCTCCCAGGTGAGTGTTTCGGCTTGGTCGATAGGTGTCTTGTCGTAGATCATGTCGATGCCACATTCGCAGAATGCCGCGATGGAGATGTAGTGCTCCTGTGTGTCGTGGTGTCGCTTCTGTGCGGCGCGTATGCTCCCGATCGTCTCGTTGCATCCGTCGATAGCCTCCTTGCGGATACTCTCCATCGAGCCCGACTTGTCGAGGATGATGAGGTTGTAGACTCTGGTCTTCGCGTTGGTGTTTTCCTTCTTTGTTTCCATAACTTTGCTTTTATTTTATAAGGTTAGTAATGATCTCTGTGCAAAGAAAAGTCATTTTCCCAAATTCTTAGGTATCATTTGCCTTCACAAGCCTTGTAAACGCCCCATTTTTTGTCGTTTTATTTCTTCTGACAAAATCGCGATTCAGCGAGAGCAAAGAAAAGTTTACTTAATCTATGCCGAGCGTAAGCGATTTCGCATTAGAAAGCGAGGTGTGTTGCACATCGCAAGTTCTGATAAAGAACTTCAAGGCGACTTTGTCGTCTTATTTCTAATGCAAAGTTATGCCCACCCTGTCCCATATCGTGGGACAGGATGAGAGAATTTTACGATTTAATGCGATTTTTCGCGATTGTACAATCTTAATGCACTGTCCCTCTTCAAGGGGGGGGGGACGAGTGTTGTGTATAGTTTTGCGAGTTTATATATGTTTGTTTTCTCTAAATATTAGTAGCTTAGTTTTTCTATCTCTATCTTTAGTTGGGCAACACCTCGTGTGGCGGTATCCTTGATGTGAGTAAAGCCGGTAGGGATGACCTCCAGATGGGGGTCGACGACAAATTTAGGAACACCACCGTGAGCATATCTCGTGAGGCCAGCCGCAGGATACACCGATAGCGAGGTGCCTATGACAGCAAAGATGTCGGCCTCTCTCACATGCTTCTCGGCCACCTCCATCCCCGACACATACTCGCCAAACCATACGATGAAGGGGCGCAGTTGTGAACCATCTTCGGCCTTGTCGCCCAGGCGGATAGGCACATCAAGAGGATATTCCTTGATGTAGCGTGGGTCGAGCCTGTTGCGCGATGAGGTCACCTTCGTGAGCTCGCCATGTAGGTGAATCACCTGTGTGCTTCCTGCCCGCTCGTGCAGGTTATCGATGTTTTGTGTGATGATGGTCACATCGTGCCACCTTTCCAATTCGGCCAGCAACTTGTGTGCCTCGTTAGGCTCCACCTCGAGCAGTTGTTTGCGTCGTGCGTTGTAGAAGTCGAGCACCGCTTGTGGCTCCTGCTCAAAGCCCTCGATACTCGATAGGCGCATGGCATCCAGCTTCTGCCACATACCATCCTTGTCTCTGAACGTGTCGAGTCCGCTCTCTTTGCTGATGCCCGCACCGGTGAGTATTACTATCTTTTGGCGTAGGGTTGAGGTCATAGGATAATATCTTATCTTGCAGGTACTAAATCGAATGTTATTTCCCAAACGCAGCTATCGCCATTGGGATCTTCCACGCTGGGGTCTCCAGGATTATCTCCGAATCGGAATCGACGCACCACTTCGGGCGTGGCTTTGACGATTCTACCCACTATGTATTTTCCTTTACATATGAGCATAATGTTCTTCAGCGATTTTTTGATGATGTATGGGAATACCCCATCATTATAGTAATAGCAGCCATGATGACGATTGGGCAATTCTTCTACATTAAGGATAAGTATGCCTTCCCTGTTTTCAAGAAGAGATAGTTGTGAATCCTCATCTATGGTTGTCGTAAAGTGTCTCTGCTTTCCTTCAAGGATACGGTTGAGCATCTCTTCTTCAATCTCAAAGCCTAATGTATTTTCGGCATTTACCTCCTCTTCTTCTTCCTTTTCTTCCATCGTGATATCACTCCAGTCAAAGTGAGCCGCACGCTCGCCATCGATGCTACCCTCGTCGTGGAGCTTTTTGGTGTAGCGTGCCCAGATGTCCTCGAGCTTGTCGGCCAGTGCGACAGGTAATACACGGCCCGCCTTACCACCTGTCCAGTCGAAGCCCGGGAACTCGCGCAAGAGGTACTCGGTAGATACATACGTGGGCACCTTGTCGGTGTGCACATAGTAGTCGGGCTGCATATCCATATAGTATATCTTGCGTCCGCGACCAGCCCAATCCTCACCACCGTAGGGGTCGCCCACGAGCGTGCCGCTCATCACGATACCTGCTCTGCCTTGTCCGCAACGCACCATATAGAATCGGTCGCCATCCTCCACCTTGTCGTGCTCGTGTATGCTCCAATTGTAATCTGTAGTCATCCCCAAGTGCAGATGATGCAACTCGTCTTCAAACTGCTCCATCTTGTAACTGCTGAAGTAAGGGTTCCACATCAAGATAATCGTCTTTTTCATAATGGTTTTGTTTTGTATTATACTGGTGTTGTTAAATTCAAATCGCAATATATGATTGCGCCTAACATATGGTAATCTTGTTTTATAGTTCTTGATACTTACGACCATTCAGTTCCTCGTAAGCATATTTGAATATTTGTCTTTCTAAAGGAACGAGTCTTTTGCCTCATAGAGTACACGATAGAGATTACCTTTCTTGTGTCTGTAGTAGCCTTTCATTGTGATTGATTTTTAATTATAAGACATCTTTTGGTCTATGAAATGTATTGTAATAAGACATCTTACGGATATCACGTTACCTATAAAGCTTAGTTTCTCTAATCTCGGTAAGTGTAAAGTTTAGGAATCACCCGTTCTTTCAATCTTGGCATTGCGATGATAGCCGTGGCGTATAAAAGAATCCACATAAATCAATTCCTTGTACCACTCTCCCAAATTGTTCTTCTTATTCTGCATCCTAAAGAATCCTCTTACAGGGATGTCGTTATCGTTGACTATCTTTACAAACCAGCGAGAATCCATCACTATTACCTCCTGCCCACTTTCATTGCGCACCTTATCCTTATGCTTATACTCTCCGCAAGAGTCCTCCAACACGGATATGGCCATATCTGGAATAACTATGGTCTCTACTTTTGCATACTTTTTCACGGCAAGATAGCTTATCAGAATATTCGCAACGCTAGAATAGAATTCATCCTTGTGCTTCATTTCTGCATAAACAGGGTCGTTTAAAAGCGTGGGGCAACAATATACTTGACGCGTATTCCGTTCAGTTGACTCAAAATAGAAGTAGTTGTAGAGCGTACTCACCCCACTAATCTCTTTGAACAACCACACATACAAGGTGTTGTCACCCAAACCATATACGATTGTCCCAAGTGGTTTATGGAGGAGTATGCCGCATACATTCTCTTCACTAAAGTCTTGAAATAGCTGGTGGTCTATTTCGAAAAATGATTTTGCACTCTTCTGCATTGCCCGCTCGAAAGAAGGCATTAATAATTCTGGCAATCCCCAATCCGGACTTTGCTCACGAATGTCTACAATCCAACTCATCGCATTACAGAGATACTCCGCATGTGGCGGATAACCCATCTGGCATATTGCAATCTTGTTTGGATTGAATGTATAGGTTGGGGTAAGAAGCCACGATATGATGGGTTGTTTGCGGATTTCCATAATATCATCTTCTACAAATCCTCGTTAACCTTTTGGTGTTTCTTCTCAAGAGCTGTCACATCCTTGTAAACCAAGTAAACAGCCGCAGTATTAGAAGTCTCATAACCTGTTATTGAGAGTTTGACAAGGCCTACTGCTGAGACTCCAAAGGTTGTTTCACAAGTAATATTATTCTTTATCAACTCTCTTATTTTATTTCTACTATACCCAAACATTTCATCAGAGGTCTTGTTATTATTGAGATTTTTTTCAGAACAATCCACAGGTTCTCCATACTTTTCAGTCAGAGACTCCTTAAGTCTTCTATATAGCAAACACAAGGCTTCCCAATTATCTGTGTCGGGAAAATAAACCATGACAGCACTAACTATTTCGTCATCCTCTGAAGCATCAATGTAAACCGAACATCCATCATAACCAGCAAACTTTCCTTCTAAAATTGTATATCCGTCATACTGAGTATGATACCTGAAACTCTGCTCCAATTGAGGTAGTACCTCTTTCAATGGCGTCCCCAAAGCAACACCTTTGAATTTAATTGTATATAGTTCCGTAAGGTCCAGTACGATAATTCTTAGGTTTTCACCTTCTTTTGACAAAGAAGCCACAGTATAATTCGCCACCAAATACATCTTGCTTAGATCTTCGCATATAGAAGGCTCACCATATGTTTTCCTTAAAATACTATCTATACGTTCACTATAACGACATGTAATCTTTTTACATTTATCATAGGTTACCAATTTGCACTCACCAAAAGGTTCGAGCACTCCTGATAAAGTAATACTATCATTGGTGGTTTCAATAATCTCAAGACCTTTTCGTTGGAGGTCATCAGCTACGAACTTGATATCATAATTCAACGAAACCCCAAAAAAATAATCCTCGGTTTGAGCATAAGCTAAACCGAAAGTAAACAATATTGCAAAAATCAACAGAAGCCGTTTCAATGATTCCTTCAAATTCATACCAACGATTTTTATAATGTTAAATTGTTAACTTTCTCTTCAGTTGACTACTATTAAAGATCATCAACGACAATTGAACCTTCTTCAGCATCGTTAGAGGTGTCGCTCTGTTCTTCGTTATTTTTTAGAGGCTCCTTAATCTCGTCGAAGAACAACACATCATCACTGCTATTCGTCAAAACCCAAGTTTGACCAGTTTCAATGTTCAACAAGAACAAATCTCGTAACATAGTACCACTCATAAAGATTTGGTATCTGACTTCATTTGGTAAATCTTCGTCAGTGATACTATAGGGCACCAACGTTCCAAACACATTCATTGCACGGGGGATTGACTGCCAGGTAGGCTTACCATCAAGCCCATTTACATACTGCCACACATTACCGCTGTATTTATCCAACTTGAGCGTATATTTACGGGCAATAGGCGATTGTATAATCTCATATCTACCTCCCGTTTGAGAGGTGGAAACCGTGGCACGTTCTTGAGCAATTGCGCTAGCAGATATCACAAAAGATAAGATAAGAGTTTTAACAATCTTCATGTCTGTTTTTTTATAAGTTCGTATTAGGTTTTATTCGCCTTACTCCACGCCATACACATTGTGCAAGAGGACCATCCAGAAAGGTATGCTATCGCCCTTCTCGTAGCCACGACCTTTCTGCTCCTCAACGAAGAGGACTGTAGCGGTTTGTTGTTGCTTTGCGGTCGGCATAGAATAGTTTTATTGTATTCTTTATTCTTTTGCCCCAAAGTTAAAAAGTTAATTCCGTATCTGCAAGTATCTTTTCCATTTATCTTCTTAAGTCTTTTCGGATAGAGGACAATTCTCTTTTCTCATCACCAGCAAGCGATGTTCTCGTCGCATGCAAGTGTCGCACTTGTCGCTAGCTTATGATGCATCCGTCACTTGCAAGGGTCGCGCAAGTTCTCTCTATGCAATATGATTAATCCACATGCAGTATATACTCATCGTTCCGTAGCAGATAATCCAGTGCCTCGGTGTGTTTCTTTACCTGCTTGGTGTGGCCGCCGATGGTGCCGCGCAGGAGGTTGTGGCGCAGGTCGTTGATTTTCACCTTGAGGGCGGTTTCGTTGCCCGAGGCTTCGATATTGCGGATATAGTCCATGTAGGGAACGCTCTTGTCGTGGGTGAGGATCTGCAGGGTGCGGATGATCTTGAGCGCTACGCCCATCTCGCGGAGTCGGTCGAAGGTGTAGTCGGAGTCTTCCACTACATCATGGAGGAACCCCACACACATCTCCGTGAGGTTCTTACCCTCCATGCCTACGGCCAAGGGGTGCAGTATGGCGGGCTTACCATCGAGGTCTACTTGGCCCTTGTGGGCATCGAGGGCGACGGCCAAAGCAAGTTCCACCTGCTCGTTGTTGACATAGATGCGACGGTCTGCCGAGGGATTTTTCTTCTCATCGGAGTCGTCAACGGTTCGCGCAAACTTAATCTCAATATTAAAAAGTTTATTACCAAACTTGTATTTCTTAATTTCTTCCATTGGTTCCATTTAATTTATGCCATGCAATATACAAGAGAATATTTATGGAAATTCACGGGCCATTTACGGCAATTCGTGTTTTTTAAAAAAGGTTGTTTTTGAGAAAAGTCTTCGTTTTCGTCTTCTTTAATTGTCAATTGTGATTTGTCAATTGTCAATTGTCCTTGTTTTTCTTCACCTTGATGCTCAAGTGTATCTGCCGTTCGGGGTGTGCCTCGGGGTTGACCTGGCAGATGCGGCACTCGAAGAGGTGGCCCCAACCCATGTCCATGAAGATGGCGAGTTGCTCATTGTCGGTGCTGGGTATGTAGCCGAGGAGTACATTCTCTTCGGTCCCCTTGTCATAGTAGACTACTTGCACGGCATCGGGGTCGTGACGGTTGTCGGCCTCACGCACGAGGCGTAGCTTGGTGCCCACCGTGAGCTGGTTCCACACTTCATCAGCATCGTGATACATACGGCCTGCCAAGTGGCAATCCATGAAATACTTCTTCTTTGTTTCCATACCGTTTTGATTTTTTTTAAGTTTATGAGTTTATTGGTTTTCGAGTGCGAAGTTATGGGGGTGTTGTCCCATATCGTGGGACAGGTTGAGTTTTTTTCATGTTTTTTGTAAAAAAAAGACACTTGCGGTGATTTTCTTGCTATTTGTTCGCTTGCAAGCGCAGTTTTTCATAGGTGCGGTGTGACTTTTTCGCAGGTGCGGTGTGTGCATTTCGCAGGTGCGACAAACTTATTGCTGCTTACGGAGGGGGACAAAAGAGTAATTTAAAAACGAACTACTGATTACTGATGATTATCTCGGGAGCATACAAGATGGGAGTCAATAAAAATCGTATTTGTGTCAACTATCTCAGGAAAAGAGTCTACACTTTCGGTCATTAGAGTCAACCTTTTCAGTACAAGATGAAATAAAATTTACTGATTACCGATTACCTCCGTGTGTATTGGCCACTGGCCGTTACCTCCTATGGTTATCAATGCTTTACACGGAGTGTCCTGGAGGTCAAAGTAATCAGGTAATCAGTAATCAGTTATTTTGATTTGATGTGAATATGGGTAAAGAAAATTATATATATAACCTTCTTTTCATAGTTTTTGACTGCACTTAAATTAAACTGATTACTGATTACTGATTACATTGATGCTGTTTTTCAGTGTCTCCTTTGTTATTTCGCTTTACCCTCCACCAGTAGCCGGTATACTCTCCGCACCGCGAGGGTAAGCCCTCGGCGACGGATCGGTAGGCCCTCCGCGCGCGGTGTGCGAGGAAAAATATTTCGCTTTCATTCTGCTACTTACAAAAAGAAGAAGCACGGAGAAACACGAAGAAGCAAGTAAGTGCAGATGTCAAAAAATAAGTGTTGTACCTTTGCATCGAGTCACAGGTCAAGAAACGCTCAAGGTATTGCTTCCTTCCTTATGGCCTGTGAACTTCGGCTCGTGCAGGGGCGAGCAAAAAGGGAGCAGGCGTTCTTTGACATTTTGCACAACACAGATTCTTACTCGTATAGTCGGGCGGCATCGAGATGACCTTGCCTTACGGCCTGGGCGAGCCACTCGGGCGAGAGCACCTTGATGGCGGCACCGCGCGAGAGGAGGGGCGTGATGAAGTCGGCCGTGGGGCGCAGGGTGAGCTCAAAGTCGGTGTAGTCGGGGGTGGCGGTGAGCTTGCCGGCTTTAATGCTCTAGATAGACTATATGGGCTAGATATTCTAGATATTTTGGGTGGTGAGTCTGTTTAGTTCTTCGCGGAGGAGGGTGTTCTCGCGGCGGAGGTCGGCTATCTCGGCTTGCAGTTGCTCGATGAGCTCCTTCTGGTTGGTGCGGTAGCCGAGGCGAGCGGCGGTCATGCGCTCACGGATGCCTCCCTCGGTGACGAACTCCTCTTCTTTCTTCTTCTGATAGGTGCAGAGCATCTTGTCGACCATGTGGCAGAGGGTGATGGCGGTGTTGGCCATCTCCTCATCGCTCCACTGCTCGAAGAAGGGCTCGTAGTGTTGCAGGTGATTGTGATTGCGGCAGAAGGTAATGAGGGGCTCAAAGCGAGGGTGGCCCTTGCTCCACTTGACGAGGCGATGACTTATGAGGTAGTCTTCGTAGTCTTCGAGTAGTTCTTGTATACTGGCACGGGCTACATTGAGTAGCTTGAGTTCCATCTCCATGGAGGTGACCCCATCGGCCGAGCCTTCGACGATGTTTTGTTTGCCTGAGCGTGCCGCCTGCACCATCTGGTCAACGGTGCGGTCACCATAGGTGGGGAGAAAGCGTCGTGTGAAGGTGTAGGTCATCTGATAGAGCACCACGGTCTTTTGATAAAACCAAAGATTCTTCCAGTCGGTTTGCTTGCGCAATACTCCTTCTATCTGGGCGGCACTGGCTTGGTGGGAGTGGGGGATAGGGGTGCTGGTGCTCATGGGACTATTGGGATGGTTTTTATTGCTAGACATACTAGATTTACTAGAATCTCTAGATTATCTAGGGGCAAAGGTAGGTACTATTATTGATTTAATCAAGTAAACTTTGGTTTTTCGCTCGTTTATTCGTATCTTTACAACAGAGTTGTTTAGATACTTGCACTCGCTGAGAAAAATATTCAAGCAAGCTTGATATGTTTTCGCTCGTTTATTCGTATCTTTGCACTTTATTAGGAAGAAATTGCAAAAACAAAACTTTATAATGGCAACAGTAGACGACAAGAAAATCATTTTCTCAATGGTGGGCGTATCGAAGGCTTACCAGCAAAACAAGCAAATCCTTAAGGATATCTACCTCTCGTTCTTCTACGGAGCGAAGATCGGTATCATCGGTCTCAACGGCTCGGGTAAGTCAACCTTGATGAAGATCATCGCCGGCCTGGAGAAGGACTACCAGGGTGAGGTGGTGTTCTCGCCCGGATATAGCGTGGGCTATCTGCCCCAGGACCCCCAGCTGGACCCCTCGAAGACCGTCAAGGAGGTGGTGATGGAGGGTGTGCAGCCCATCGTGGATGCACTGGCCGAGTATGAGGAGATCAACAACAAGTTCGGATTGCCCGAATACTATGAGGACCCCGACAAGATGGACAAGCTCTTCAGCCGTCAGGCAGAGTTGCAGGACATCATCGATGCTACGGATGCTTGGAACCTCGACTCTACGCTCGAGCGTGCGATGGAC
>JAZKZX010000005.1:0-23445 GCA_045612925.1 Bacteroidaceae bacterium
GGCATAGGTCTTGAGCTTCTGTGTAGCGTCGACGGCATTGGATACCAACTCGCGGAGGAAAATCTCGTGGTCACTGTAAAGGAATTTCTTGATGATGGGGAAGATGTTTTCGGTCGTTACCCCGATGTTACCTGTTTTCATATTGTTTTTAAGTTTGTTAAGTTTGTTAGTTTTCGTTTTCGTTCTTTACGAAAAGGAACAACGTTCCGAGGAGTAAGGTTGCAAATGGAGTGCCATAAGTGGATGTGGGGGATACGTGCTGACAAAATGTCGCTTATGGTGGCATCTTTTGAAGGCTTTGTCAATATATACCGATGCGGTTGTCGGGTGTTAATATTTGTTATATTCTGGCGGGTGGCGTAAGTGTTCTTTTTGAAAAATGGGCAGAAAAGCGTACCTTTGCAGCGCTGATTTTTGTATAATACAAATAGAAAGGGTATCGGCAAAAAATAAAGATTGATAATAATAGGTGATATGAGAAAAATGAAGAAGTGGTCGAGGATGCTCCTTGTCACGGGATTGGTATTGGGGTCGTGTAGCCAGAATGCAGACTTGCAGATTGGCGGTGATGACGAACAAGGTCTTTTGTCTTTGGTGGTAAATGCTGAAGCCGACTTTACCCATACGCGTGCCGTAGTGGAGTCGTCATACAAGAATATAGACAACTACACGGTGGTGGTGACCGATAAGGATGGTCGCGAAAGGATGAACTGTAGGGTCTCGGAGATTGACACCAAGATGCCGCTCATACTGAGTGTAGGCAGCTATGCCGTGAAGGCCTATTATGGAGCGGAGCATCCTGCTTCTCGTGACGAGTTCTATGTGCTGGGCGAGGCGACAGGGAATATCAAGGCAGACCAAAAAGAGACGGTAGAGGTGGTGTGTACCCCGACTTGTGGGCGTATTGCCGTGAACTTTAATAAGAACATGTCGACCTACTATAGCGATTACCATGTGACATTCTCAGGCACGGAGGCTTTGGGTGGTGAGTCCATATCATGGCTGAAGGGAGATACGGCACCATGGTATGTGAAGCTGAAAGAAGGAGGCGAGGAGATCGCTTTTACCATTACCACTACGCCGAAAGAGGAATATATCAACAACCAACAACAGGGAGCTACAAAAACGGGTACATTCAGACTCGATCGCAATAAGGCGTACAAGATGAATATTTCTGCCAATTACACTCCGACAATCTTTGGCGAACTGGAGATTGAAATCACGATTGATGATAGCACCAATGATAAACCCGTCGAAATAGAGGTGCCCATAGAATGGATATGATGGTAGTACTTATATAATAGGTGTAGAAAAGATATGAATGTATTTAGAAATATATTGTTGGGAACTTGTGTTCTATGGGGCGTATATGCCTGCACAAACGAGGATTTCCCATCGACTGAAAATCATCAAGGCTCGGTGTCGCTGAGTGTAGATAGACTTTCGCCCAGCGTGGTGCGCTCTGTAGAGACTGCTGACTATCCCGTGGCTATCTATGCACTGGAAGGGAACAAGGAGGTGGCTACTTATGACAGAAGTGACCTGGTACCCCACAAAATGACACTCCCCGTAGCAGAGTACTACGCCGAAGCACATACTCCGGGTGAGTTGCTGAAGATTATGGATGCTCCGTACTATGCGGGGTGCGATACCTTTGAGATATTGCAGAACATCAACACTATCTCTACGGTGGTTTGCCGCATGGCAAATGGACGCATCTCGGTATGCTATAGCGACGATTTTGCTCAGACATTCGCTGATTGGACAATTACGGTGAACGATGGAGGAGAGTCGGCAATCATATATACATACGAAAAGGATGGATTGAACCCTAAACCCCTATATATTCGCTTCGAGGAGGATGTGCAGGGGCTGGTGGTGAATTTCTCGGGTACTACCGTGTCGGGCAATCGTATCACTACAGCCAACATGCTCACCAAACAACAGGCGAGCGAACGCTATGATAGCGATACGAAGTGCTTCACGGGAGGTGACTGCATCGTCGTGAACTTTGAACCGGTAGAGGGCACCGAAGGCGAAATAGCTGACATCAAGATAAGTGCAAACATACAGTTCGAAGAGAGCGAAGAGGATTTCGAAATGGAGGTAGAGGATAATATCCCCGAGGACGAAGGCGGAAGCGGAGACGATGATGTGCCGGGAGAAGAGGAGAATAAGTCCATAACATTGGATCTCCCCGGAGATATGATTGTATCGGTAGAGACAGATCCTGCCTTGGGTAATACCTACATCGCTGCAGAGCATGGTATCAAGAGCATCAGTGTGAAGATGAGCTCGACTAGTGTCGATATGATGAACTCGCTGGCTGAATTGGCTGGTAACTACGAAGGTGTAGACTTTGCTGCAGGTGCCGAGGTCGTAGGCAACCAGGAGATGGTAAGGCTGTTCGGTGACCTGGGACAGGTGCTGACTGTACCTTCGGAAGGTGACGCTGAATATACATTCCCCATAGGTAACTTCTTCTCTTTATTGGCCTTCTTGCCAGGTGAGCATTCATTCACTTTGACAATCACCGATATGCAGGGAGGCACCAAGAATGGATCGCTAAAACTGACAGTAGAATAACATAAATACGGTATGAAAAAGATTCGATATATACTGTCTGCATTGTTTCTTGCATGTCTGGTGACTGCATGTCATGAAGAGGTGGATTATGAGTTGGGATATCTCTCTCTGAGAGTCAACTCTTTGGTCTCGACCCATACACCAAGCGCTGGACGCTCGGCTATACCTGAGGATTACAATGCGAGGGTATTGCACGTGGAAATACGAGATGCTAAAGGTGTGGTGGTGGCAAGTACTGACAATTTTGCTGCCGACGTAGAGTTTCAAGGCAACATATCGCTCCGCAAAGGTCACTACACCATTATTGCGCACTCGGCTCATTGGGATGGCGAGGAGGCTGGATTTGATGCTCCCTTCTATTATGGCAGCACTACAGTAGAGATCAAGCCACAGAGCTTGGTAACGGCAACACTCACTTGCACCCAAGCTAATGTGAAGGTTACCGTAAACTATGACCAGACATTTGCGAAGAGTTTCAAGTCGGCAATGACCACCATCACCTCTGCGCTTGAGGAGGTTACGCCTCTCGAATTTGTGATGAACCAGCACAACCTGGCGGGATATATCCCAGTAGGCGACTTTGAGGTGAAGTTGGATGTGGTGAACAAGAACGACAAGAGCCACTCTATGAAGCGTAGCATTACTGGGGTGCAGGCACGAGACCACTATATCTTGAACTTCAAACTGGCAGATGAGGGATATCTGGGTAACGAAACAGAAGGAGGTATCCAGGTCGAGGTGGATGAAAGCACGAATACCTATACCTTTACCTTTGAGGTACCACGCAAGAGTGCTGTGGCATTGCTGACCCGTAAGGCGAATGCCTGGAGCAACTTTGCCATGTTCAATGCTGCCGTGACTGCCAAAACGGCATTGTTCGATAATACCAACCTGAAATTCCGTTGGAGAAGACAGGGCGACGCAGCATGGAACGAAATGGGATTTGACGCAATGAGTATAGATGCCTCTGATAATGTGAGTGCCACATTGAAGGGATTGACTCCCAATACGACATACGAGTATTATCTGCGCTACGAGAATGCCGATACGGAAGTCGAGAGCGAACCTGTGACCTTCACCACCGAGCAGCAAATAGCGCTCTATAACGGTGGATTTGAGCACTGGTGGACGAGTGGTAAGGTGGCCTATCCGAACGAGCAAGGTGTATCGTTCTGGGATACCAGTAACCAAGGTGCAGCCTCTTTTGGTGGTAGCAATACCACTGCCACGACAGAGATTGTGCATGGTGGTAGCAAGGCGGCCAAGTTGGAGTCTAAGTATATCGTCATCAAGTTTGCCGCAGCTAGCTTGTATACGGGTACGTTCGGCGGTTTGAATGGCACCAGCGGAGCATGGCTCAATTGGGGAGTACCCTTCACCTCTCGTCCTACGGCCTTGAAAGGCTGGATGCAGTATGCTCCCGTGGCTATCAACCGTGTGGGTAGTAATCTCCCTGAAGGTGCTCCTGCCAAGGGTGATACAGACCAATGTGGTATGTATTGTGCGCTACTTTCTGAAGCGTTGGTGGTAGACAATACCAAGATGGATGAGTTTCCCAACCTTGAGACCGACTCACGCGTGATTGCCTATGGCGCCTTGCCGCAATCGCAGAATGTCCATAGCAATGGACAATGGAAAGAGGTGAATATCCCCTTAGTGTACCGTGACTTGAACCGTAAGCCGACACATCTGCTCGTGGTGTTCTCGGCCAGTAAGTATGGAGACTACTTCCATGGCGGAGAGGGAAGCGTGCTCTATGTCGATGACTTCTCACTTGAGTATGGAGATAACCCTGTCGTAAAATGATTTTAATAATCCTCTGAAAATTTTATTCTTCTTATGAACAAGATAATTCGTATAGCGCTCATTGCAATCGCCTTTACACTCTTTGCAACCCCATCATTCTCTACAACAAATGATGATAAGGGGCAAAGCGCAAAAAAGAAAGAGTCATATATCGAACAGCGAGGCATGATACGCCGCGATGCTACTAAGACACTCTTCATTCCCAAAGGACAGTGGATGCTCGGGGGACAGGTCGGATGGAACCAATGGAACAACGATAATCTGAACTATCTTCTACTAAAAGACCTCAACTTTCAGGCACACACCTTCTCTGCAGGACCATACTTGGGATATTTCTTTGCAAAGAATATGGCTGTAGGTGCGAGATTCTCCTATAAAAGGAACTATTTCAATGTGGGTGAGGTGGGACTCAGCCTTGGCGATGACCTCACATTTGCCTTGAAAGATTTTTATTATCTCCAACATGCCTATAAGAGTACAATATTCTTGCGCTCATACATTCCCATTGGCGATAGCAAGATCTTTGGCCTCTTTGGCGAATGTCAGCTAAACTACACCTTCTCAGAAGGAAAGAATAGTACGGGAAGAGGCGAAATGCTTACGGGAGTTCACGAAAGCATAAATTCTTTAGGCGTTGGATTGGGAGGTGGATTGGTCGTTTTCCTTACCGACTTTGCAGCCGCTGAGGTGATGCTCAATGTGGGCGGATGCGATGTGAAGTGGGGCGATCAGGTCATCAACAATATGGAACAGGGTAGTATCAATCGCTCGGGCGCAAATTTCCGTTTGGACCTTTTTAGCCTTAAGTTTGGAATGACATTCTATCTATGAGAATATCAAAGTACGTTTGGATATCGTTAACGCTATTGTTGGCAGCCTGTGAAATCAAGAACGATTTCCCATACCCCATAGTGCATGGACAAATCACGGAGTTTGAGGTAGAGGGACAATGTTCGGAAGATGGACATAAGGACTATGCTACGATAATAGATGCCAATACCCGCACCATATTATTATATGTGTGCGATACGGTGGATATATCCAATGTGCGTATCACTAAGATTTCTCTTGACGGCACATCGCGCAATCCTGATGTGCACTATGGGGAGTCGCCTCGAATAATACCCGACTCGAGTGCTTGCCTTGACTATGAAAACTTCCCTCAGACAGAATTTGATACGCTTACCATAGACCAAGAGGTGCGTATGGACTTCTCTCAACCCGTACAGTTTGTCGTACGGACATATCAGGATTATGTATGGACAGTCAAGGTGGCTCGAGGTGTCATGCGTGAAATCGAATTTGAGAATCAAGTGGGACAACCGATTATTGACCCTTATCTCTGCAATGTGATAGTGTATGTCAAAAAGTCCCAAAGATTGGATCAGCTGAAGGTGAAGAAATTTATCCTCGGTGGAGAGCATGGCAGCGTTGACCCAGATCCGACAAAGGAGGAGATATCAGATTTTAGCGACCTGAGAGAATTTACTGTTACCACGGCTTGGGGAGATACTAAGGTGTGGCGTGTTATGGTGTTTAAGAAGAGTGAAGCTATGAGCAATGCTTGGAGCAACTTTGCTATGCTCAAGACTCCCTTTGAGGAGGCTTATCTCGACTTGTATGACATGAGTTTGCAGTGGCGTCAGGTGGGCGACTCCATATGGGGAGAGATTCCCCAAGATTCCTTGGATATTGACTCAACGGATTATTATGTCAATGTCAAACTCACAGAGTTACTCCCCAATACCTCTTACGAGTATCGTTTGCGCTATGCAAATGGGGCAGATGAGGTTACAAGCAACAAGGAAGGTTTCACCACCGAGCAACAGATACCGCTCTATAATGGTGGCTTCGAACATTGGAATCAAATAGGCGCTGCATGGTATGCAAATGAATCGGGAGTATCTTTTTGGGATACATCCAATCCGGGCTCTACCTCTTTGGGCGAGAACTATAATGTGACAACAAGCACTGAGAGTCCTGTACTATCAGGCAAGTATGCTGCTAAATTGGAGTCTAAGTATATCGTCATCAAATTTGCCGCAGCCAGCCTCTATTCGGGGCAGTTCTTGGAATTGGTGGGTACAAAAGGTGCAAAACTGAACTGGGGAGTACCCTTCACCTCTCGTCCTACGGCCTTGAAAGGTTGGATGCAGTATGCTCCAAAGGCTATTGACCGTGTCGGAAATGGTTTACCTGCTGATGCCCCAGCAAGAGGGGACATGGATCAGTGTGGTATGTTTGTAGCTCTTCTCACAGAAACCATAGCGATAGATAATACAGATTTGAGTACCATTCCTGACCTTGAGTCTGATCCTCGTGTAGTAGCCTATGGCGCTTTACCACAGGAGCAGAATGTTGATAGCAATGGCACTTGGAAGGAGGTGAATATACCTTTGGTATACAACTCCTTGACCATGAAACCTACTCACTTGCTGATCGTGTTCTCTTCAAGTAAGTATGGCGACTATTTCCATGGAGGAACGGGAAGTACGCTCTATCTCGATGATTTCTCATTCGAATACGGAGATGAACCATTAGTAAAAGACGAATCAGGGCAAGCTAATGAATAGAAATAAGCTATATATAACATTTACCATCACAATGCTGCTTATGACAGCGCTTGTGAGTGGGTGTAGCCAAGAGGATTTTGCCACGCAACCTACTGGAATGCTACATTTGGGCATTGGACATTCTGCAAAGGCTACAGAAACTCGAGCCAATCCTCATCAGATGGGAAAACCGATGGCTGACAAGTTCAATCTAAGGATTCAGCGCAAGGACAATGTTTTCTATGAAGGAAAATTTGTAGAAAGCCTCGAACTGAAAGTGGGTAGCTATGATATTATTGCCTATTATGGTGAGGATGTTGTGATAGGTAAAGATACCCCTTATTACGAGGGAGTGGCCACCGCATTGATAGAAGAGGATATGGCTACCTCTGTAACCATTCCCTGTAGGGTCGCAAATTCACTGGTATCTGTAGTCTTTGGCCGTGATGAGATTGAGCGTGCCCGTTTTGATAAGTATTATGTTGACTATGGACTTATTGTGAAGGTTGATGACCACTCACTTGCTGTTGGAGGTAATGAGCCTGAAAGCAGCATCTACTTCCCTGCAGGGAGTTCTCCCACACTGTTTTTCTACGGCACCCTAAAGGATGAAAACGAAAGATTTGTTTGGCGTGAAGTAACATCTGATGCCCTACCCTCTACCTTTGCTGCAGCCGACCATGCTATAGTAACCCTAAATCTTCCCGAACCGGAGAGTGCACTGAATGTGGATATTGCCAAGGTGGAGGTTGTCACGGCAATGCTTGACGAGACTATTCCATTGTCATGGTTGCCTATATCTACGGCTACTGCCCAACATCATTACGATAGTCAAGGTATCTTGATGGGTACTGATGTGATTTTCTCTAATTCATATCCTGGGATGCAGTGGAAAGCGGTAGTAACCAATGCAAAAGGTGAGGAGGTGCGTATAGTGGAGGGTACTGAAGGCTCGGGAGCAGAGTTGATTTCATCGTATAGCTCTTCTTCGGAATATCCTTACCTCTTATCGGGTGAATATAAAGCCACATTCTATCTTGAGGATGAAGGAACATACAATAAGGTAGGCAGCCGTGACTTTAGTGTGGAAAAACCCGAGCTGAAACTTCTTCTTGGTGGCTATTCTTCTTATACTAAATATTTGGAAGGAGATATTGATGCGGCCAATGGGTGTGATCGCAAAACCATTTATGACATTTCTGTGATGTTCAACGTGAGCGAAACCTTACTTGCAAAGTATGCGTATACTTTTAACTATCAGTATGCATCCAATGCGGTAGAAAAAGTTGCTGCGGGTAAGAACAGCTTCAAGATGAATACACCGCTAACCAACCAGACGGTAAGTCTTACTCCCTATCGACTGAAGGCTGATGCATCGTTTGACGGAGTTTCAGTGAATAATTTCAAGGATTTCTATATCACAGGTTTGCCAGTTACCTATGCTCCGCCTAAAAAGGAAACTGGTTGGCAAGGCTCAGGTACGGTGGCTTTTTACGATACAGAAGTTAGGTTAGGACAAGAAACGGTAACTGAAGGACAATCAATCACCAATTCGGACTTTGCTATCCCAAAATCGACAAAGGTTTCCTTAATTTATAATCTCTCAATACAAGTATGGGGTATTGGTACGAAACTTACAGTAACTCTTGGAGAGGATATTCTCTTTTCGAAAGAACGAGGGAGTGATTGGTCTATAGGAGGTACGGAAAATCTTTACTCTGGAACCGAAGAAAAGGAATTAACAACTATTGCAACAGAACTTGAATGTTACAATACTTATGGAGCCGGAGAGACTTACTCTAATATTCGTTTTCTATCTTTAAATTATGGCAAATAAATGAAACGAATACTATACATCATATTATGGGTTATTGCTCTTACTGCCTGTCAGCAGTTCGAGCAACCAGAAAGCCAAGGAGGTGAATGTGTCTTGGAACTTGACATAGCTCGTGCCAATAGCTCGTCTGTCTCGTCTCGTGCAGTAGATGAAGATTTAGCATTGACCATTCTTGATGCTCATGGCGAAGAGTATATGTACTATCCTGCGGGAAGTATCCCAAATAAAATCATATTGGAACCAGGCTCTTTTACTGTGTGTGCTTATACTGAAAACCAATCATCTTGGCATACGGCAAATAGGGGTAAGGGTGAACCTTGCTACTATGCTAGCCAACAGGTGCTGATGGAGCATGACCATCGTACCCGAATTTCGATGTCGGTACCTATGGTCAATTATGCTGTTGGGGTTGATCTTCCCGAATTGTTTGGCAATCTCTTCAATTCCTATTATTTCACATTGAAGAGTGGCGATCGCGAGGTTGTCATTCGAGAAGGGGAGAAAGCCTATTTTGACATCTCCAACGGAGGCTTCTTCTATGCACTTAGTGCTACCAATAGCGATGGCGTGTATCATGAGCATTCGCCCGTCTGGTTCTTTGATGTTCAAGGAGGTAAGCACTACCTTTTGCGCTATCATTTTGATTCAGAAGCAATGTCTGGAAATGTGGAGATTGAGATTACTGACGATATGGAAACTGATGATACTTATGTAGATTTGTAATTCATGCATATGACTCGAATATATACATATATATTATCCATTGCAAAGTGCTGCCTTGCGCTGTTCACGACCTATTCGCTGGTCGCGTGTTCTGCTGATATTTCCGGCACCCTGGTACCCTCTACCGATGATACCGAGCAGTGGGGAACCTTGGAACTTTCTCTTGGTAATGATACACGCGCCGTTTCAACGGTAATCTCAAAGGAGGAAGCCGATTACTATTGGGTTACCGTATACAAGGGAATGGATCTCAGTCGAGAAACAACGCGCATGAAAGATCTCAATACGCGTCTGTCTGCCGGTTATGGCTATACTGTGAAAGCCGAAAATTGTTTATCCTCTGAGGCCGAAACAGCGAATAATGGTTGGGGGCAGCGTCGTTTCTTAGGCATTTCTCCTTCCTTTGCTATCAAGCCAGGTGAGACAACCAAAGTGGGTGTAGGTTGCACTGTAGCTAATGCAGGAGTAGAGGTGGTGTTTGATGAGACGATATTAGAGCATTTTACCACTTCCTATCGTGTTACCATCACCGAAGGTGAACGCGTGGTCGTTTTTGATGAGGTTACTGGCGGTAAGCGCGAAGAGGGTGTCATCACTCCGGGTAGCGTGGCCTATTATAATGTTGATGATAGCGGCACTCGTACACTGACCTATACGATTGAGGCTTATGGTTTCGGTAAGCGTTTAGTAAAGACAACAACAATGGAGTTGACAAAAGCTAAAATATCGCGTCTGACGCTTGTCTTCATACCGGGAACCTTGGATTTGGATATTGCAATTGACCAAAAGGATATTTTTGTGGAGTTGGATATTGAGATTACAGACAAGAATGTCATTCAAGATGATGGCTCGGCAGATATCAATGGAGGTCACGATGACTTTGAAGAGAGTACTGATGGTGTGGATATCTCTGATTATGGGCAACAATAAAAGTAATTTATGATGAAACAGTATCTTATATACCGTATATCACTTGTTCTGACCATTGCTTTATGTCTTTTTTCCTGCAATGAAGAGGATTTTGTGGATGTAACAAACCAAAAGCTGTCTTCTCTGGAACTCTATACCTCATTGTCCAATACGCGAACCAGTTTGCTTGAGGATGGCACTACAGTGGTGTGGAGCAAAAATGACGAATTGGCTGTATATGATTTTGAAGCAACCAAGCATCGCTTCATGGCAGACAATGTCAATGGTTCTTCTGCTCGTTTTCTGGGTAAGATTACTGCACAAAAGGGCAACTTTTTGGCACTCTATCCCTATGAGTTGGGTGCCGAGGCTCTCTCTGCTAACAACGAAATAGTAGTGTCGCTACCCCAAGAGCAGACAGCTGCAGAAAGTACCTTTGCTCACAATCTGAATATCTCTGTCGCTAAAGGAGCACGCAATGTGGATGGTAGTCCGTCAAACATTACATTCTATAATGTATGTCAGTTGCTCAAGTTTACTGTTCCTACTTATGCCGCAGGGAAAATCAAACAGATAGAGTTTGTGGCCAATACTCCAATAGCTGGAGAAATGTGTGTGGACTATAGCACCGATGTGCCAAAAAATGTGATTGCTACAGATGCAGCAAAGAATATCACCATTGTTCCTCCTACAGGAAGTCACACCTTTAATGCTGGAACCTATTATATCGTATCTGCTCCCGTAGAACTGAATGGGTTTTCAATGAAATTCATTTGTGATAACACAACCTACACTTTAGGAAGCAGTAGCTCGTTTGGAGGACAAGCAGGTAAGATCTATTCTTTAGGTGCCATAGATCTTGTGAATATCCCACGAATTACAAGCAAACATCAATATACCGATGGCTTGTTGCAGGGAACCCTACTCACAATAGCTAATCCCCCCATAGCTGAGGGTGAATGGAATGCTGTAGTAAAGAACTCTGCTGGTGCAATTGTGCGTACCGTACAGGGAACGGGAACACTCTACTCCTCTGAGCAGGATGAGAATTGGCCCTATCTGCTTCGTGGGGATTATATATTGGAGTACACCTTTATTACCTCAAATGGTAGAGAGGTGAGCAGGTCTCAGTCTTTTTATTTAGATGAGAAACCTGACTTTTCAGTTTCTGTTACGGCATTGACTTCTTTCTCTTATTATAAAGGTAATGGGGTCGCTCGTGATATTTATGAGGCTAATAGTTGTGAACCTTACAAGATTTATGTTCCTACCGTTAAAATAAATGGTATTGCAGCTAAATTATTAACCAATCCGAACTACTCCTTTGTTGTCAACAACAACTTCAATGGCTCCTTATCCAAGAGTGGCGAAGGTGTCTATTCGTACAAAGATTATACCGTAAATGCCTACGGGGAGTATTCTTTGTCGGGTGATGTGACGTTTGATGGTACGGTACGCTCTGGTGTGAAGATGGTGTATATTACAGGCTTGCCCTACACTGCGCAGCCTCCGACGACATCTGATTGGTCGGGTAGCGCAAATTTTGGGAATAGTGACCATGTCGTTTTGCGTAAGAACACAATTACAAAGTCTTTTTATTGTCCTGAAAAAATTGCTGTTAATGTACAACAAAATGTGTCAGTAAGTAAATATAATTTGGAATTTACGAGTGCAAAATATAGTCTGCAGTGTGGTGGAAAGACTTTGGTGGAGATTAGTCCCCAATCAGGAAAAACGGAGACTGATACTCAGACGAAGTCCGGAGAATTGACTACAACATCGTCCTCTGTTTCTTGTTCTCATGAGGGGGGATGGAATAGTAGTACCAATGCTAAAATTTATAAGATAAGTGTTCAATACAGAGAATAATAAGGATGAAACCAATTGGAGTATATTTAAAGGCCATTTGCACTCGGCTCTTTATTCTTGCAATTGTATTACTGCATACGGGTTGTGAGGGCGATGCAAATATAGAATCAATGTCATTTGAGAAAGGCACTTTTTCAATAGCGCTTACCCCTGGTGTGGTGCAGAGCGAAGTGATTACCCGTGCGGGGTTGAATCTTGATGTAGAGGACTTTCAGATTACGTTGACTGAGGCGAATGGTACACTGTTGTTTGAAAATCGTCTTTTGGGCGAACTATCCGAGGCCGAATGTACCCTTCCTGCAGCTGTGGGCTATCAGCTTAAGGCTGAGAGTTGCACACCCGAAGAGGCCATAACTCTTAACGATAGATGGGGTATGGCGCACTTTGTGGGTACGACAACTTTCGATATCGAATCCAATCAGCACACTTCAGTCTCACTAACATGCACTATGGATAATGCAGGTGTTCAATTTGTCTTTGAACAAAGTTTCCTCGATAAGTTTCCTATACACGCAGTAACCACGCAAGATAGTCGTTCGCTCGTCTTCAACCAAGAAAACCAAGATAAGATAGCCTATTATCCCGTGATTGAAGAGGGTACCACAATCCGACTTAAGCTTACTGGTTCGGCAGGAGGCTGGAGCGATCGTATAGAGGTCATTCAAGAAATGCCTATTCAGTCGGGGAAAATCTATACGGTCAATGTAGCCTATAATGGGAACTTCGTGCGTTGTCAGGCTCAATAAACAAATCTCACCTCATACTTGTTGTGGCTGTATATTGTGTATATATTCCGTTCCATGGGACGATTATATACTCGCTGTAGGGGCAGGGCCTATGTTAGGTCTATGCCCCGATTAGCGTGTGTGCATGCATAGTATTTGGAGATTGCTTATTCTCTTTATTCGCATTGTTTGTTTGATGTTTTGAAACTTATTGCTACCTTCGCACTTGTAATAAGTGATTTATGAGTGGAGTATTTAAAATCCGTGAGGCTGAGTTAGATGATATCCCCGTAATACGAAGTTTAGCTTCAGTGGTATTCCCTGATACCTACAAGGAGATATTGTCTCCTGACCAGATTGATTATATGATGGAGTGGATGTACTCCGAAGAAAGCTTGCGTAGGCAGATGGTGATGGAACGACACATCTATTATTTGGCTTACCAAGAGGGTAGGGCTGTGGGCTATCTCTCCATTCAGCCCGAGGGAGAGCATGTGTTTCATTTACAAAAACTGTACATCCTTCCCAATTGTCAAGGGTTAAATCTAGGGAGAATGTTGTTCGAATGGGCAATCAAGAACATAAAGAAGTTGCATCCCGCTCCATGTCAAATGCGTTTAAATGTGAATCGTAATAACAAAGCATTGACATTTTACGAAAAGATGGGTATGGCAAAGGTTGATGAAGGCGATTTCGCCATAGGTAATGGATACTACATGAATGACTACATTATGGGAATGGATATATAAAGGATTGTTTAAATCATAATTAGTCCTTTTAGAAATCGCTGTTTATATAATTTTTTGTAAATTTGTGGGCATAATTAAATAAATCGAAAAATAAACACAAAATAACATTATGAACAAGACTTTGAAATGGACGCTCGTGGGCGTCGTGGGTGTGGGCTTGGCTGCAGTGTTGGGCGTGCGCACATTCATGCCTCGTGTAAATGAGGATTTGAAGGATGAAGTGGTGAAGCAGCCGCAAGCTCCGAAGCAAAATCGTGCACTCAATGTGCAAGCAGTGGTGTTAGACAAGGTGCTGTTTGCTGACGAACTTTTTATAAGTGGTAATGTGATGCCCGATGAGGAGGTAAGTTTGGCTTTCGAGACTTCAGGTAAGGTGACGGAAATTCTCTTTCAAGAGGGTGCCTATGTGCACAAGGGTGACTTGTTGGCTAAAATAAATGACGAAACACAACAGGCTGAGTTGCGCAAGCAGGAGGCACAGCTGAAACTATTCCAGGATCGCATGTATCGTCAGAATGCCTTGTTAGAAAAGGAGGCTGTCAGTGAAGAGGCTTTCCAAGAGGCGCAGGCAAACCTTGCCGGATTGCATGCAGAGATCGATCGTGTGAAGGCCAACATTGCTCAGCGCGAGTTGCGTGCTCCGTTCGATGGTGTGCTCGGTCTACGTGAAGTGAGTCTCGGAGCCTATGTATCGCCCACAACACCTATTGTGAAACTTACAAAGATGAACCCTTTGAAGATCGAGTTCTCGGTGCCCGAACGCTATTCGGGTGTGCTCAAAGCCGGTGCTCGACTCAATTTTACTGTAGAGGGCGACCTCGAGGAGCGTGCAGCAAAGGTGTATGCCACCGACTCTCGTGTTGATATGGCTACGCGTACTTTTACCGTGCGTGCGCTCTATGACAATTCAGATGGTGCACTCTTCCCTGGTCGTTATGTGAATGTAAACTTGCTCACTCGCGAGTTTCCCGATGCTATTGCCGTGCCGAGCGAGGCCATCGTATCAGAGATGGGTCACGATAAGGTATTCCTCTATAAGAATGGTCGCGCTGAGTCGGTTATTATCACCAAGGGTATCCGCAACGAAGAACTTGTTCAGGTTGTACAAGGCCTGGAAGTCGGAGATACAGTCATTACTACGGGTACCATGCAGTTGCGTGAAGGACAGGCTGTGGTATTGGACGTTGTCAAGCAAATTGAAAATTGATTTTAATTTACCATTTCACTATTTACAATGTGCAATTTGGCTATTTGGTAGCCGCGAAGACAATAGTACATCAATAGTAAATAGTCAAATTGTAAATAGCAGAGCAAAGCTATGAACATATCAGAACTTAGTATACGTCGCCCGGTGCTTGCCACCGTATTTACGCTCATCATCGTGCTCTTCGGTGCGATTGGTTACATGAGCCTTGGCGTGCGCGAATATCCCTCGGTGGATAACCCCATTATCTCGGTGTCGTGCTCCTATCCCGGTGCTAATGCCGATGTCATAGAGAACCAGATTACCGAGCCGCTCGAGCAGAATATCAACGGTATTCCCGGTATCCGCTCGCTTACCAGTGTCAGCCAGCAGGGTTCGTGTAACATTACCGTAGAGTTTGAACTTTCAGTAGATCTCGAGACGGCTGCCAATGATGTGCGTGACAAGGTGTCACGTGCCCAGCGCTTCCTCCCACGAGACTGTGATCCTCCTACCGTGTCGAAGGCCGATGCCGATGCGTCGCCCATCCTCATGGTAGCCATCCAGAGCGACAAGCGCTCTCTACTCGAACTCAGCGAGATTGCTGACCTCACCGTGAAGGAACAGTTGCAGACCATCCCCGAGGTGAGCGGTGTGAGCATTTGGGGTGAAAAGAAGTATTGTATGCGACTCTGGCTCGACCCTGTAAAGATGTCGGGCTATGGGCTCACTCCCATGGACGTGAAGAATGCCCTTGATAAGGAGAATGTCGAACTGCCCTCAGGAAGTATTGAGGGTAACACCGTGGAACTCTCCATCCGTACGCTCGGCTTGATGCACACCACTGATGAGTTCAACAACCTCGTCATCAAGGAGCAGGATGGACGCATCATCCGTTTCAGCGATATCGGCCGTGCCGAACTCAGCGCCCGCGACATCAAGAGCTACATGAAGATGAATGGTGTGCCCATGGTGGGTGTGGTAGTGATTCCTCAGCCCGGTGCTAACCACATTAACATTGCAGAGGCAGTGTATGAACGCATGGAGGTGATGAAGAAAGACCTCCCCGAGGATGTGAAGTATGAATATAGCTTTGATAATACCCGCTTTATCCGTGCCTCTATTGCCGAGGTGAAGGATACAATCATCGAGGCTTTTGTGCTCGTTATTGTTATCATCTTCCTCTTCTTGCGCGACTGGCGTGTGACGCTTGTCCCCTGTATCGTCATCCCTGTATCGCTCATCGGTGCCTTCTTCATCATGTATGTATTGGGCTTCTCCATCAATGTGCTTACAATGTTGGCCATCGTGCTCTCCGTGGGACTCGTGGTCGACGATGCCATCGTGATGACGGAGAACATCTATATACGAATAGAGAAGGGTATGCGCCCCCGTGCTGCAGGTATCGAGGGTGCCAAGGAAATCTTCTTTGCCGTTATCTCTACCACCATCACCTTGCTGGCCGTGTTCTTCCCCATCGTCTTCATGGATGGTATGACGGGCCGCCTGTTCCGTGAGTTTGCGTTGGTGATTGCCGGTGCGGTGATTATCTCTTCATTTGCCGCGCTCACCGTGACTCCCATGCTCGCCACCAAGATACTCAAGCGCCGCAAAGAACAGGGATGGTTCTACCGCAAGACCGAGCCCTTCTTTGTGGGACTCAATAACTTCTATGAGCGCTCGCTCAACTTTATCCTCCGTCACCGCATGGTGGCCCTTGTCGTGATGATCATCTCGCTCGGTGCCTGCGTATGGATGTGGGGTGAGGTGCCTGCCGAGATGGCTCCCCTCGAGGATCGTTCGCAGATTACCATTCGCACCATGGGGCCAGAGGGGGTTACCTATGAATACATGCGCGATTATACCGAAGAAATCAACCAGTTGGCCGACTCGCTCGTGCCCGATGCCAAATTCATCACTGCCCGCGTGTCGAGCGGTTCGGGTAACATTCAGATTACTCTGCCCGACATCAATGAACGCGACTATAGCCAGATGGATGTGGCCGCCAAGCTCTCGCGTGAGGTGCAGAAGAAGACCGGTGCACGCTCCTTCGTGCAGCAGCAGTCTACCTTCGGTGGCCGTCGTGGCGGTATGCCCGTGCAGTATGTGTTGCAGGCTACCGATATCGAGAAACTGGCCGAGGTGCTTCCCACGTTCCTTGCCAAGGTGTACGAGAACCCCGTCTTCCAGATGGCCGACGTGAACCTCAAGTTCAGCAAGCCCGAGGTGCGCATCGAGATCAATCGTGAGAAGGCCAATCTCATGGGCGTTCACACTCGCGACATCGCGCAGACCCTCCAGTATGGTCTCAGCGGTCAGCGTATGGGTTACCTCTACCTCAACGGAAAGCAGTATGAGATTGTAGGCGAGATCAATCGTCAGCAGCGCAACGCACCATCGAACCTCAAGTCTATCTACATGCGTAGTGCTACGGGCGAGATGATACAGATGGACAACCTCGTAGAGCTCGTCGAGGGTATCGCGCCTCCCAAGCTCTATCGCTACAACCGCTTCGTAGCTGCCACCATCTCGGCTGGCTTGGCCGAGGGTAAGACCATCGGTGATGGTCTCGACGAGATGGATAAGATTGCCGCTGAAGTGCTTGACGACACCTTCCGCACCGCCCTATCGGGTGAGTCCAAGGAGTTCCGCGAGAGTTCATCGAGCCTCTTCTTCGCCTTCGGCTTGGCCCTCCTGCTCATCTACCTCATCCTGGCTGCCCAGTTCGAGAGCTTTAAGGACCCCATCATCATCATGATTACCATCCCCTTGGCTATCTTCGGTGCCCTCATCTTCATGCTCGTGGGGGAGCAGACGATGAATATCTACTCCGAAATTGGTATGATTATGCTCGTGGGTCTTGTGGCCAAGAATGGTATCCTCATCGTTGAGTTTGCCAATCAGCGTCAGAAGAGTGGTGAGGACAAGATGACCGCTATTCGCGAGGCCTCGGTACAGCGCTTGCGTCCTATCCTCATGACCAGTACCTCTACCATGCTCGGCTTGCTCCCCTTGATGTTTGCTACGGGTGAGGGTGCCAACGGACGTATTGCCATGGGTACAGCCGTAGTAGGCGGTATGCTCATCTCGACCATCATGACCATGTATGTGGTGCCTGCCATCTATAGTTACATATCTACTGATCAATCAAAAGAGGAGGAACAACAATGAAAGGATTCTTCATATATGTAGTGGCAGCATTGTTTGCTATGCCCATGCTTGCTATTGAGGATAATGACAGCACCTCAATTCTGTCCACTTTGCATAGTGAAACGCTGCAAGCATCCAAGGATGCCAGTCCGCAGACTCTACAAGAGTGCCTAGAGAAGGGGCTGAACAAGAATTATTCGCTTCGTATTATTCGTAATGAAGAGCAGATTGCTGCCAATAATGCTACTATGGAGAATGCTGGATTGCTCCCTTCGGTGAGTATTTCGGCTGGCTATAGTGGTTCAGCCTATGGTAACAATACGTCCTCTCGAGATGGTGGTGTTACTCAAAATCGAGGTGTTTATGATGATGGTATTGATGCTGGCATCGATGTGTCGTGGACATTGTTCGATGGTTTCAAGACTGTGGCCAATTACGATCGCTTGAGAGAACTCTCGCTCATCTCGTCTATCCAAACTCGCCTTGCTGTTGAAGACTATATGGCCGAGTTGACAGCTGAATACTATAATTTCGTGCAGCAGCGCCAGCGCCTACAAAACTATGTATCTGCTGTTGAACTCTCGCGTGAACGTCTTCGTATCGTATATGAGCGTTGGATGATAGGTTCGCTCTCGCGTCTCGACCTTTTGCAGGCACGTGTCGACTTCAATGCCGATAGTGCTCAGTGCCTCAAGCAGCGTGAGCTGTTGGCTTCATCGCGTATTCGTCTGCACGAACTGATGGCGGCCGATAGCCTTGATGTAAACTTTACCACATTGGAAGACGATATAGACCTTCTCGTGCTTCCTACCTTTGATAGCCTATGGGTGCAGACTAAGGAGAACAATGCCTCTATGATTATGGCAAGTCACAATCGTACACTTGCTGATATTGAGCTTCGCAGTGTGCGTTCGCGCAACTATCCTTATGTAAAACTCAATGGAGGGTATGGGTACCGGACCAATCACTACGGTGTAGGTAGCACTCTACGTCGCAATCAATGGAGTGGTGATGTGGGGGTATCAGTCGGCTTTAACCTCTACGATGGTAAGCGTCGCAGTGAGCAACGTAATGCCCGCCTCTCGGTTAAGAATGCAGAACTTGAGGAGTATGACCTGACTCTCTCACTCTATACCGACCTTGCCGACTTATGGCAAGCCTACGAGAACAACCGCATGCTGCTTGCTTTGGAGAAAGAAAATGTGATAGCTGCTCGTGAAAATTATGATATTGCACATGAACGTTACTTGCTTGGCGACCTTTCGGGTATTGAGATGCGTGAAGCTCAAAAGAGCCTTCTCGATGCCGAAGAACGCATCCTTGTGGCAGAGTATAATACCAAGGTGTGTGAGATCTCTCTCCTCCAATTGAGCGGTGGTATCACGGAGTATCTGAAGTAGTCTGCGGTATGTAATGTGATTTTTTTGCCTTTGTAATAGACGGGTGGAACAATTGTCTCATCTGTCCTAAAGGTGTTGAGGTAATATGGAGATAATCGATTTGGTGAAGCGCTTTGCTGGGCATTCGGGCGTGGCAGCGGTGCAGAAGGTGTGGGGTGATGATAGTGTGCGCACGATGCACTTTAAGGGGCTGTCGGCATCGGCGGCTCCCATGCTGTTTGCAGCGTTGGCAAGTGCAGAGAAGTCGTGGCAGGTGCCTGTGGCGCTCTTTGTGCTCAATGACCTCGAAGAAGCTGGCTATTTCTACCACGACTTGACACAGATGTTGGGCGATGCACAGGTGCTCTTTCTCCCTTCATCGTATAAGCGCGCTATCAAGTACGGTCAAAAGGACTCTGCCAATGAGGTACTGCGCACAGAGGTGCTCACAAGATTGGTAGCCTCACCCCAACCCTCTTCCAAGGAGAGGGGGAAACAGGCATTGCGAACCCAAAGTCACCCCTCCTCGGGAGGGGCAGGAGGGAGGCTTTATATCGTTACCTATCCCGATGCTCTAGCTGAATTGGTAGTGTCGCGCGACATGCTGAATGACCGCTCGATAACTTTGGCGGTGGGCGACACGATAGAGATCTCCAAAATGGAGGCGACGCTGATAGGCGAGGGCTTCGAGCGCGTGGACTATGTCTACGAGCCGGGGCAGTTTGCCGTGCGTGGTAGTATCATCGATGTCTTCTCCTACGCTTCGGAATACCCCTTCCGCATCGACCTCTTCGGCGATGAGATTGATAGTATACGCACCTTCGAGATTGAGACGCAACTCTCGCGTGATAAGGTGGAACATATCAGCATTGTGCCCAACTTTGAAGGAGTCAGTGAGCAGGGTCAAGTAACCTTCTTTGATGCTTTGCCTGACGGCACAGCACTCGCATTTCAGGATTATCTGTGGGTGCACGAGCGGATAGCACAATTCAGCGAAGAAGGACTTTCGCTGCAAGCAATGCAGAGTGCCGACGAGGCTACGGATTGCAGCATTAACCTATTGGATGCTGCGGATTTCATCCGCAAGACTCAAGCCTTCCGGCGCATAGAGTTCGGAGTAAAATCGTCCACTACAGTTCAGGCTGTGGTAAGTTTTGATACCTCGCCTCAGCCCCTCTTTCATAAGAATTTTGAACTGGTGGAACAGTCGCTCACCGACCTCATTGAACGGGGCTATCAACTATACATTCTCACCGATAGCGCCAAGCAGGCCGAGCGATTGAAGACCATCTTTGAGGAGCGTGGCAACGATATTCCCTTCGTAGCGGTGGATAAGACCATCCACGGAGGCTTCACCGATACGACGATGCGTGTAGCCTGCTTCACCGACCATCAGATATTCGATCGTTTCCATAAGTACAACCTCCGCAGCGACAAGGCACGCAGTGGTAAGATGGCCATCTCGCTCAAGGAGTTGTCGCAATTTGAGCCAGGCGACTATGTGGTGCACATCGACCATGGCGTAGGACGCTTTGCCGGACTGGTGCGTATGCCCAATGGCAATAGTACGCAGGAGGTTATCAAGCTCGTCTATAGCAACGATGATGTGGTGTTCGTCTCTATTCACTCTCTGCACAAGATTTCGAAATATAAGAGTAAGGAGGGCGAGGCTCCACGCATCAACAAACTTGGCACAGGCGCTTGGGAGAAGCTCAAGGAGCGCACCAAGACCAAGATCAAGGATATCGCGCGCGACCTTATCAAACTCTACTCGCAGCGTGCACAGGAGAAGGGATTTGCCTATAGCCCCGACAGCTTCCTGCAACACGAGTTGGAGGCAAGCTTTATTTATGAAGATACGCCCGACCAGTTGAAGGCAACCCTTGATGTGAAAGGCGATATGGAGCGCGAGCGCCCGATGGACCGCCTCGTGTGTGGCGATGTGGGCTTCGGCAAGACCGAGGTGGCGGTGCGTGCAGCCTTCAAGGCAGCGTGCGACAATAAGCAGGTGGCAGTGCTCGTGCCTACTACCGTGTTGGCTTATCAGCACTGGCGCACCTTCTCGGAACGACTGAAGAATCTGCCCTGCAAGGTCGAGTACTTGAGTCGTGCCCGCTCGGCAGCCGACACCAAGAAGGTGCTCGAAGGGCTTAAGAGTGGTGAAGTGAATATAGTAGTAGGTACGCACAAACTTATCGGCAAGGGAGTGCACTTCAAAGATTTGGGCTTGCTCATCATCGACGAAGAGCAGAAGTTTGGTGTATCGGTAAAGGAAAAATTACGCCAGATGAAGGTGAGCATCGATACGCTCACCCTCACCGCCACTCCCATACCGCGTACATTGCAGTTCTCGCTTATGGGAGCGCGCGACTTGAGTGTGATACAGACGCCGCCTCCCAATCGCTATCCCATACAGACCGAGGTGCACACCTTCAACGAGGAGATTATACGCGAGGCGGTCAACTTCGAGCTCAGCCGCAACGGACAGCTCTTCTTTATCAACAACCGCATACAAAATCTGCCCGAGCTGGCTGCTCTCATCACCCGCTGCGTACCCGATGCTCGTGTATGTATCGGACACGGCCAGATGCCGCCCGAAGAATTGGAGAAGGTTATCATGGGCTTTGTCAATCATGACTATGATGTGCTTATTGCCACCTCCATTGTAGAGAACGGTATCGATATCCCCAATGCCAATACTATCATTATTAATGCTGCGCACAATTTCGGACTCAGTGACCTGCACCAGATGCGTGGTCGCGTGGGCCGTGGCAATAAGAAGGCCTTCTGTTATCTGTTGGCACCGCCCCTCTCGGGACTTACCTCCGAGGCACGCCGCAGACTACAGGCCATCGAGAACTTTACCGATCTGGGCAGTGGCATACATATTGCCATGCAAGACCTCGATATTCGTGGTGCGGGCAATCTGCTTGGTGCCGAGCAGAGCGGTTTCATTGCCGACCTCGGCTACGAGACCTACCAGAAGATCTTGGGCGAAGCGGTACACGAACTCAAAGCCAATGAGTTTGCCGACCTCATCATGGGCGATGCGGGTGATGATGGTAAGATTAGCGGTGAGGGTTTTGTTGAAGAGTGCGCTGTAGAGAGCGACCTCGAACTCCTCTTCCCCGATGAGTATATCCCCACCAGCAGTGAGCGCATGCTCGTATATCGCGAGCTTGATAGTCTGGAGAGCGATGAAGAACTGAAGAAGTTCCGCACCCGCCTCACCGACCGCTTTGGTGCCGTGCCGCCTACGGGCGAGGAGTTGCTTCGCGTAGTCCCCCTGCGTCGTTTGGGCAAGCAGCTCGGTATAGAGAAGATCTTGCTCAAGGGTGGCCAGATGGCGCTCTACTTCGTGAGCAACCTCGAGAGCCCCTACTACGACAGCGCAGCCTTCGGGCGTGTGATGAACTACACCGCCATGTCGCCCTATGAGTGCCGTTTTCGCGAACTGTCTGGTAAGCGTAGCCTGCTCTTCAAGGGTATCAAGACGGTCGAGGAGGCCCTCGGAGTGTTGGCGATGATGATGTATTGACTTTTTATTGCCAATTTCATATAGCAAATAAAGCGTCTTTCATATTGGGGTAACTATTTTTCTCCAACGAAATTGCAAGATTTTATGATATTTCTTATCATTTTGTTCCGATTTTAGTGCAATATATGAAAAGAATATCTTAAATTTGCGGTGAAATAGTTTGATTACGGGATGAAAAGACGCTATTATATTCTCGCTTATGTGTTGCTGGCACTACTCGTAGTGGCATGTACTACAGTGAAGAGATGCAATTGTGGATAGCTCCCCGATAGAGTAAGAAACGAGATTTTTTTTAATTATAAACGTTTTAATTAAATTTAAGTACAATGATTAAACTTGGTATTAACGGTTTCGGTCGCATCGGCCGTATGGTATTCCGCGCTGCAGTGAAGAACTTCGGCAACGACATTCAGGTAGTAGGTATCAACGACCTTCTTGA
>JAZKZX010000006.1:0-6318 GCA_045612925.1 Bacteroidaceae bacterium
ATCCACGTATCAGAGATGTCATGGAGCCAGCACCTCCGTTCAGCTCAGGACTTCATGTCTGTAGGCGATGAGGTAGAGGCGGTAGTATTGACACTCGACCGCGACGAGCGCAAGATGTCACTCGGTATCAAGCAACTCAAGGCTGATCCCTGGGCAGGTATCGATACTAAGTACCCCGTAGGCTCTAAGCACACTGCTAAGGTTCGCAACTTCACTAACTTCGGTATCTTCGTAGAGATCGAGGAGGGTGTTGATGGTCTTATCCACGTTTCTGACCTCTCTTGGACAAAGAAGGTTAAGCATCCCTCTGAGTTCACTCAGATTGGTGCACAGCTCGATGTACAGGTTCTTGAGATCGACGCTGAAAACCGTCGTTTGAGCCTTGGTCACAAGCAGCTTGAGGAGAACCCCTGGGATGTATTCGAGACAATCTTCAAGGTTGACTCAATCCACGAGGGTACCATAGTAGAGTTGCTCGACAAGGGCGCTGTAGTAGCTCTTCCCTACGGTGTTGAGGGCTTCGCTACTCCCAAGCACCTCGTTAAGGAGAATGGTTCACAGGCTCAGGCTGATGAGAAGCTCGAGTTCAAGGTGATCGAGTTCAACAAGGAGGCTAAGCGCATTATCCTCTCTCACAGCCGCATCTTCGAAGATGTAGCTAAGGCTGCTGAGCGTGCTGAGAAGAAGGCTGCTGCTGCAGCTAAGAAGAGCGCTAAGAAGGAAGAGGCAGCTCCCTCAATCGAGAACAAGGCTGCTGCTACCACACTTGGTGACATCGACGCACTTGCAGCTCTTAAGGAGCAGCTCGAAGGCAAGAAGTAATTAACTCACTTCTATAACTTCCCGTAAAGGCTGGCCGTATGGCCGGCCTTTACTTTTTTTATTTATTTTAATCTCATAGGAAGTCTTAGATGTACTAGATGATTTAGGGAACTTATTCGTATCTCTGCATTCTGCGAAGATACTTTCGCTCGCTGTGAAAAATTAAAGCAAGCTTTATATTATTCGCTCGCAGTGAAAAATATTGAAGCAAGCTTCATATTTCTCGCTCGCTTATTCGTATCTTTGCACTTTCAATGAGAAAGTATGGCAAGAAAGGTTATTGAGATAGTCAATGGTGTAGCGCGGCATCCTGATTATAGGTTGGTCGAGCCGGTCAACTTTGTCCTGCACGAGGGTGAGCAGTTGGCCATTTATGGCCCTAATGGAAGTGGTAAGACCAAGTTGGTAAACACCATTATCGGACGCTATCCTCTGCTGATGAACGAGGTACACTACGACTTTGGTGAGTATGCCCATCGCATGGTGTTCGAGAATATCCTTTATATGGCTTTTCGTGACAGTTATGGCGATGCCGACGGCAGCTACTACTATCAGCAGCGCTGGCACTCGCAAGATGTAGAACTATCTCCTCTAGTGAGCGATGTGCTCCCCGCCGAATATGCCGATGAGTATGTGGCAGCGTTATATGCCGACTTCTCTATCGAGGACTTGCTCGGCAAGCAGCTGGTGATGCTCTCCAGTGGCGAGCTGCGTCGATTGCAGATTGTGAAGGCGCTGATGACAAACCCTCGTGTACTCATCATGGACAATCCGTTCATTGGACTCGATGCCGCGACTCGTAGCCAGCTCACTGATCTTCTACAACGCCTCATCGCCGAGCGTGGCCTGCAACTGATACTTGTCGTATCGCGCCGTGAAGATATCCCCAACTTTGTGACTAGAGTGGTAGAGATGAAAGAGAGGTCTTCTCTAACCTCTCTCGAGGAGAACTTGGTGTCGCGATGCTTGCAGGCTCCCTTCCTTCGGGGGAGGGCGGGGGGCGAGGCCCCTTCTGCCATCATCTCTTTCCGCGATGTAACCCTTCGCTACGGCGAACGCATCATCTTCGAGCATCTCGATTGGGAGGTGCAGCGTGGTGAGCGCTGGGCATTGCATGGCCGTAACGGTAGTGGCAAGTCGGCGTTGCTCGGTCTCGTCTGTGGCGACAATCCGCAAGCCTATGCCTGCGACATCAATCTCTTCGGTTGTCGTCGAGGTACGGGAGAGAGCATTTGGGATATCAAGCGTCGCATTGGCTATGTATCGCCCGAGATGCACCGTGCTTACCTCAAGGACCTTCCTGCGATAGAGATTGTAGCATCAGGCCTGCACGATAGCGTAGGGCTCTATGTGCGTCCGCGCCCCGAGCAGATGGATACCTGCTTGCAGTGGATGCGCGTGTTCGGTATCGAGGAGCTTGCCCAGCGCACCTTCCTGAAACTCTCGTCAGGTGAGCAACGCCTGGTGCTCCTGGCTCGTGCCTTCGTTAAAGACCCCGAACTGCTTATCCTCGACGAACCCCTGCATGGACTTGACACCGAGCGTCGCGAGATGGTACGCACCATTATTGATGAGTTCTGCTCACGCCCCGAGAAGACCCTCATCATGGTAACCCACTATCCCGAAGAGCTACCTACATGTATCACGCACCATAAGCGATTATAACAACCAACAACCCAATATGACTCCCGCACTCTACCTCATCCCTTGCACCTTGGGTGACACGCCCATCGAGAAGGTGCTTCCTGTCTACAATCACGATATCGTAGTGGCCCTGCGCCACTTCATTGTAGAAGATGTGCGCACGGCACGCCGTTTCTTGAAGAAGGTCGACCGCGACATCAATATCGACGAACTCACCTTCTATGAGCTCAACAAGCACACCTCACCCGAGGCGATAGCCTCGTATCTCAAGCCTCTGCAGGCAGGCGAGGCCATGGGTGTCATCTCCGAGGCGGGTTGCCCTGCCGTTGCCGATCCCGGTGCCGATGTGGTAGCCATAGCACAGCGCAAGAAGCTTAAGGTGGTTCCTCTTGTCGGTCCTTCGAGCATCATTCTCGGTGTCATGGCCTCGGGCTTCAATGGTCAGAGCTTCGCTTTTCATGGCTACTTGCCTATCGATGCCAGTGAGCGTGCCAAGACTCTCAAGCAACTCGAGTCGCGAGCCTATGCCGAGCATCAGACCCAACTCTTCATCGAGACTCCTTACCGCAATCTGAAGATGTTTGATGACATCCTCCGCTCATGTCGCCCGCAGACCCGCCTCTGCATCGCTGCTAACCTCACCTGTGAAGATGAGTATGTCGTGACGCGTACCATTGCCGAGTGGAAAGGCCAACGCCCACCCATCGACAAGATTCCCTGCATGTTCCTTATCTATAAGTGAGCGCACCTCCTCACCAAAGGGTCCGAGGGTAACATAGAACGACATAGTTTTCGTATTCGATGATTTGCTTCAAGTCTTAAAGAGTTCGATATCTGCAAGGTTTTCGAGAAATAGATGTAGACGTACCTCGAAAGCCTTGCTGATGGTTTGTTTTAGCCCCACATCCTTGCCCTTAATTCGCTCAATCCCCAAGCCAATCGGAAAAACGCAGCCACGGGCCGTGAGCGTCTGTCTTGATTTTACTGTAAAATGGTTGTTTGATTAACTTCTCCGTTTTTCTGTTAAGGTGTCGGTACTTGCTTGTAAATGGCAATGAATGAGCTGATTGATGACCGATACCGGGTGTCGGTCGCTATTATATTATGTATCATGTAGTTGTAATGATTGCCGATACCTTGACCAAAAATAAGGAAAACTTTATTTTTTAGTTATCGTTTTCGTTATTGTTGAAAAGTTTTTTTCATAGCCTACAAGTAAGTCTTCAACAGGGTGCTGCGAGAGGTATTGCGGAGGCGGCGGAGGGCTTTCTCCTTGACTTGGCGTACGCGCTCACGAGTGAGGCCAAAGTGGTCACCTATCTCCTCGAGTGTCATCTCCTGATAGCCGATGCCGAAAAGCATCTGCAGTATCTCCTTCTCGCGCTTGCTGAGCGTGGAGAGGGCGCGATCGATCTCTGTGGCGAGCGACTCGTTCATGAGCGCCTTGTCGGTGGTGGGCGTGTCGCCACTGGGGAGCACATCGAGCAGGCTGTTTGACTCACCCTCTTCGAAGGGAGCGTCTACGGAGAGGGGGGAGCCTGAGTGGCTCAGTGCCTCGTCGATCTTCTCCGCAGGGATATCCAAGATGTCTGACAGCTCCTCCGATGTTGGACGACGCTCATGCTGCTGCTCGAACAGTGCCGACTCCTTGCTGATCTTGTTGAGCAACCCCACCTGGTTGAGCGGCAAGCGTATGTTACGCGACTGCTCGGCCAGGGCCTGCAGTATGGACTGGCGTATCCACCACACGGCATAGCTGATGAACTTGAATCCTCGGGTCTCGTCGAACTTCTCAGCGGCTTTGAGTAACCCGATGTTACCCTCGTTGATGAGATCGGTAAGACTCATACCCTGGTTCTGATATTGCTTGGCTACCGAAACCACGAAACGCAAGTTAGCAAGGGTGAGCTTCTCCAAGGCTGCACGGTCGCCCTGACGGATGCGCTGAGCAAGCTCTACCTCCTCGTTGAGAGAAATCATGGGTTGGCGACTGATATCCTGCAAGTACTTGTCGAGTGTTTCACTGCGGGTGGTGATGCTAGTCGAAATCTTTAGTTGTCTCATCAGCTAATTGTTTTAAGTGAATATAAAAGTCATGTTGAAGCGCCTTAGAAAAGAAGCCCCTCTATATATAGGGTCGTTTTTTGTACAAAATCGGGCAAAAACAGCGAAAAATGGGGGTAAAATGGGCAAAAATAAACAAACGTAAGGTTTATTTAAGATTAATTAACTATCCAAGACAAAGGTTGAGCTTGTTTTAGCCTCCATGACACCCGTTGCTGTTTTCACTTATATTGCTCATCCAAATATAAAAATTGTAGTTAACAATGCCTCACCCCTGGGAGAAAAAATAAGTGCCCACGGATAACACAAATGAACACGGATTTTATTGTCAACAGAATGTAACAGAAATAAAACAGATGACACAGATTTTCATACATCGCTATCGCTCGTATGCCATCCGGATGGCAAGCACAAATATAGCGCGCTGTAATCTGTGCAAATCCGTGACCTCCTGTAGGTGATAAATACCTTCACCCTCGGACACATCATGTCGTAGGCGACACCTAAACTTTTGCTTCATGAAACGACAAGCGGTACCAAAACTGCGTGGTTTTGGTACTATTTGCATCGGGCAGAAATTATACAAGAACTCTTGCAGCCTGTTGGCGTCGGAATACTATATCTTTGCGAAGTAAACAAAGTTAAATGCTATGGAAAAGTTTTCTTACAACATCTCAGAACAGACAATAGTAAACTGGTACAATCAAGCCATGCAGGGCGATGCTGAGGCGCAATACTACGTAGGCATGTACGAATCGTTATATAATGACTTCAGGTACGGAGCTGAAGGCCATTGGTATGCAGCTGCTAAGAAGGGGTTGGCCAAGGCTCAGTTTCGCATAGGCAATTGCGGCTACTTTGGCAATGGCATTTCGTGTGACAGAGAGGAGGTGAAGCAATGGTATGAGAAAGCTGCAGCGCAAGGCAATGCCGATGCTAAGTTTGGTTTGGTACTTTGTTGCTTTGCCAATTATGAGCAGGCCTTCCAGTGGTGCAAGGAACAGGCCGAGGCAGGCATTGCCGAGGCACAATTCATCCTGGGCCTCTACTATGAATATGGGAGCTACGTAAAACCCGACAGAGAGGAGGCTATCAGATGGTTTGTACAGGCAGGTGAGCAGGGACACGAAGCTGCTAACGAGTGGTTAGCTTTTGTGAAATATGCCAAAGAGAATTCTCAACACTCCTCGTGGAGAGCACAAGATGGCATGGCACTACTCGACAGAATAGATAAGGAAAAGATAGATGTACTAGCAGCCAAAGATGAGTGCGGTGAGTGGGGTGAATGGGATGAGGAGCTTGACATCGAAGAAAAGAAACCCCTAGAAATAGAGAAGAAAGAAGAGGCAGAAGAAGGGCCAGACAGGGATTTGTTATGGAAACGATACAGAGATTGGTGGTACGAACAACAGGAGTTAGATGATATCCAAATTACCCGAAGCAGCCCCTACACTTATAAGAAGGGACTGCTGAAAGAGTTGGAGCAGCAAGCTGAGACTGGTGATGTGAACGCCATGACTCAGTTGTATGAGATATGCGAAAAGAATTATGCTAATCTATCATGGAGCACCTACTGGTTGCGAAGGATAGCCGAGCAGGATATATCTTGGGCACAAGCGATTCTTGCACACCGATACGAAATGGGAAATGGCACAGAGAGAAACCCTGTTGAAGCTATCAGGTTATATGAGCTGTTGGCCAAGAAGGGCGATAAGATAGGAATGTTTTACCTTGCTGAACACTATTGGTTGGGCAGTGGCGCGGAAAGGAATATCGAGGAGGCCATAC
>JAZKZX010000007.1:0-11175 GCA_045612925.1 Bacteroidaceae bacterium
AAGAAGGACGATGTGGATATGGACGAGCTCATCCTCGAGCTCATCGACTTCGGTGTAGAAGACGAGTACGATGAGGAAGAGAAGGAAGAGGGCGGCACCGAGATCACCATCTATGGCGACCCCAAGTCATTCTCACAGATCCAGAAGCACCTTGAGGAGTGCGGTTTCGAGGTACGCAGTGCCGAGTTCACCCGCATCCCCAACGACCTCAAGGATGTTACTGAGGAGCAGCGTGCTACCATCGACAAGATCGTAGAGCGTCTCGAGGAGGATGAGGATGTACAGAATGTATACACCAACATGAAGCCCGAGGAGTAATCATACCCTCCACACCATTCGGGACTTGACAAGCGACTGACGCGTGAGGCACGAGCCCGCGCGTCAGTGTTTTTTTTGGTTAGCAACTGCTTTTGCGAGTATGTTTTTGGGGAGTAAAGGAGTATAGGAGAGTTTCTTCTTTGGGAGTAAAGGAGTATAGGAGTTTTCGCTTCGCTTAGGAGTATAGACGATAGTCCGTCCGCGGCTTGCGATTTTCATAGTCTATAGTATTGTCTTTACTCCTTCACTCCTTATACTCCTTCACTCCCCCAAATAAAATACTCCTAAACTCCTAAAGTGAGAAGACTTCTCACTTCCCATTACCCAATCATCATTATGAACAAGTACATCCCCCGCGCCGACCGCTACGATAGCATGCACTACCGCCGTGCAGGCAAGAGTGGCGTGTTATTGCCCGAGATCTCATTAGGTTTCTGGCACAATTTTGGCGAGCACCACGACGAGTCGCTTGGTCTCGACATTGTCCACTACGCCTTTGATCATGGCATCTGTCACTTCGACCTTGCCAACAACTACGGTCCGCCCAATGGAGCCGCCGAGGAGCGCTTCGGTCGCTACATGAAGCAGTCGCTCCACACCCACCGCGACGAGTTGTTCATAGCCACTAAGGCCGGTCATCTCATGTGGCCCGGACCCTATGGCGACTGGGGCTCGCGCAAGAGCCTCATGGCCAGCCTCGACCAGAGCCTGCGCCGCATGCAGTTGGAGTATGTCGACATCTACTACTCGCACCGTTACGACCCCAACACCCCGCTCGAGGAGACTATGCAAGCCCTTGTCGACATCGTGCGTTCGGGCAAAGCCCTCTATGTAGGCCTCTCCAAATACCCCGAGCCTGTGGCACGCGAGGCCTATGCTTACCTTGCCGCGCACGAGGTGCCCTGTCTCCTCTATCAAGGTCGTTACAACATGCTCACCCGCCAGCCCGAGAGCGATGTCATCCCCCAGGCCCATGCCCATGGTGCCGGCTTCGTAGCCTTCTCGCCCTTGGCGCAGGGCCTGCTCACCGATCGCTACTTGCAGGGCATCCCCGACGACTCGCGCATGGCCATAGGCCATTTCCTCCGCCCCGACATGCTCGCTCCATCCCTCGCAGAGCAGTTGCGTGCCCTCAATGAGGTAGCTCAGCAGCGTGGGCAGACACTGGCCGAGATGTCCCTTGCCTGGCTCCTGCACGACGAGCGCGTCACCTCCGTCATCGTCGGTGCCAGCTCCGTGGCGCAGCTCGACAAGAACCTGCATGCCCTCGACAATCAGCACTTCGCCCCCGAAGAGCTCCAGCGCATAGAGCAGATTCTCGCAAGGGAGGTGTGAGGACTTCTTCTTGGGGAGTAACTTTTTGGGGAAGTATAGGAGTGAAGGAGTTTTCGCTTCGCTTGTTTCTGGAGTTTAGGAGTTTAGGAGTTACGCTACGCTTAGGAGTGAAGACGATAGTCCGTCCGCGGCTTGCGATTTTCATAGTCTATAGTATTGTCTTTACTCCTTCACTCCTATACTCCTTTACTCCTAAAAATTCTCCTTCACTCCTAAACTCCCAAAATAAAGCCGCGGACAGACTATCGTCTCTCCCCAAAAAATGAGCAATGAGCAGCTCATCCATAAACAATAAAGGCGGGCATTGCTGCTCGCCTTTATGTGTTGTCCTTTTACTAAATCATTATTCGAAATCAATTTCAATGTTCAGCTCGCTATCCAGTGCGATAGGTTCGGCCGTAGAGATCTCTGTTGCGATGTTCTCGTCACTCATCTCTGCGTCGTAGGCACCGTTGTTGGGCTGGTTTTCGTGGATGTAGCCGATAGCTTGGCTCAGCGCCCCGATAAACTTGCTGAAATCTTCAGGGTAGAGGAAGATCTTGTGCTTCTCGAATGTGAAAGAGGGCTCAGCCCCATCATTCTGTACGATCTTCTTGCTCTCGGTGATGGCGAGGAATAGTTCGTCGCGCTTGTTGCGTTTTACATCAAGGTAGTAGATACGCTTGCCAGCCTTCACGGCCTGCGAGTATACGATATCCTTCTCGTGTTCCATGGTCATCAGATAGTTAGGTTGGTAAGATTGTGTTTTTTGCGTCAAATTACATTTCATCGCCAAAGTTGCAATAAAATTTTAACAAAAACAAACAAATCTTTACTTTTTCTTTGTTTTTTCATGTAAATATGTGTTTTATTGCACAGTATTGCGCAAAATGATTATCTTTGCAGTTTGTTAATATACGAGCAAAATAACAAACATAGCATATAGGTATGAAGATAATGAAATTTGGCGGAACATCAGTTGGTTCCGTTGATAGTATACTTAAGGTAAAGCAGATTGTAGAGGCCGAGCAAGAGCCCGTCATCGTCGTGGTGTCAGCTTTGGGCGGCATCACCGACCAGCTCATCCGCACCGCAGCCATGGCCACCAAGGGCGACATCGCTTACGAGGCCGAGTTCAAGGGCATGGTGCGTCGCCACGAAGACATGATCCAGCAGGTCATCCCCTCGGGCAGTGCCAAGCGCACCCTCGAGAAGGAGATACATGCCCTGCTCGACGAGCTCAAGGACATCTATCAGGGTCTCTACTTGTTAAAGGATATCTCCTCCAATATGGAAGACACCGTGGTGAGCTACGGTGAGCGCCTGTCGAGCCTTATCGTCGGTGCCCTCATCAAGGATGCCGAGGTGTTCGACTCACGCACCTTCATGAAGACCGAGCGCAAGCACCACAAGCACCTGCTCGACTCGGCCCTTTCAGAGCAGCTCATTCGCGAGACCTTCCGCGAGCTACCCCGCGTGTCGGTGGTGCCGGGCTTCATCTCATCAGACAAGACTACAGGCCGTGTCACCAACCTCGGTCGTGGCGGATCAGACTATACCGCTGCTGTGATAGCCGCAGTGCTCGAGGCCTCAATCTTGGAGATCTGGACCGATGTAGACGGCTTCATGACTGCCGACCCCAAGGTCATCTCTACCGCCTATGCCATCGAGGAGCTCAGCTATGTCGAGGCTATGGAGCTTTGCAACTTTGGTGCCAAGGTCGTATATCCCCCCACCATCTATCCCGCCTTCCACGAGAACATACCCATCCTCATCAAGAATACCTTCAACCCCGAGGCGCAGGGCACCGTCATCCGTGCCAAGCTCAGCGACAACACCAAGCCCATCAAGGGTATCTCGAGCATCAACGACACGGCGCTCATCACCGTGCAGGGTCTCGGCATGGTAGGTGTCATCGGTGTCAACCACCGCATCTTCCGCACCTTGGCGCAGAATGGTATCAGCGTGTTTCTCGTGTCGCAGGCCTCGTCAGAGAACAGCACCTCTATCGGTGTATGCAATAGCGATGCCGAGCTCGCCTGTGCCGTGCTCAATGCCGAGTTTGCCAAGGAGATCTCCACCGGTGAGATCAACCATGTCACCGCCGAGAAGGGCCTTGCTACCGTAGCCATCGTGGGTGAGAACATGAAGCACACCCCTGGTATTGCCGGTAAACTCTTCGGCACCTTGGGTCGCAACGGTATCAATGTCATCGCCTGTGCACAGGGCGCCTCCGAGACCAACATCTCATTCGTTGTCGATGCCACCATGCTGCGCAAGACGCTCAATGTCATCCACGACTCGTTCTTCCTCTCCGAGTACCAGGTGCTCAACCTCTTCATCTGCGGTGTAGGCACCGTAGGCGGTAGTCTCATCGAGCAGATACGCCAGCAGCGCGAGAAGCTCATGGAGGAGCGCGGCCTCAAACTCAATGTCGTAGGTATCGCCAGCGGCCACTATGCCGTGTTCGATCGCGACGGCCTCGACCTCAACAACTACCGCGACTTGCTCAAGGCCGGTGGCGAGAGCAACCTCGAGCGCCTCAAGAGCGAGATCATCGGCATGAACATCTTCAACTCCGTGTTTGTCGACTGCACCGCCAGCGACGCCGTAGCCGCCCTCTACAAGGACTTCCTCAACCACAACATCTCCGTGGTAGCCGCCAACAAGGTAGCCGCATCGTCACAGTACGAGAACTATAAGGAGCTCAAGCAGACCGCTCGTCGTCGTGGTGTGAAATACCTCTTCGAGACCAATGTAGGTGCCGGCCTTCCCGTCATCAACACCATCAACGACCTCATCAACAGTGGCGACAAGATCCTGCGCATCGAGGCCGTGGTGAGCGGTACGCTCAACTTCATCTTCAACACCATCAGCGAAGACATCAAGCTCAGCGACACCATCCGTCTGGCCAAGGAGAAGGGCTATAGCGAGCCCGACCCCCGTATCGACCTCTCGGGTAAGGATGTCATCCGCAAGCTCGTGATCCTCGCCCGTGAGGCAGGCTATCCTATCGAGCAAGACGATGTAGAGAAGCACCTCTTCATCCCGCAAGAGCTCTTCGACGGTTCGCTCGACGAGTTCTGGGCCAAGGTACCCGAGCTCGATGCCGACTTTGAGGAGCGCCGTCAGCGTCTCTCTGCTGAGGGCAAGCGTTGGCGCTTCGTAGCCCGTCTCGACGAGGGCAAGGCATCCGTATCGCTCCAGGAGGTCAACCAGTGGCACCCCCTCTACAACCTCGAGGGAAGCAACAACATCATCCTCCTCACCACCGAGCGCTACAAGGAGTATCCCATGATGATCCAGGGCTATGGAGCCGGAGCCAGCGTCACCGCAGCCGGAGTCTTTGCCGACATCATGTCTATCGCAAACATTTAATAGAGCGAAGAGTTAATAGTTAAGAGTGAAGAGTTGTACTGCTCGTGCAACTCTTCACTTTTCCCTCATCCCTCATCCCTCATCCCTCATTCCTCATGAAGTACCTCATCATTCTCGGCGATGGTATGGCCGACTGGGCCGTACCCGCCTTAGACAATAAGACACTGTTGCAATATGCCCACACCCCCCATATGGACCGTCTGGCCCGTCTGGGGCGCACCGGTATGCTCAAGACCGTAGCCGACGGCTTCCACCCCGGCAGCGAGGTGGCCAACATGTCCGTCCTCGGCTACGATATGCCCACCGTGTACGAAGGTAGGGGAGTGCTCGAAGCCGCCAATATCGGTGTCGATCTCGCCCCCGACGAGATAGCCGCCCGCTGCAACCTCGTGTGCATCGAGGGCGACATCCTCAAGAATCACTCCTCGGGCCATATCACCACCGAAGAGGCCGATGTGCTGGTCCAGTACCTGCAGCAGCACCTGGGCGACGAGCGCGTAGCCTTCCATACCGGCGTGCAATACCGCCACCTGCTCGTCATCAAGGGCGGCGACAAGCGCCTCCACTGCACTCCTCCTCACGATGTGCCCCTGCAGCCCTTCCGCCCCCTCATGGTCAAGGCCGAGGTGCCCGAGGCACAGGCCACTGCCGACCTCGTCAACGACCTCATCCTGCGCTCACAAGAGCTGCTTGCCCAGCATCCGCTCAACCTCAAGCGCATCGCCGAGGGCAAAGACCCTGCCAACAGCATCTGGCCCTGGTCGTTCGGCAACAGACCCAATATGCGTCCCCTGAGCGAGATGTATCCCCAGCTGCAGCGCGGCTCGGTGATCTCTGCCGTCGACCTCATCAATGGCATCGGCTACTATGCTGGCTTGCGCCGCATCAGCGTCGAGGGCGCCACAGGCCTCTACGACACCAGCTACGAGAACAAGGCCGCCGCAGCCATCGAGGCCCTCAAGACCGACGACCTCGTATACCTGCACATCGAAGCCAGTGACGAAGCCGGCCACGAAGGCGATATAGACCTCAAGTTGCGCACCATCGAGAACCTCGACCGCCGTGCCGTAGGCCCCATCCTCGAAGCCCTCGAGCAGTGGGACGAGCCCGTCACCATTGCCATCCTCCCCGATCACCCCACGCCCTGCGCCCACCGCACCCACACCGCCGAGCCCGTGCCCTTCCTCATCTACCGTCCCGGCATCGAGCCCGACGGCGTGCAGACCTTCGACGAGGTATCCTGCCAGCAAGGCGCCTATGGCCACCTCGAGAAGGACGAGTTCATCAAGGCATTGTTGAGCGAGTAGGGGAGGCTCTTCTTAGGAGTATAGGAGAGTTTTCTTTGGAGTATAGGAGTGAAGGAGTATAGGAGTATAGACAATACCGCATAGTCCGCTGCTCATTCTGGGAGTAGAGGAGTAAAGGAGAGTTTCTTCTTTAGGAGTAAAGGAGTATAGGAGTGAAGGAGTAAAGACAATACCGCGCAGTCCACTGCCATTCTGGGAGTAAAGGAGTATAGGAGTAAAGACAAATGTTCCTTCCGCGGACAGACTATCGTCTACACTCCAGAGCGAAGCGGAAACTCCTTCACTCCTAAACTCCAAAAATAAAGCCGCGGACGGACTATCGTCTACACTCCAGAGCGAAGCGGAAACTCCTTCACTCCTAAACTCCAAAAATAAAGCCGCGGACGGACTATCGTCTACACTCCTAAGCGTAGCGAAAACTCCTAAACTCCTAAACTCCAAAAATAAAGCCGCGGACAGACTATCGTCTACACTCCTAAGTGCCGACGCGGTATGAAAGCGTCGGTTGCGACGGCTGAAACTTTAGTTTCACAAAGGAGTATTGCTCGCAATCCCCGTAACTCCTAAACTCCAGAAATGAGCTACTTCCGCTTATACAGTCCTTTGGCAATGCCACTCTTTGCGAGGCGGCCATCGGCAAGCATTTCTGCGATATGTCGACGTGCCGTACTCAGGCTGCATCGGCACAGCATGGCATAGTTGCGCGCGGTGATGTACTCGTGTCGAGCGAAGTAGTTGTCCAAGGCCTCGGCGAGCGCATCATCAGCGAGCGGCTGTTTCACCATGCCATCCCACTCGAAGGCGAGTCCCGAGATCTGCTGCGTCAGGTTCTTCGAGGGGCGGAAGGTGATGCCCTTGGCCACGATCTCCGTGTTGCGCAGTTCCTCGTCGGCGCTCTTGCGCGTAGCCGTGCCCACCTCGAGCGCCAGCGTGCCCAGGTTGCCCAGCGACACGCGGCGGCCCTGCATGAGTGCATCCACTATCTCGCCCTCCAGTGCACGCCAGGCCGCCAGCACATCCGTGTCGGTGAGGCTCATGGCATCGTTGATGTTTGCCGCCATATCCTTCACCTCCACGCGCTGTGGGTTTGCCACGGTCACGCGTATGCCCCATAGCTCGCCCGTCTCTGCACCGTTGCGTATGCAGCGGCGTGTGCCACGGCATTTGATGGTTCCGTAGCCCGTTCTCATTCTTGTGTCTCGTTTCTTTGCCATAATGCCCAAATGATTAGTTCCTTTTTCTTAAATCTTCAGTTCCTTCTCGTAAATCCAATGGTTTCAACTCTTCGCGTCATCGCGATGACTCTTGAGAGCCTTCGCGATGAATTGCTCACGTCTTCGCGATGACTTCTACACGTTATCGCGATGACACGACCAATTGGTGATACTTTGTAAAGATAATGAAAAGTTCCCTTTTGTGCAATAGCGCCGCCCATTATTCTTTAGGGACAAACACATTCTGCCACAATGCCACTTCTGCCACATGTTTTCATAGAGGAAATGTGTATTAAAAAAATAATTAATTAGGTAGCGTGTATGTATATAATTATTTATTTTTTTCCTACATACGCTCGTACATTTATGTGGCAGTGGCGGCAGAAATGGCATAAAATAGGGGTGTTTTGCTATCTTAGAAATTGCAAAACGCCCTTTTTGCGTTTTTTTGTGAAATAATTAGAGAAATAATAATTACCAGAATTCGACATCTTACTTGTTTGTTGTATAATAGCTGTGAAAAATATTCAAACAAGTTTGATATGTTTTCGCTCGCTTATTCGTATCTTTGTCTTGAAATATACAAACACTATGAACCAAGACACACTACAAGCCAAGCAAGCCTTCGCACAGAAGGTATACGACGTTGTCGAGGCCTACCTCGAAGCCAATGACTGCACCATCTATGCCGGCGATGGCGTGTATGTAGATGCCCAGCTCGAGCCCTCGATAATGAGCGAGGTCGATGCAGAGAACCCCGACAGATTTTATCCCCTCTGCTCACTCATCCGCGAAGACGAGGAGACCATGGAGGCTGATAAGGCAATGGTTGAGGAGATTGCTGAGCAGTATTTTGTGTGATTGAATCACCCCAAGGCGAATCCTGTGTCGGTATAAATGTCGGTATAGATGCCGGTAAGGCCGCCAGGGTGTAGCGTTCTGCTACATCCCCAACGAATATCCTCGTCCCATACCACTACCCTAATTTAGGGTGGTGGTTTTTTTATTCTCAATGTGCACTATTGGCCGTTGTATTATCTTCACATAATGGCGACCTTTGCAGTGGGCATGTTATGCATTGCTGTATCGTGCCTTTGACAAAGCAAACACAACCATGACATTACAAGAAAAAGTAGGTAAAACCATCATACAGCTCCGCAAAGAGCGCGGGTTGTCGCAAGACACTTTTGCCTTCGAAGCGGGCATTGACCGTCGCTACATGAGCGACATCGAAAATGGTAAACGTAACATCTCACTCGACATCCTGGAGCGCGTGTGCCAGAAACTTGGCATCAAAATCAGCGAGTTCTTTGGGGTGGTGGAGAAGATTAATGAGTAAAAGGAGAAGAGGAATGATAATGAAGGATACACTACCAGCCATATCACTTACCGAAATGGTGGGCGGAAGTAAAGTGAAGATGCAATACTATGGTCCTAACTCTCTGAACGAGGATGGTACCTTTATGCCATTTAGCGAACAGATGGCCATCATCTCACACTATCTCCACAATGAAGGCAGACCATACGGCAACACCTACGAGAAGAAGGCGTTGGGGTTGATGGAAGATATCTATTATGCCCGTAGTAAAAGTGAAGGTGGAAAGGTGGCAGACTTCAACGAAGCACAGCAATATAGTTTGTTCAGCGAGTTGTATGCAGTTCCTTTTAAGCCGAATAAAGATGCGAAGTTTACTTTTATTGATTTATTCGCAGGTATGGGAGGTTTTCGCTTGGCCATGCAGGCACAAGGAGGCAAATGTGTATTTTCTTCTGAATGGAACAAATATGCTCAACAGACTTATCTTGCAAACTTTGGAGAAGTGCCTTTTGGGGATATAACGTTGGAATCTACTAAAAGTTACATTCCCCAAGAATTTGATATTCTTTGTGCAGGTTTTCCATGTCAGCCATTTTCTATCGCAGGGGTATCAAAGAAGAAGAGCTTAGGACGTGAAACTGGATTTAAGGACAAGACACAAGGAACTCTATTCTTTGATGTTGCCGACATTATTAATCGCCATCGACCAAAAGCTTTCTATCTGGAGAATGTGAAGAATCTCACATCGCATGACAAGGGGAATACGTTTCGTGTCATTTGCGAAACTTTGGAAGAGTTGAACTATTCAGTTCATTACCAAGTAATGGATGGACAGACCTATGTACCTCAACATCGTGAGCGTATAATGATTGTAGGTTTTGACCGCGAGAGATTCCATGGAAAAGAAAAGTTTACTTTCCCAAAGGAACAACAATCAAAACGTTCAATCCGAGAGATTCTTGACCCTAATATTGACCCTAAATATACATTGAGTGATAAACTATGGGATTATCTCAAAATGTATGCGGAGAAACATCGTGCTAAGGGCAATGGCTTTGGCTTTGGTCTTGTTGATTTAAATGGGATTAGTAGAACGCTCAGTGCTCGCTACTATAAAGATGGTTCAGAAATTCTCATTCCACAGGGAGAGGGTATCAATCCTAGAAGATTATCTCCAAGAGAGTGCGCTAGGTTAATGGGCTACCCTGATGAATATCGTATAGACCAAGTTTCCGATGTACAGGCTTATCGACAATGCGGGAACTCGGTGATTGTACCACTCATTACTGCAGTATCTGAACAAATCATAAAAGCTATCAACGATTATGAGTGAAATATTATCTTCTGCCATTCGAAGCGTGCAACAATCAAAAGCCGCATGGTGTCGCTTTATCACAGGAAATGACACAGGGAGTACTGGCTCGAACCAAGCAGGTTTTTACGTTCCTAAATGTGCGTCTCAACTTCTCTTTGATGAGGTTCGAAAGGGTGAAAATAAGGACAAAATAGTGCAGATAAAGTGGCAAGATGATTTCACAACAACAAGTCGTATGATATACTATGGCCAAGGTACTCGCAATGAATACCGTATTACACGCTTTGGCCGAGGTTTTCCATTCCTGCAAGATGATAATGTGGGAGACTTGCTCATCATTGCAAAATTTACAGAAGAAGACTATGCAGGGTATGTACTCAGTAGCGATGAAGACATTGATGAATTCTTTGCAACATTTAACCTTGCACCGAATGAGACAAACCAATTAATAGACGTTGCAGGCTCTGTACAACCCGATGTCAGAATAGCGGAACTTTTACGAGCATTTGCAGATAGCTATAACTGTTTTCCTGAGACTCGCCGAATGGCGCAAGGTGCCCGAGACTGCTTCAATCAAGCCTACAATATTGCTAGGAATGATTTAAATAGCAAACCTGACGAAATCCTACTAAATTGGATTGATACCGAATATCAGCTATTCAAGTTCTTGGAAGAGAAAATGTATGCAAGCATCACAACGCAACCATTCAGCAGCATAGACGCATTCATACAAATGGCTAATGAAGTTCTTAATCGCCGAAAATCTCGCGCGGGAAAGTCATTAGAACATCACCTAAGCGACATTTTTAGACATAACGAACTCGTTTTCGAAGAGCAGGCTGTAACAGAAGACAACAAGAAGCCCGATTTCCTTTTTCCCAACGGAGAATGCTATCATAACCTGCAATTTCCTGCAGACGATTTGATTGTGCTTGGAGCCAAAACAACGTGCAAAGACCGTTGGCGTCAAGTTCTAACAGAAGCAGACCGTGTAGATGTCAAGTATCTATT
>JAZKZX010000008.1:0-60055 GCA_045612925.1 Bacteroidaceae bacterium
TTAGCACCGCAGAAGGTATCTACTACGAAGAGCTTCTTGCCAGAGAGTTCCTTTACAGCGAGATCCTTAAGAACAGCCCAAGTAGCCTCTGTAACGGGCTTGTTGTCGTTCTTGTACTCATCAGAGGTCCACCATACAGTATCCTTGCTTACTTCGTCCATTACAAAGAACTTGTCTTTGGGTGAACGGCCGGTGTAAACACCTGTCATCACGTTTACAGCACCGAGCTCGGTCTCCTGACCCTTCTCGAAACCTTCAAGACCTGCTTTTGTCTCCTCTTGGAACAAAACTTCATAAGACGGATTGTGCAAAACTTCTACTGCACCAGTGATTCCGTACTTGCTCAAATCAATGTTTGCCATTTTTTATTAAATTTAAAAGTTATGGTTAATATTCTTTTCTTCTCGCTTGGTCTGTCGGAGAATGCCCCTTTCAAACCGTGTACAAATATATAAAGGATTTTCTTTAACAAAAAGTTCGACAATGAAAATCTTCTGTTAATAAAAGCAAAAATGCTTTATAACACATTTTTTTCTCTATTTGCAACTAAAACTGACAATTAGAGTTTGCATTTATGGTGGTGTAATTTTTTCTTATAGGAGCGGCAAATGGGGTTTGCTTGGTTTTTTCTTTGTAGTATGTTAAATGTCGATATTGTTGTACATAGATATAAAAAATATCATTACCTTTGCTACACTTATCAATATATATGGGAACATCGCAATATGATTGAATACCTTAAAGGAGATCTTACGGAACTGACCCCCACTACTGCAACAATAGAGTGTCATGGGGTAGGGTATCTTACCAATATTTCGCTTTATACCTATACGGCCATACAAAACCGCCCGCAGGTGAAACTCTATGTCTACGAAGCCATCCGCGAAGATGCCCATGTGCTCTACGGCTTTGTCGACAAGCGTGAGCGCGAGCTCTTCCTCATGCTCATCTCCGTATCGGGCATCGGAGGTAATACGGCACGCACCATCCTCTCGGCCCTCAATCCGAATGAACTTTGTGAAGTGATAGGTTCGGGCAACGATAAGCTGCTCAAGATGGTCAAGGGCATCGGAGGCAAGACCGCTCAGCGCATTATCGTGGAGCTCAAGGATAAGATCGTTCCCGTTGGTGGTGATAGCACAGGTAGTCCTATGGGCAATGCTCTCTTTGCTGAACCTAACAATGAAGTGCTCGATAGCGCCGTGGCAGCTCTCTCTATGTTGGGCTATACTGCAGCCGCTTCGCAGAAGGTGGTGAAGGCTATCCTCAAGGAGCAGCCCACAGTAAGTGTAGAGGCGGCTATCAAGGAGGCGCTGCGCAGACTGTAGGCTTATCGCTTGTCTATCATCTTGTGCAGCCGAACTCAACCTCTAGCTCACAGCTAAGGTCATCCCGCATAGTTTGTTAGATACCCCACCCACAACTTTTCATCAATGCCGATTCCTCGATGGATTCGGCATTTTTTCTTTCAAGAATAAAGGTCTTGTCTTGAGGGATAGGGTAGTGTGAGGCCTGTGATTATTCAGTTTGGAAGGCTCCAAACTCCAGTTTCTCTCTACTAAAACTTCAGTTTGGACAGAGAGAAACTCCAGTTTGCATGTGTCCAAATTGGAGGAAACTTATATGGTAAGGATGTCTAATTGAAAATAATTTAATGATTTGGAGTGTTGTATTGAAAAGTTTTACTACTTTTGTCCTACTTTCCGTAAGATTATAGCGTAATCAGCAAGGGAAGTACTTTTTGGTTAAAAAGGTGTTATTGAAATTATCTTCAGCTAGTGAATTCTCGCAAAATTCGAATGGTACGAAGATGATGACAGTAGCGCCACATCTGTTGATTATATCAACCTTTCCTTAGGGAAGGTGTTTTTGATATTTTCGGTAGGGTGTGGGCTATTGTTTTATCCGTACCAAGGCAATGCGAGAAGCCTACTAGCTGGATAAAACAATAAGTTCCTGCACCTATTTTTATTTTAGAGGCCAAACGCAGGGAACAGGGAGGCAGTGTGATGAAATGCACAAAACAATATTGGGCACTATATGCATCGTGTTTATTGCAATCGGTGCAGTGAAGGCACAAGAAAGGGTCGATGGCTATCTTGTAAGCGATAAGCCGACAATCCAAAGTAACGCTGTGCATGACTACATCGGGCTGTATCAGCGGTATGTCAGTGGCCTTAAGAGTGGACGCTGTGCCATGTATCCCTCGTGTTCTAATTACGGTCTGCAGGTTTTTGGAGAGTATCCATTCTTTAAGGCTATGGTGCTGACATCGGATAGACTCATCCGCTGCAGTCATGACCGGCATTTGTATTGTAAGACTTTTGAGTATGGTATACGAAGTTGTGTAGATAATCCAGACTTCGTCTCCACATCTCCATCTAGTTTAGGGAGATTGTATGCAGGTGCTAAAAGGTGGCCTAATGTGGAGTGGCAGTTTATTGACCACCTCATCAATGAAGGAGACTACAATAGTGCGTTACTGGAAATTCGTCGCATAGAGTTTATGAATAATGTATGCGTTCCTCAACTTTATACCAAAAAGTTATTATGTATGCGAGCTCTCGGTATGCATGAGGAGGCGATATTCGATTATGAAACATTAAAAGATAGCCTTGCTCAAAGAAATAACGGAATCTGTATGCAAGCTGCTTTAGCCTATTATGAAACAGATAACTATAAGGAGACCATCAATAAACTGAGTTTGTTAGATGCTGAAGGGGATTCGACTGCGTATTACAATAAGTATATTTTACAAGGGATTACACAAAGTCATATGGGAGAGTATGCTAATGCCATTCAATCCTTTGAACAAGCAGCGCAATACAATGCGTTCACCTATGAAAGGAATATTGAACTACTCCACCAGTTGAGTGGACAAAGGGTGAAAAGTCCCACTATCGCTAAATTCCTCTCCATTATCCCTGGTCTTGGTTATTTGTATAGTGGCCATAAGGGGAGCGCGTTTACTGCATTGTTAGTGAATGGGGCACTTGGATATGCTACATATACAAGCATAAAATCTCAAAACTATGGTGTGGCTGCATTGTGTGGACTATTTACAATGTCTTTCTATCTTGGTAATATCAACGGCTCGGGACGGAGTGCAACGCGCTATAATGAGTCAATGAAAAGAAACATAATCACGCAGCTCGAGAGTATCAATCATATTTATCTAATCAATTAAAAGTTATTATTATGTTTACAAAAATCGTGAATTCAAAGCGTGGTAAATTTACCGCGTTGTTGCTCGCAAGTGTAATGTTGTTCAGCTCATTCACAGCGCCTGCAGGAAATACCGTTGTGCTGAAAGCAGGTACTATGGTGGGGTTAGAGTTAATAAACGAGGTAACCTCCGACATGAAGGCAGGACAGACTGTAGACTTTCGTGTTACCAATGATGTGAAAGCTGATGGCGTGGTTGTAATCCCCGCCGGTTCTGTTGCAAAAGGACAAATCATCAGTGCCTCAAAGAATCAGTTGTTGGGAATTCAAGGTGATGTTACCGTACAAGTAAAAAGTGTTAATGCTATCGATGGTACAAAAGTTGCCCTTAGCAGCTCATCATTCACATCTGAAGGGAACAATAAAATAGTAACCGCTATTGTCTTGACGGTTCTTTGTTTCTTCGGCTTCCTGCTGAAGGGTGGTGATGGCGTAATCCTACCCGGCACAACTTTCGATGCTACTGTTGCATATAATACAGACATCGCTCTCTAGTTTCATATAAAGGTATTTCTTGAGCAACTACATTTTGGATTGCAAGGAAAGAGTAGGCCAAGGGGCTTACTCTTTTTTAGTTCTTATTGCCTTATGGACTTTTGTCCTTTATCCTTTTCGCTAAATCGAAAATTTGCAGTAACTTTGTCGCTCAATAAGTAAAATCACATATAGATATATGATAGAACAGAAGCTGGTACAGAGTGTCGTAGAGGCGATACAGGCATTGTACGGACAGGCTGTAGAGCCTGCACAGGTGCAGTTGCAGAAGACAAAGAAAGAGTTTGAGGGCCACCTGACCCTCGTGGTATTCCCCTTCTTGCGCACTTCGCGCAAGGGTCCTGAGCAGACTGCACAGGAGATTGGCGAATACTTGGCTGCAAACGAGCCTATGGTGCAGGCATTCAATGTGATCAAGGGATTCCTCAATATCACCATCGCTGCTTCGGCTTGGGTAGAGCTGCTGACCGCTATTGACGGCGATGCCAAGTACGGAATACAGACTCCTACCGAGAACTCTCCGTTGGTGATGATCGAGTACTCATCGCCTAATACCAATAAGCCCCTTCACCTCGGTCATGTGCGCAACAACCTCCTCGGCTATGCGCTGGCTAATGTGATGGAGGCCAATGGCAACCGCGTGGTGAAGACCAACATCGTGAACGACCGCGGCATACACATCTGCAAGTCAATGCTCGCTTGGCAGAAGTATGGTAAGGGCGAGACTCCCGAGTCATCGGGTAAGAAGGGCGACCACCTCATTGGCGACTACTATGTAGCGTTCGACAAGCACTACAAGGCCGAGGTTGCCGAGATCATGGAGCGCGAGGGCTGCACCAAAGAGGAGGCTGAAGCCAAGTCGCCCCTGATGGCCGAGGCACGCGAGATGCTCGTGAAGTGGGAGGCTGGCGACCCCGAAGTACGCGCCTTGTGGCAGATGATGAACGAGTGGGTATATGCCGGCTTCGACGAGACATACAAGATGATGGGTGTAGACTTCGACAAGATATACTACGAGTCACAGACCTACCTCGAGGGCAAGGAGAAGGTGCTTGAAGGATTGGACAAGGGCTTCTTCTTTCGCAAGGAGGATGGCTCCGTATGGGCCGACCTCACTGGAGAAGGCCTCGTCCACAAACTCTTGCTCCGTAGCGACGGTACATCGGTATACATGACTCAGGACATCGGTACCGCAAAGCTCCGTTTCCAGGACTACCCCATCAACAAGATGATCTATGTCGTGGGCAACGAGCAGAACTACCACTTCCAGGTGCTCTCTATCCTCCTCGACAAACTCGGCTTTGACTGGGGTAAGGACCTCGTGCACTTCTCGTATGGTATGGTAGAGCTTCCCGAAGGTAAGATGAAGAGCCGCGAAGGCACCGTAGTGGATGCCGATGATCTTATGGCTGAGATGATAGCTACCGCTCGCGAGACCTCTAAGGAACTGGGCAAACTCGACGGACTTACTGTTGAGGAGGCTGAGGATATTGCCCGTATCGTAGGTCTTGGTGCACTCAAATACTTTATCCTCAAGGTTGATGCTCGCAAGAACATGACCTTCAACCCCAAGGAGTCTATCGACTTCAACGGCAATACAGGCCCCTTCATCCAATACACCTACGCCCGCATTCGGTCAATCTTGCGTAAGGCACAGGATATCCAATTGACAATTGATAATGCACAGTTGACAATCAATGAAAAGGAGATGGAGCTGATTCAGAAACTCGCCGAGTTCCCCGCCGTAGTGAAGGATGCCGGTGTCACCTACACACCTTCGGTAATTGCCAACTATGTGTACGACCTCGTGAAGGAGTTCAACCAGTTCTACCATGACTACAGCATCCTGCGCGAAGAGGACGAAGCCGTGAAGCGCTTCCGCCTCGTGCTCTCAGCCAATGTGGCCAAGATTATCCGTTTGGGCATGGGCTTGCTCGGTATCGAGGTGCCTGAGAGAATGTAAGGCCTCACCCCACCCCTCTCCCAAGAGAGGGAGCTTAGAAGATAGATGAGTAAGAAAAAGTTTTATGTCGTTTGGAATGGTCTCAACCCTGGTATATACCATAGTTGGGACGATTGCCAAGCGCAGATAAAGGGCGTCAAAGGGGCGGTGTACAAGTCGTTCGACTCGAAGGAAGAGGCCGAGCGTGCGTATGCCTCACCAGCCTACGCCTATATGAAGAAAAAGGCCGACACGCCTACTTTTACCCTCGACACCCTACCCTCCGTGGTGGAGCGTTATGCCCTTGCTGTAGATGCCGCTTGCAGTGGTAATCCAGGCCCTATGGAATATCGTGGCGTATACCTTGGCGATGGTAAGGAGATATTCCACTTTGGCCCTGTGCACGGCACCAATAATATCGGCGAGTTTCTCGCCATAGTGCATGCCTTGGCAATGCTCGACAAGCAGGGCCTCAAGATGACTATCTATAGTGATAGCCGTACAGCTATCAGTTGGGTGCGTAAGAAATGCTGCAGAACTCAGCTTGAGCACACCGATGAAACAGAGGAGCTATTTCAGCTCATTGAGCGTGCCGAGGCGTGGCTCAAGGCACATCGCGTCACCATCCCCATTGTGAAATGGGAAACCGAGCAGTGGGGCGAGATTCCCGCCGACTTCGGGCGCAAGTGATAAGTAAGCTCTTCTTTCGGGACGGTCATAGAATAGGTGAGGGTAAGCTGCGGCTTACCCTCATTATCTTATCTGTACTTCTTCTTTATCTGCTCGAATATATCAAATAGTTCCTCTACCGTTTCGGCTCGCAACATAGCGATACGCAGTTGCTTGAAGTCGGGCAACCCCTTGAAGAGTGGTGTAGCGGCTAGGTGGCGGCGTATGTGCAGTATGCCACGGCGTTCATCAAGGCGTGCTACGCTCCGCATCACCTGTTCGCGAAGGATATCCATCCGCTCATCGAAGGTCAGAGAAGGCAGGTGCTCACCTGTCTCGAGATAATGCTTCACCTCGCGGAATATCCAGGGGCGACCAAAGCTGGCGCGACCTATCATCACGGCATCCACACCGTAGCGGTCAAAGCACTCCTTGGCTCGCTCGGGAGTGGTGATGTCGCCATTACCTATAATAGGAATATGCATACGAGGATTATTCTTTACCTCACCGATGAGTGTCCAGTCGGCCTCGCCGGTATACATCTGTGCACGGGTACGGCCATGAATGGTGAGCGCCTTGATGCCGCAGTCCTGCAACTGCTCGGCTAGGTCGACGATGATTTTCGAACTCTCGTCCCATCCGAGGCGGGTTTTCACGGTGACAGGAGTGTTCACTGCATTTACTACCGAACGCACGATATCGAGCATCAGCGGCACATTCTGCAGCATACCTGCGCCAGCTCCCTTGCCTGCTACGCGCTTTACGGGGCAGCCAAAGTTGAGGTCTATGATGTCGGGCTTCACCGTCTCTACGATGCGTGCTGCCTCAGTCATCGAGTCCACGTCACGTCCATAGATCTGTATGGCTACGGGGCGCTCCTCATCGCTGATGGTGAGTTTCTGCATCGACTTGTTTACCTGACGGATAAGTGCATCGCTCGACACGAACTCCGTATACACGAGGTCGGCACCAAACTCCTTGCACATCAGCCTGAAGCCAAGGTCGGTGACATCCTCCATCGGTGCCAGCAGCACCGGATACTTGCCTAATTCTATCTGATCAATCTTCATTTGTTTGGCAAAGTTAGTGCAAGGCGAGAGGAGAACAAAATAAATTCATTTATTTTTTATCCCAAGCGTGACATTTGCGTGACACGGCTGGATTGTCTATCTAAAAACCAGCCAAGGGGTGTTGGCGGGTTTTGCATTCGTTTCCAAGAACTTGCCAGGGTGTTGGTCGGGTTCTCATTATTGCCATTACAACGCTCTCATAATGAAAGGATAAGGGGCTATGCAATTACATTTTTGCCGCCTGGCAGGTTTTTATATTTTCATCTTTATCTGCTAATCGATAAAATCTTCAGTAATAAGCTGAGTACGGCAAACTATTTATTTTCAGAATACTAACCACACAAAAGTATTTCTCTTCGCGAAGAGAATAGTTTATCTTCGCGAAGGTAATGTGTAGTGCAACCATAGAATAGAGTCAAATGCTCTGCAAATCATCATCTAAGGCACTATACAATTGCAAATAGAGGACTACAAAAACTGCCACCCGGCAAAAATGTAATTGCATAGGGTGGCAGTAGGGGTTACAATAATCCTATTTATGAATAATTTGTGGATAATTGCTTTTCCCTTTGACCAGCGACCTAAAGGTCAAGGAAATTTATGATAGACGAACACGAAAACGGGCGTGACAGATGCGTGAAATTGGTCACTAGAAGCGTGACATCGGGGATTATGTATCTGGAAATCCTCCGATGAAAAGGCTGTTTTTTCAGCCCAGCATCTTCTCAACCATCTCGAAGCCATGGCGATAGAGGGCATTCATCTTGTCCATATCGGTTTCGATGCGGGCCACCTCTACGGGATGGTCGGGACGGATGACGGTGATGCGCCCTTCGCGTTCGAACTGCTCTACCCGCTCGAGTTGGGCATTGTAGCGCTTGCCTCGGGTGCGCAGTGCCTCGCGCAACTTAGGGTAGCGGCTATAAATGAAGGGTGGTAGGTGAGGGGGCTTCTCCTCCTTGCGGTAACCACGATGGCGGGTGAGCACTACGATGGCGTGCTTATAGCCTTGATCGAAAGCGCGGGCGAGGGGTATGGAGTCGGCAATGCCGCCATCGAGCATGGCGCGTCCGTCTACCTGAGCGATGGGGCAGGCAAAGGGCAAGGCAGAGGAGGCACGCACGATGTCGATGATACGCTCGGGGCTCTCTTTCTCCTCCAGATATACGGCTTTGCCTGTGAGGCAATCGGTGGCCACGCTCTCCACACGCATGGGGTTGGCACGATAGGCAGCGTAGTCGTAGGGCCACAGCGTCTCGGGTAGCTCGCGGTAGAGGAGATCCATATCCAAGATGCTATGGTGGCGCAAAAGATTGCGCACACCGAGGTAGTGACGCTCGGCTTGCAGGTCGGCAAAGGTGTACTTGGCACGGCCACGCTGATGCGACGCAAACGACAGGGCATTGCTCGAACCGGCCGATACGCCTACAAGGTAGGGGAAGGTGATGTGGTGGTCAATCATCCAATCGAGGACCCCACTCGTAAAGACGCCGCGCATGCCACCTCCTTCGAGCACTAAAGCTGTATGTTTGAATTTTTCCTTCATGATGGAACGCAAAGTTAGTGCAAAAAATTTTTTTTTACTATCTTCGCATCATGAAATCAAAACAATATCCTTACGATGTTGCAAATCATTCGGGTAATAGAGACGAATGGTACATGGCACGATGCCTACAATTGGCGAGGAATGGCAGGTTTGAGACTGCTCCCAATCCAATGGTTGGAGCGGTGATTGTGCACGATGGGCAGATTATCGGTGAGGGATACCACCGCCAATGTGGAGGGGGGCATGCTGAAGTCAATGCTGTGTCCTCGGTGAAAGACGAGCGACTACTGCGTGAATCGACGATGTATGTTAGTTTGGAGCCTTGTGCCCACTATGGCAAGACGCCGCCTTGCGCCGATATGATTATTGAAAAAGGTATACCGCGCGTGGTCATAGGGTGTAGAGATAGCTACGATCAAGTGGACGGTAAGGGTATACAGAAATTGCGAGATGCAGGAGTCGAGGTCATCGTGGGAATATTGGAGAAGGAGTGCTTGGACCTTAATCGCGCTTTTTTTACCTATCATGGGAAGAAACGTCCCTATATTACGCTGAAGTGGGCACAAAGTGCCGATGGCTATATTGACCTTGATAGAGGTGGTGAGGAAAACTCAAATAGAGTTGATCCAGTGCGCTTCTCGACCGATGATACTGCCATGCGGGTGCATCGCTTGCGTGCTATGAGTGATGCAATACTCGTAGGACGCCGGACGGCTATGCTCGACAACCCTTCTCTTACCACGAGGTTATGGCCAGGAAAAGATCCCTTGCGGCTGGTCATCGATAGAAGAGGGAGGCTCGATAGAAAACTAAAACTCTTTGACGGGGCTGCAAAAACAATTGTTTTCACCGAGGTTTTACGAGATTTTTATGGCTCAGAGGATGTTGAACTGGTATGTCTCGACTTTACATGCGACATACTGCCACAGATGATGACATACCTCCATGCACGCAAGATACAGAGACTCCTTGTAGAAGGTGGTGCGGTGCTGCTTCAGAATTTTATTGATAGCGGATTATGGGATGAAGCTTATGTGGAAGAGGCCCCCTTTGCACTTGGGAATGGAGTGAAGGCTCCACGCATCGATGAGGGATGCAAAAAGGAGCAATTTCTATGCTATGGACATCAAATTAACCATTTTTTACACGAAAAACACATCTTTTAATATAAAAGAACTTAAAATGTAGGGCATAAGCGGAAAATTGTTGCTAATTTTGTCGTTTGAAATAAAAGTAACCGAAAGACGATGAAAAGAATAGCAATAGGTCTCGTATGTTCGCTCATCTGCGTATCGCTCTTGACTTCTTGTCTAAGCGATGATGAGGGGAACAAATCCTCTGATGTGGCACTGCTCTCATTCAGCATCAAGGATTTGAAGACTACGCATACCATCAAGAAGGATAATGGCGAAGACTCAACATACACCACTGTGGTGAGTGGTAAAGCGGTGAAATTCGTCGTTGATCATGCCAAATGTCGTGTATACAATAGCGACTCGATACGTTTTGGTACTGATGTTTCGCATGTGCTCGTAGAGGTGAAGGCCGATGGTGGCGTGTGCTACTTGAAACCAGACGGATCTATAGGCGAGATAGAAGACTCTATTGATTTTACGCAACCTGTGACATTCCGCGTGACATCATACGATGAGTCGTTTACTCGTGACTATGAGGTGAGCATCAATGTGCATCAAGTAGACCCCAAGAAGACCGTATGGGTACAGATCGATGGGAACTACCCCAAAGATCTGTTTGTAGAGCAGAAGGCTTTTGTCAACAGTGACAGCCTATATGTCGTTGGCATGGATGCTGAAGGTGTGTATTATGCCGCGTCAGCATCGCTTACTGATGGTGCGGACTGGGTCGTAGATTCGTGTAACGGTATCGAGGGCGTAGGATTGGAAGCATTGTTCATGGACGAGGTGTTCTACCTAAAGACGGATGAGGGAACTTATCGTTCATATGACGCTATTGAATGGATGCCCGTGGAGACAGATGCCGAGGTGAATACATTGCCCAAAGGAAGTGCTATAGCCTGGATTAAGGAGCCGCTGAGAACAAACGAAAACATCGTGCGCTCTATCTTTGTGGCGATGCCTGAAGTTAATGATACTTGCGCTCGAGTATGGACCAAGTTGAATACTGAAGATGACTGGGTGGAGATAGTGCCACAAGGTGGTAACATTTACGGATGTCCTCGCTTGGAGGATCTTACCGTAATACCGTATGCTGGCAATATGTATGCCTTTGGTGGACAGAGTGTGGGTAATCGCAAGAAACCCCTCAATGCATTCGAAGCCTGTTATGAATCGCGCGATAATGGTGTGACATGGAAGAGTAGTGAAGAGGCACTCAGTATGGCTGAGGCATTCGTAGGTCGTACCGAAGCGTATGCTGCAACCACCGACGGAGAATATGTGTGGGTAATGTGGAGCAATGGTGAGGTGTGGCGCGGAAGATGGAATGGTATAAGATAAACACTCATTAAAGTAACTATGATGCACGATACACGACAATGGATAGCAAGGCTTGCAGCAGTACTCATGTTGCTCGTGCCTATGTGTGGTGTGTCGGCACAGGAGTTGGAATATAACATGGAAGTGGGTGGTATGGCGGGTGGCTGCTTCTACATGGGCGATGCCAACAATACCTCTCTGTTCAAGGATGTGGCTTTGATGGGGGGCGTGATAGCTCGATACAATATAAACCCCCGCATGGCGGTGAAGGGCGACCTCGCCGTAGGACATATTAAAGGTTCTACCGAGGGATTGGACAATAAGTTCCCCAATAAACAACACGCCACCTTCGCCCGAAATGTGTATGAACTAGGAGCACAGTTTGAATATAGCTTTTTTGCCTACGGCACCGGGGAAGGATACAAGGATAGTCGACAACTGGCACCATACCTCGTAGGCGGATTAGGGCTGACTTATGCACCCAAACCTGCCTGTCATGTCGTAGCAATGAATCTACCTATAGGAATCGGTGTGAAGTACAAGGCTGCCGAGCGCGTTAATGTGGGAGCAGAGTGGACCATGCGTTTTACGACATCGGATAAACTTGATGTGGTTAGTATCAGCGGCTTGCAACTCGACGACCCCTATGGAATAAAGAGCAAAGGGCTGAAGAATAAGGACAGCTACTCGTGGCTAATGGTATATGTCAGCTACGATATGTTCCCCAAATACAGGAAGTGTAATAACTAAATATAAACGAAAAAACTTACAAACTCAAAAACCGTAATTCACATGACATACAAGGAACAGTTAGACATGAATCGTATCCCCCAGCACATAGCCATCATCATGGATGGCAATGGACGTTGGGCTAAGGCCAGAGGAAAAAGACGCGGTGAGGGACATATCATTGGTGCACAGGCTCTGCACGACACGATGATGAATGCAGCCAAATTGGGTGTGAAGTATGTTACCGTATATGCCTTCTCTACCGAGAACTGGACTCGTCCCGATGAGGAGGTGAATGGTTTGATGGCACTACTGTTCGAGAAACTCGACCTCGACATCTTCATGGATAACGACATCCGTTTCTGTGTAATTGGTGACACTGAACGCCTGCCCGAGAAGGTTAGGGAACGTATGAATTACTGCATCGCACAGTCGGCAAACAATAAGCGAGGAACACTTACCGTAGCACTGAGCTACTCTTCGAAGTGGGAACTTACTCAATCAACCAAACGCATAGCGGCAATGGTGCAGGAGGGTAAGATAAATATCGAGGACATCACCGACAAAACCATTGACGAGGTTTTGTGTACTTCGTTTATGCCCGATCCCGATTTGCTGATACGCACAGGGGGTGAGACACGCTTGAGCAATTATCTGTTATGGCAGTGTGCTTATACGGAGCTCTACTTCTGCGACACTTTCTGGCCTGAGTTTGACGAGGAGGAGTTGTGCAAAGCTATATACACATTTCAGCAGAGAGAAAGAAGATTTGGTAAGACAAGTGAACAAATCGCCGGAGAGAGCGATAATAAATAAAAGGGATGAAAAAGAGTAAAAACTTCATAAAACATATTGCTCTGATAGCTATCCTTGCGCTGCCGTGCGAGAGGATTATGGCACAAGAGATGCTTGCGGATACTATCCACAAGCCTTCTGTGCTTTACTCTGCTCCCAAGCAGTACGAGATTGCTGGCATCACTGTAAGCGGTGTCGATGACTATGAGGACTATGTGCTCATAGGCTTGTCGGGACTCTCTGTGGGGCAAGTAATTACGGTCCCTGGGGATGAGATTACCAATGCGGTGAAGCGTTACTGGAAACATGGACTCTTTTCGAATGTGAGCATTACCATAGAGAAGGTGATAGGGGAGCAAGCATACCTGAACATTGCCCTCACACAGCGTCCACGATTATCAAAGGTCAATTACAATGGGGTGAAGAAGTCAGAGCAAGAGGACTTGGAGGCAAAACTCAACTTCAGAGAGGGCGATAAGATAACTCCTAATATGGTAGACCTTGCAGAGAAGGTAATCAGACGCTATTATGACGAGAAGGGATTTAAGAATGCCGAGGTCAATATCGTCCAGCGCGATGATGTCGTGGAGAAGAATCATCTTATTCTCGACATCAACATTGACAAAAAGGAAAAGATTAAGGTAAACAAGATTTATATCACTGGTAATAGTGCGCTCGATGAGAAGCAGTTGAAGTGGGCGATGAAGAAAACCAATGAGAAGGGAAACTGGCGTCATTTCTTTCGTCCGAAAAAGTTTATCGACAATCTCTACGACGAGGACAAGCAGCTACTCATAAGTAAATATAACGAGCATGGCTATCGTGATGCACATATTGTGGTAGACTCGGTAGTGCCCTTCGATGACAAGACTGTAGATGTATACATAGAGATAGACGAGGGAAACCAATATCATATTCGCGATATTAATTGGGTTGGTAACACAGTGTATGAATCGCAGGGACTATCAGAGATGCTGCGCATGAACCCGGGTGATGTGTACAACCAAAAAAAATTGGATGAACGCATTAGTATGGACGAAGATGCCATCGGTAATCTATATTATAATAATGGATATGTGTTTGCTCGCGTAGAACCTGTAGAGGTCAATGTGACGGAAGATTCTATCGACCTTGAGATGCGCGTGCTCGAGGGACCGCAAGCTACTATCAACCGTGTGCGCATTGCTGGTAACGATAGATTGTACGAGAATGTGGTGCGTCGAGAGCTGATGACCAAGCCTGGTGACCTCTTCAGTCGAGATGCCTTGGTTCGTTCGGCACGTGAGTTGCAGCAGATGGGGCATTTCAACCCAGAATCTATCTCGCCTGATGTACAACCCGATGTTGCCAATGGTACGGTAGATGTCAACTGGATGCTCGAGTCGAAGAGCAACGACCAAGTGGAGTTCTCGCTGGGATATGGACAGACTGGTGTTATCGGTAAGATAGCGTTGAAGTTTACCAACTTCTCCATGTATAACCTCTTGCACAAGTCTGACAACTATCGTGCATTCATACCACAGGGTGATGGACAGACCTTTTCTATTAGTGGTCAGACCAATGGTACCTACTACCAGTCATATAATATCTCATTCCTCGATCCATGGTTTGGTGGCAAGCGTCCTAATTCGTTCTCGGTGAACGCATTCTATGCTTTGCAGACGGGATTGAACAATAATTTCTACAATACTGCCATGATGAACAACTATTACAATAATTTGTCTGGTTATGGCAACTACAATAATTACTATAATAACTACTACAACAACTACGAGTCATACTACGACCCCGACAAGTACCTGCGTATGTATGGATTGTCGGTAGGTTGGGGTAAGCGTTTGCATTGGCCCGATGACTACTTTACACTCTATGGCCAACTTGCTTACACACGTTACGACCTCAACAACTGGGAGTATTTTCTTATTTCGAATGGTAGTAGCAACAATATAAACCTCTCAATTAACCTCGGACGTAGCTCCATAGATAATCCTATCTTCCCGCGTCAAGGTTCGGAGATTAGCTTCAATGTCTCTATCACGCCTCCTTATTCGCTCTTCGATGGTAAGGACTACAAGACCTTGAGTGAGGTGTCGCCTACTGATGCCAATTATAACGAGAGCTTGCGCGAGCGTTACAAATGGATAGAATACCACAAGTGGAAATTTAATAGTAAGTTTTATACCGCTCTCACGGGCGGTCAGAAATGTCTCGTCTTGATGGCACGTGCGGATTTTGGTCTATTGGGACATTTTAATAAGTATAAGAAGTCTCCCTTTGAGACTTTCTATGTCGGTGGTGATGGTATGAGCGGATACTCATACAACTACTACACAGACATGATTGCTCTGCGCGGATATGACAATGGAGCCCTTACCCCTCCCGGGGTGGCGAATAGTGAGGGCTATGCCTACTCACGCTTTGCTATGGAACTTCGCTATCCATTGATGCTCGAGGCTTCCACACAGATTTATGCCCTTGCCTTCTTTGAGGGCGGTAACGCATGGAATGATGTGCGCAAGTTTAATCCCTTCGATATGAAACGTTCTGCAGGTGTGGGCGTGCGTATCTTCCTCCCCATGATAGGCCTAATGGGTATCGACTGGGCATACGGATTTGATAAGGTTAACGGCTCGCGTGCATCAAGCGGAAGTCAGTTCCACTTTATTCTTGGACAAGAGTTTTAAACATTTTGCTCCTTTGTGGGTCTATATGGTATAACGCATATAAACAAAAACGACAGATTATGAAAAAGATTTTTTTAATGACAACCTTATTTTGCCTTGTGTGCTTTGCCGCCAATGCGCAAAAGTTTGCACTCATTGACATGGAGTATATACTGAAGAATATCCCTGCATACGAGCGTGCCAATGATCAGCTCAATCAAATATCCAAGAAATGGCAGAGCGAGGTTGAGGCTGTAGCTCTTGAGGCACAGACCCTCTACAAGAACTACCAAAGCGAAGCTGTATTCCTCTCTGAAGAGCAGAAAACCAAGAAGGAAGAGGAAATTGTAGCTAAGGAGAAAGAGGCTCAGGAACTGAAGCGTAAGTACTTCGGTCCTGAAGGCGAACTCTATAAGAAACGAGAGAGCCTAATGGCTCCTATACAGGATGAGATATACAATGCCGTAAAGGAAATTTCCGACATGAAGGGGTATTCTGTAGTGGTAGATCGCGCTTCGGCTGCCAGCATCATTTATGCATCGCCCAAGATTGATATAAGTAACGAGGTATTGGTGAAGTTAGGATATGCCAACTAAAAATATTACTTTTGCAGTTTGAAATGAAAATATTAACAATAAAAAATACAACACTATGAACAAGAAACTTATTGCCATGCTTTTCCTTATGGCACCTCTCGCACTTTTTGCACAGAAATTTGGTCACCTCAATTCCGCTGACATTATTCAAGTGATGCCTGAGTACACCGCGGCGCAGACTGAGATTCAGAATCTTGAGAAACAGTATGCTAACGAACTCCAGATGATGGAGTCTGAACTTGCCAAGAAGAGTGAGGCTTATGATAAGGAGAAGGCTACACTCCCCGCCAATATAGCTCAGCGTCGCGAGCAAGAGTTGCAAGAGCTTTATGGTCGCATGCAGCAGTACTATCAGCAGTCTCAAGTTGAACTTCAGCAAGCGTCACAAGAGAAGATGGCTATGCTCACAGAGAAGATCACCAAGGCTATCAAGGAGGTTGGTGTCGCAGGTGGTTACCTTTACATCTTTGATGTAGCCAGCGGCATCCCCTACATCAGTGAGACATTGAGCGTAGATGTTACTAGTGCAGTAAAGGCTAAATTAGGCATTAAATAATGGTAAAAAGAAACTTATTTGTCCTCTTGGCATTCGTTGCGGTGAGTGCCATGGCGCAGTCGAAGTTTGGCTATGTCAGCTACGAGGAACTTGTCAAGTCTTTACTTGAGTACAATATAGTGCAAGGGCATCTAGATGACTTGCAGGCGAAGTATGAAGCTGAGGTTGAGCGATCAGATCGCGAATTCAACCAAAAATATGCCGATTTCATCGAGGGGCAGAGCCAATTTCCTGACAATATCCGAATCAAACGCCATAAAGAGCTGCAAGAGTTGATGGAGAAGTCCATGGCATTCAAGGATGAGGTGCGTTGTGTCATGCGAGATGCTCGCCACGAGATGATGCAGCCCCTTTATGAGAAAGTCGATGAGGCGGTGATGAAGGTATGCGTTGATGGAGATTATGATTATGTTCTCAACACTGATGACAAAGCCTACATTGCGATAAATCCTAGAAGTGGTACAGACATCACCGAGCAAGTCAAACAGGAATTAGGCATAGAGTGATTATTCCCATATAAGTTGACAACCGATATTCAATCATCACACCATGAAACACGGCCCTATAGGAATCTTCGACTCTGGTTACGGAGGACTCACCATCTTGTCGCAGATACGAGCACAGATGCCTGAATATGATTTCTTGTATCTCGGCGACAATGCTCGCACCCCCTATGGCACTCGTTCATTCGAGGTTGTATATGAGTTTACTTCGCAGGCTGTGAGGACGTTATTTGATATGGGTTGTCCCATGGTGATACTCGCTTGTAATACTGCTTCGGCAAAGGCACTGCGCACAATACAACAGATTGACCTGCCAAAGATTGATCCGTGCAAACGTGTGCTGGGTATTATACGCCCTACGGTGGAGTATCTCGATGAAATCACCGAAACGCGTCATGTGGGTATCCTTGCTACTTCGGGTACCATTAAGTCACAGTCTTATCCTTTAGAGATAAAGAAACTCTTCCCTGATATAATTGTTACTGGAGAGGCTTGTCCTATTTGGGTACCGTTGGTTGAGAATGGTGAGGCGGGAAGCAGGGGAACTGACTACTTTATCCGTCGACACATCGACAACCTGTTGGCTAAGGATGATAAGATAGACACGCTCATTCTCGGTTGTACGCACTATCCTATCCTCTATGATAAGATACGCAAGTACACACCAGCACATATTAAGGTTATCCGACAAGGAGAATATGTAGGCAAGAGTTTAGTGAACTATATGGAGCGTCATCCCGAGATGGATTCTCTTTGCACCAAGCAAGGCACATGTCGTTTCCTCACTACTGAATCGGGTGATATCTTCAAGCAATATGCTTCAATCTTCTTCGATGAGGATATTGATGTGAGGAGTATTGCTCTGAAATGATAATTAAAAATGTCAGACAAAACTATAATGCAAAAGCATACATCGGTACAGTTGTTTAGGTTTGAAGCCGCTAATGGAGTGTCTGAATACCATGCTATCTTGCGCATTACCAATCCTCGGCTCTCATTCATGGAACAAGTTGAGTGCCTTCAAAAGGCATACGAGCAACTTGTTGATGGAGAGATATCTGGTGCTGTAGCTGTGCTTAAACGTTATTTCTTGAGCGATGCAGCTAATCAAGCCGATATCTTGATGGCTACGCAGATAGAGCAGTATAATTGTGCTATATCGATAGTGGAGCAACCTCCGTTAGACGGTACGAAAATCGCCTTGTGGGCATACCTACAAACAGGAGTGCAGACTCGCACTCTCCCTCATGGTGATTATGAGGTGAGTCATGGTGGATATAGGCATATCTGGAGCGCTAGCAACTTCAATAAGGCATCAAAATCGGAATATCAAACCCGCCTATTGTTCAATGACTATGTGCTAAGGCTTGCCGAGCAAGAGTGTTCATTGGCCAATAATTGCATTCGCACCTGGTTTTTCGTACAGAATGTCGATGTCAATTATGCCGGCGTGGTGAAAGCTCGCAATGATGTGTTCCTTACTCAGAATCTCACAGAAAAGACCCATTTCATCGCTAGTACAGGCATTGCTGGACGCCATGCCGACCATGAGGTGTTAGTACAAATGGATGCATATGCCGTGAGTGGCCTCCATCCCGAACAGATACACTATCTCTATGCGCCTACTCACCTTAACCCCACCTACGAGTATGGAGTGAGCTTTGAACGCGGTACCTATGTCGACTATGGCGACCGCCGTCAAGTGTTCATCTCTGGTACGGCTAGTATCAACAACCGCGGAGAGATTATGTATCCTGGCGACATACGCAAGCAGACCCTACGCATGTGGGAAAATGTAGAAACCCTGCTTGCTGAAGCCGAGTGCACCTACGAGCATGTAGGCCATCTGCTCGTATACTTGCGCGACATTGCTGACTATGAAGTTGTATGTGAGATGTTTGAAGAACGCTTTCCTCGTATTCCCAAAGTCTATTTGTTGGCTCCCGTATGTCGTCCCGGTTGGCTTATCGAGATGGAGTGCATGGCAGTGAAGGCCATACGCAACGAAGCATATAGGAATTTTTAGGAGCGTGGTACCCTCTGAACTACAATTCTTATAGGTACTATCTTATTTTCAGTTAACTGAAGTCTTTGTCTGATGCGCATCATACACCTGTATGGTGGGCAGTAGGCGCGCGTATGCTCGCCATCATACATGTGGCTGCTGCCCAGCGGACAATAACATCTCTTTGAATATTGGAAGTTATATCTTATGGTGTGGCATTGTTTGTTTCTAATTATTAGGTATCTTTGTGCCCAAAGAACGATTATGGGTAGTAGATTGAAATCATTTTGGCTTTTGCTCATTGCTCTCACGAGTTCGCTTCAATTTTTCGCTCGCCCTATCTCAGAGGATAAAGCGTGTGTTATCGCCACGCGATTCTACTACATGAAAAAGTTGGACGAGGATATCAAGAAGGTGAAATCGCTTGAAGGACTCGCCCTTGTGTATAGTCCACAGCATGGCGAAAAGGTGGTACTCACTGCTCCGGAGTACTATGTGTTTGCACCGGCAAACCTCAAAGGGTTTGTCATCGTGGCAGGTGACGATACGGTAGAGCAACTCATCGTGGGGTATTCGTTGGATGCGCCCATTAGCAATTCCCTCTCGAGCAGTCTTTTGGGGTATCTCAACTGCTATGCAGGCTATATTGATGCCTTGAGAAAAGGCAAGGCTACACCTAATACAAAGCGAAGCACAACGCCCGTTGCCCCTCTGCTTACCACACGATGGGGACAACATGCACCGTATAACTACTTCTGCCCCGTGTTGAATGAACGAAAGCTCATAACGGGCTGTGTCACCACTGCCGTGGCGCAGATCATGAAGTACCACGCCTGGCCCGAGAAGGGGGAGGGTGTCTGCCGTGCCGAAATCCAAAACCTCGACACTACATACACCACTGCAACATTAGGCGAAGAGTACAACTGGCAGAAGATGAAAGACCACTATCCTTACTCGAAGAAGATGCGTATTACCGATGTGGCGCGACTGATGCGCGATGTAGGCCACGCGGTAGGAGTGATGTATACTCCCGTACTGACCAGTGCCTACTCGGCCAATGTGCCCAAAGCGTTGATGGAGCACTTTGCCTACTCGCCTGAGATGCGCCATGTGCATCGCTTCCACTATACCGATGAGGAGTGGAACCGCTTGATGGGTGATGAATTGGCGGCACATCGCCCCATCTATTACTCTACGCGCTCGACGCGACACAATGGACATGCCTTCGTCGTATGTGGCGTTGATGAACAGGGGCTTTATTATGTCAACTGGGGGTGGGGAGGTCAGTGTGATGGCTATTTTGACTTCGACTGTGTAGCAGACTCCAATGCTGCGTACAATTACATCCAGAGTGCGATAATCGGTATTGAGCCAAGGCGATAGTTCTTTCTACAAATTACCTTTCAAACATTTCTTCGCCACGGATCTTACGCCTGCCGAATAATAGTCAAGTTCCATGCTGCGTATGATACATAGAAACTCTTTGTGTAAATCACTATCTGATTTACCTTGTCGATAGGCCAACTTCATGGCCAGCGACTGAACCCCTGGAGGAGACTGAAGGTCAATCATCACATCAAGAAGAAAGTCAAAAAATGCCACGTCAAAGTCTTCATCATCAGGCAGATGATACAATATTCCGAGTATCAATCTGCGGAGGCCATCAGGCGTATCGTCTTGCATCGCTAAGGCTTTCATCCGCGCCCATTCACCGATGAGGAGTGACGGACATTGGCTCGCCACTTTCTCCAATGCCCAAGCAGCACGCCATCGCAAGGAATCCTCCTCATTGCACATAAGTGCTAGCAGGGCATCGAGTAACATCTTGTCGGCTATCGCCTCGGCCGCAATAGCCGTGATCAACGTCTTGGATGGTCGGCTCATGAGGCGTAGGCGAAGGCTGTCAGTCAATGATTCGGCATTATTCATACATGGTTCCTATACGGTTCTTTTTGTTGGCAAAGATAGTGAATCTTTGGACTTGCACAAATGGTTCTGCATTTAACTAAATTTATGTTCCTCGACATGGTAAATAAATCTTCTTTATCTTCATGCAATCATTTTTTTGTAGTATCTTTGTACACTTAAAAGTGTAAACACGAATAATAACCCCAAAAACAGGAAATAATGTCGGACAACAAAAGAATGAAAACGGCCCTTGTATCGGTATTTCACAAGGACGGATTGGATGAGATCATTACCACGCTCCATAAGGAGGGCGTACAGTTGCTTTCTACAGGCGGTACACAGGAGTTCATTGAGTCGCTGGGCGTTCCCTGCCAGCGCGTAGAGGACCTCACAGGCTATCCCTCAATCCTCGGTGGTCGTGTGAAGACCTTGCATCCCAAGGTGTTCGGTGGTATCCTCGGCCGTCGCGACCTTGAGAGCGACCAGGTACAAATGGTGAATTACGAAATCCCCGAGATCGATCTCGTAATCGTAGACCTCTACCCCTTTGAGGCTACCGTAGCTTCGGGCGCTTCGCATGAGGCTATCATTGAAAAGATTGATATAGGTGGTATTTCACTCATTCGCGCTGCTGCTAAGAACCATAAGGATGTGGTGATTGTAGCCAGCAAAGATCAGTATGCTCCGCTTGCCGACATCCTTCGTTCAAAGGGTGCGCAGACCACACTCGAGGAGCGTGTATGGTTTGCCAAGGAGGCATTCGGCGTATCGTCATTGTATGACTCTGCCATCTTCAACTACTTCGACGGTGGCGAGGGTTCAATGTTCCGCAAGGCGGTGAATCACCCCAAGGCATTGCGCTATGGTGAGAACCCTCACCAGAAGGGCTACTTTTACGGTGATTTCGAAGCGATGTTTGATCAGATCCATGGTAAGGAGATCTCGTACAACAATTTGCTCGACATCAACGCTGCTGTAGACCTCATCGACGAGTTTGAAGAGACCACTTTCGCTATCCTCAAGCACAACAACGCTTGCGGCCTCGCTTCACGCAACACCTTGCTCGAGGCTTGGACTGACGCTTTAGCTGGTGACCCTGTATCGGCTTTCGGTGGTGTACTCATCACCAATCGCGTCATCGACAAGGAAACTGCCGAAGAAATTAACAGGATTTTCTTTGAGGTAATTATTGCTCCCGACTACGATGTGAATGCACTCGAGATTCTCACCCAAAAGAAGAACCGTATCATCCTCGTGCGCAAGAACAACGAACTTCCCCGCCAGCAGTTCCGTTCAGTACTGAACGGCGTACTCGTACAGGACCGCGACCTCAAGACCGAAACTGCAGAAGATTGCAAGACTGCTACCATTAAGGCTCCTACAACTGAGGAGATCGAGGATATGCTCTTTGCCAACAAGATTGTGAAGAACAGCAAGAGCAATGCTATCGTACTTGCTAAGGGCAAACAGCTGCTCGCCAGCGGTGTGGGTCAGACTTCACGCGTAGATGCGTTGAAACACGCTATCGAGAAGGCTCAGGGCTTCGGCTTCGACCTTCAGGGTGCAGTGATGGCCAGCGACGCCTTCTTCCCCTTCCCCGACTGCGTGGAGATTGCTCACAAGGCAGGTGTTACCGCTGTTATCCAGCCCGGTGGTTCAGTGCGCGATGCAGAGTCTGTGCAGTACTGCAATGATAACGATGTGGCAATGGTGATCACTGGTTTCCGTCACTTCAAGCATTAAGTCTTTAATTTAGAAATTCTAAATTTTGGATTCTCTTCTTCAAGGTGTATTTTGTATGGGTGAAGTGAAATAGGGTTTAGAATTCAAAAAGTCATAATTATAATACATGGGACTTTTCTCTTTTACACAAGAAATAGCGATGGACCTCGGCACGGCCAATACCATCATCTTGCAGAATGGCAAGATAGTAGTAGATGAGCCTTCGGTCGTGGCTCTTGATCGCCGCACAGAAAAAATGGTAGCTGTAGGCGGGCGTGCAAAGTTGATGCACGAAAAGACATCTCCGGACATTAAGACTATTCGGCCATTACAGAATGGTGTGATTGCCGACTTTAATGCGTGTGAGCAGATGATGCGCGGACTTATAAAAATGGTGAATACGCGTGCTCGTTTGTTTACACCTTCATTACGCATGGTGATTGGTGTCCCTTCAGGTAGTACTGAAGTGGAGCTGCGTGCTGTACGCGACTCTGCTGAGCATGCTGGTGGACGTGACATCTATCTTATCTATGAACCAATGGCTGCTGCTGTGGGTATTGGTCTCGATGTAGAGGCTCCCGAGGGCAATATGGTGGTGGATATAGGTGGTGGTTCTACTGAAATTGCTGTTATCTCATTGGGTGGTATTGTAAAGAATAGCTCAATCCGTGTGGCAGGTGATGATTTTACGGCTGATATCCAAGAATATATGGGGCGTCAGCACAATCTTAGAGTGGGTGAGCGTATGGCTGAGCGCATCAAGATACATGTGGGATCAGCCTTGACTGATTTGGATGAGTCTGAGGCTCCCGAGGAGTATGTTGTGCATGGTCCTAACAAAATTACAGCGTTGCCCATGGCAGTGACCGTATGTTATCAAGAAATTGCCCATTGTTTGGACAAGTCTATTGCTAAAATTGAACAGGCAGTGCTCAATGCTCTTGAGGATACCCCTCCTGAAATTTATGCAGATATCATTCACAATGGTATTTATTTGGCAGGCGGTGGTGCGCTACTCCGCGGCTTGGCTAAGCGTTTGCAAGATAAGATTAACATCCCTTTTCATGTGGCTGATGATCCTTTGCATTGTGTGGCGCGTGGTACAGGTATCGCACTGAAGAATGTAGAGAGATTCTCGTTCTTGATGCGATAAAAGTTAATTCTGAATTCTGGATTTTGAATTCTATATTGTGGTGTGCACTGCAATACTTGAATTCAGAATTCAGAATTCAAAATTTTGAGTTCGTGAATAATATTCTCCAATTTATATACAAATTCCAGCATTGGATAGTCTTCATTGTGTTGGAGATTGTTTGCTTTGTATTGTTGTTCTCGTACAATAGCTTTCAGGGTAGTGTGTACTTATCTACAGCTAATGAGGTGATAGCGCGTCTGCTCAATGGGAAAAACAAAGTAACGAGCTACTTTGATTTGGTGGAGCAGAATCAAGCCTTAGCTAGTCAGAATGCCGAATTACTGCAGCGTGTAGTGGGGTTGGAGATGTTGAATGCGCAATATCAACAAGATAGTCTTACTGAAGTTGAGACAATTAATCGTATACGCCATGCTGGATATCACATCACTTCGGCTCTGGTCATTGATAAATCTGTCAATAATACTGATAATTACTTCACCCTCAATCGAGGCGAGGCTGATGGTATAAGGCCAGATATGGGTGTGGTAAGTGTCGATGGCGTAGTAGGTGTGGTATTTAGATGTACTGAACACTATTCGCTCGTGATGCCACTGCTCAATAGCAATAGTAGTATCAGTTGTAAAGTGAACAAAGAAATTGGATATCTCCGATGGGATGGAGGCGATGCCCGGTATGCTACATTGCACGATTTGCCCTTCTATTCGGTAGTGGAACCTGGCGATACCATTGTAACCAGCGGGAGCTCTTCATTCTTCCCCGAAGATGTGATGGTGGGTAGAGTGGAGGAGGTTTATCCCTCTCCCGATGGTCAATACATGAGACTGAAGGTGCTGCTGAATGCACAATTCGCTAGTTTGAAGCATGCCTTCGTAGTTAGTAAGATGGATGCAGAAGAGCTAGCAGTACTATACGAGATGCTCAAGCCTAAGAAAAATAAAAAGTAATATGGAAAGGTTTCTCAATCGTGGCGCATGGTTTGTCTGTCTGGCGTTCGTGCAGGTCATGTTTCTTAACAAGATCTGCCTGTTGGGTTGGGCTACACCTTTTGTCTATGTCTATCTAATCTTGACTTTGGATAAGGATATTGATCGTAATGCATTAATGGTGATAGCCTTTCTAATGGGATTTGCGATTGATATCTTCAGCAATACTCCAGGAGTGAATGCTGGGGCATTGGTGCTCGTGGCTTTTCTGCGCCCAGGATTGTTGCAATTGTTTTCTCCGCGCGGAGAATACGAAAACTTCGAACCAGGTATATATACTTTGGGCATGTGGGCATTTGTAAGGTATGCAGCAGTCATGGTACTATTTCATCATATGGCGCTATTTTCTTTGGAGGCCTTTTCATTTGAGCATTTTGGATTTATGTTGCTTCGTGTCTTCTGGAGTACATTATTAACGATGATGCTGGTGATTGCAATTGAATGTGTTCGTCATAAAAGATAAGTGCGAAGATGGGCAATGATTATCGGTACGAAAACCGTAAGTTTGTGATAGTGGGAGTGGTGCTTGCTATCGTTATCGTATTTATATGCCGGCTATTCAGTTTGCAGTTGCTAAATGATAAGTATAGTACTTATGCTGAGTCTAATGCCTTCTTAAACAAGTCCATCTATCCTTCGCGAGGTGTGATGTATGATCGCTCAGGAAAGCTGCTGGTATCCAACCAACCTGCTTATGATGTAATGGTGTGTATGCGTAGTGTCAATGAACTTGACACACTGGCACTTTGCCAATCGCTTGGTATTACGAAGGAATTCTTTGATAAGCGTATGGTTGATATCAAGAACCGACAGCTCAATCCTGGCTATTCGTCATATACCAACCAACTATTCTTGAGTCAACTTACGGCTGAAGAGTTTGCTCGATTTCAAGAGCAGTTGTATAAGTTCTCAGGTTTCTCTATTCAGCGGCGCATCATTCGTCAGTACAACTATCCTGTTGGGGGACATCTGTTTGGTGATTTGGGAGAAGTGTCGAAGAACGATATCGCTAAGGATAACTATTATGTGCGAGGAGACTTCATTGGTAAACAGGGTATAGAGAGTTACTATGAAAAACTGCTGCGTGGCGAAAAAGGTAAAGAAGTGCTTCTGCGAGATGCTTATGGGCGTGTTAAAGGCAGTTATATGGATGGCGCTAAAGATATTGCTCCCATTCCAGGTAAGAACTTGACGCTAAGTATTGATATTGAACTGCAGACTTTGGCAGAGCAACTTTTGCAAAATAAGATTGGTAGCGTGGTAGCTATTGAGCCTTCTACAGGTGAAGTGCTATGTATGGCTTCATCTCCAACCTTTGATCCCCAAATGTTAGTAGGGAGAAAACGCGGTGAGAATCATCGACTACTATCGCAGGATAAGCAGAAACCTTTGCTCAACCGTGCTATCATGGGAACTTATCCTCCTGGCTCTACCTTCAAGACCTCTCAGGCACTCACTTATTTGCAGGAGGGTATCGTCACACCTGAGACATCGTTTCCTTGTGCGCTTGGTTTTAGGCATAGGGGATTACATGTTGGTTGTCATGCCCATAGCTCGCCCATCTCTTTGAAACCATCGTTGGCAACCTCGTGCAATAGTTATTATTGTTGGGGACTTTATCGCATGATTGGTGCAGAGAAGTATGCCTCCTCTCAAGAAGCACTTACCCGCTGGAAAGATCACATGGTGGCGATGGGTTTTGGTTATCGTTTGGGTATTGATCTCCCTGGTGAAGCGCGCGGATTTATCCCTAACTCAGCATTCTATGACAAATGGTATGGCAAGCGTTGGAATGGACTTACCATTGTCTCTATCTCTATTGGACAGGGTGAGGTTACACTGACACCACTACAGATTGCTAATCTGGGTGCAACGATTGCTAATCGCGGACATTATATTACTCCTCATGTCGTGAAGAGGATAGAGGGTGGTGAGTTGGATAGTATCTATACGGTCCCAAAATACACGATGGTTGATAGTTTTCATTACGAAACGGTGATACAAGGCATGCGAGAGGCAGTACTCAATGGTACTTGTGTGGCTGCCAATCTTCCAGATATTGAGGTGTGTGGAAAAACGGGTACTGCACAAAACAAAGGAAAGGACCATTCTGCGTTCATGGGTTTTGCACCGATGAACGATCCTAAGATTGCAGTTGCAGTATATGTTGAGAATGGAGGTTTCGGAGCGGTTTATGGCGTACCTATCGGTGCGCTCATTATAGAGAAGTATCTTAATGGAACATTAAGTGAAGAGAGCGAGAAAAAAGTAAGGGATATTCAGAAACGCACAATCTACTATGGCAGTCAGGAACGTTAACTTGTGGAAGTCGATAGACTGGATTACTATTATCCTCTATTTTGTGTTGGTAATTTTTGGTTGGCTCAGCATATGTGGAGCTACCTACGATTTTGGAGATCCCGACTTCTTTAGCTTTGATACATTCACTGGGAAACAGTTGTTATGGATTGGTTGTGCTATGATTCTCGCCCTTGTGTTGCTCAATATTGAGAAGAAATATTATGAGATGATGTCTTATCCCATTTATGTAGGATTTATCATCTTGTTAGCGGTTACTCGTTTTCTTGCCCGTGATATAAATGGCTCGTTCTCATGGATTAAATTGGGCTCTATCAGTATACAACCAGCAGAGTTTGCTAAATTTGCTACAGCTCTCTGCTTGGCACGTCTGCTAAGTACATATGGCTTTTCTATGGAGAAACGTAGCGATATGCTGAAGGTGATAAGTGTTATTGTACTTCCAATGTTACTTATCGTATTGCAAAATGAAACGGGATCTGCACTCGTATACTTGTCCTTCTTTCTTGTACTTTTTCGTGAGGGTATGACGGGTTCGCTACTTGTCGTAGGTGTCTGTGCTGTACTTTACTTCATTATCGGAGTAGGGCAGAGTGACAAATTCTTTGAATTTATGCCCGTAGTATGTGTGGGAAAGTTTGTGGTGTTTTTACTTATACCGCTTTTTACTGCTCTAATGGTAGGGGTATATGGTAAGCGAATAGAACGTGCTTGGGGAATAGTTGGTGTCAACTGTGTAGCTACATTGGTCGCTTGGCTTTTCTCTCGCTATGTAGTGCCATTTAACATCTGCATCGTACAACTCGTATTGTGTGTATGTACTGCACTATACCTATTATATATATACATTCTTGAGCGATATACATCATATTTGCTTATTGCTCTTTTCACCTTAGGGTCAGTGGGTTTCTATTACTCTTGCAATATGCTCGTGGGTAAATTACAGCCTCATCAACAGACTCGTATTATGGTGCTTTTAGGTTTGAAGGACGACCCTTCAGGTGTAGGATATAATATTAATCAGTCGAAGATTGCTATTGGATCGGGTGGATTGTGGGGTAAAGGTTTCTTGAATGGTACGCAGACCAAACTTGACTATGTACCAGAGCAACATACTGACTTTATCTTTTGTACTATTGGCGAAGAACAGGGTTTTATGGGGTGTGTCTTTATCCTTTTGCTCTATGCTTTCTTTATTATTCGTATTATAATTCTTGCTGAAAGGCAGGGAGGGAATAAGTTTACTCGTGTTTATGGGTACTCTTTAGCTTGTATTCTTACCTTCCATCTGTTTGTCAATGTAGGTATGGTTATTGGTTTGGCTCCTGTAATTGGTATCCCTCTTCCTTTCTTCAGCTATGGAGGTTCTTCGTTGTGGGGATTCACTATCTTGCTCTCTATTCTTCTTCGTCTTGACGCAGAGCGTGACAGTCGATACAGATAAACCTGAGTTTTTCGACTTTTTACAATGCCCCTCTGTCTATCCAAAAGATGATTTCTTCGATTTCGGCATCTTCAAGTTCGGGGTCGTATTCTTTCTTCAGGCTGGCTCCGAAAATAGCAGCAAAGGTTTGATAGAAGTTTGCTTTAAAACTTCCCATGAAAACTTTGATGAGTTCGTATCCTGTTTGGTCGCACTCGCGGTCAACAAGTTTGATGAGCATTTTCCCTTGATTGAAGGTTAGTTTTTTCATTTGTGGGGTATATTGCTTCAGCATACCTTTTTCTACAGTAACAAGATGTGCTTCTCTCTCCTTTTCATCGGGTATAGTAAGCAGATATTCATAGGTCTCAATAATGATACTGCGTACTTCTCGAGCAATGGGTAGAGTCTTCTTGACGTCACGCACGGTACGCCAATAGTAACGTTCTTGTCGTTGATTCCTAAATTTAGGGGGTTGGTAGATATATACATTAGGAAGGTGTACGACAGGAATAGTATCGCCTTCATAGACCTCTACTGGCAGGATTACTTGTTTACGTTTGTAGTTTTGTGCTAGTGCGTTGCAACTGCACCATAGGGATAGCGTCAAGTATAATATGGCGCAGTAGAATTGCCTCATATGAAATGGAGTTACCATTGTATGACCAATGGGTCAGGTGTAGTGCTAAAGATGATGGCAGTGGCATTTGCCAAATAGAAAACTTCAGTATTGGGGTCGTCAGCTCGATAGAACTGTTCCAAATGGGGGTGTGCCTTTACCATACTAGCTATAGCTTCATGGCGTGTGTCAAGATAGGACTCGCATGTGATGCGTATCCAATCTTCACCGCGCATGGCGGTAATCTCTACCTTTGGATTTGCTTTCATTTGGTCAGATACCTTTTTGTGATTTTTGGTCATGATGTATAGCTTGTCATCAAATAGGTTGATGGTTCCGAAGGGACGTACGCGTGCTTGGGTGCCATCTATGGTGGCAAGGTAATATACCTTGGCCTCTTTTAAGAAGTCGTATACTCTTTTCATATGTTTATTGATTTAGAATTTGGGTGTCGCATTATGATAAGGAGGGTGCATCAATCCGACGCACCCTCCTGTAAACTTATCATTGTTGCAGATGTCTATTATTGCGGACGGCTATAGTTGGGAGCCTCGCTTGTGATAGATACATCGTGCGGATGACTTTCAAGTACACCGGCATTGGTGATGCGTACAAACTTGGCATCGTGCAGCTTGTCGATGGTGGGAGCTCCACAATAGCCCATACCAGCCTTCAAACCTCCAGCGAGTTGGTAGATTACCTCGTAGAGGGCGCCCTTGTAAGCTACGCGTCCTGCGATACCTTCGGGGACAAGCTTCTTGGTGTCCTTGGTGCCAGCCTGGAAGTAGCGGTCTTTCGAACCATTCTCCATCGCTTCGAGCGATCCCATGCCACGGTATGCCTTAAACTTACGGCCATTGAAGATGATGGTTTCACCGGGGCTCTCTTCAGTACCTGCTACGAGCGAACCAATCATTACGCAGTAACCGCCAGCAGCGATAGCCTTCACGATATCACCAGAGTAGCGCAATCCACCATCAGCGATGAGAGGTACATCCGTACCCTTAAGGGCTTTGGCTACATCGTAGATGGCCGAGAGCTGAGGAACACCTACACCAGCAACCACGCGAGTTGTACAGATACTACCTGGGCCGATACCTACCTTAACACCATCAGCGCCAGCCTCGACAAGCATCTTGGCTGCCTCACCAGTAGCAACATTACCTACTACGATATCAATGTTCGGGAATTCTCTCTTGGCTTCTTTCAACTTGTCAATAACACCTTTAGAGTGACCGTGAGCAGTATCAATAACGATAGCATCGGCACCTGCCTCAACGAGTGCACGCATACGGTCGAGAGTATCAAAAGTAACACCGACACCAGCAGCCACACGCAAGCGGCCCTTGCTGTCTTTACAAGCCATAGGTTTGTCCTTGGCCTTAGTGATATCCTTATAGGTGATGAGGCCGATGAGCTTGCCATCGTTGTCTACTACGGGAAGTTTCTCAATCTTGTGTTCCTGGAGGATAGCCGAAGCTGCATCCATGTCAATCTGCTGGTGAGTGGTGATCAAGGGAGCCTTGGTCATTACTTCTTCCACTTTGCAGTTGTGGTCACGTTCGAAACGAAGGTCACGGTTGGTAACAATGCCCACGAGCTTGCCCTCACTATCTACTACGGGGATACCTCCGATGTGATATTCAGCCATCAGGTCGAGCGCATCCTTCACGGTAGCCTCGGGTTTGATGGTGACGGGGTCGTAAATCATACCGTTCTCGGCTCGTTTTACGATAGCTACCTGGCGAGCTTGTTCCTCAATTGACATATTCTTGTGTATAACACCGATACCGCCCTCACGAGCAATGGCAATAGCCATCTTGGCCTCAGTGACAGTATCCATTGCAGCTGTCACAAAGGGGATTTTCAACTCGATGTTACGTGAAAACTTGGTCGCGAGCGACACATTGACTGGGATTACCTCCGAATATGACGGCACGAGAAGAACGTCGTCGAACGTCAGACCGTCCATAATGATTTTGTCTGCAACAAATGACATACAATAGTTCGATTATGAAATTTATAGCGTGCAAATTTAGTGGTTTTTCCTATAAAATGAAAATATTTTGCTTGAAAAGTTTCCTATAGCACCATTAAGTCATTTTTCACCTATTAATGTAGTGTGGGGTTGGTGTTAAGATTGCGTTTAATAAGGCGTATGTATTCACTCTATGGATGTAAATGTTGCAAAAATGTGCAATGGGACTAAAAAAACTTATTTTGCGGCGAAATGTGGCGAAATGTGGCAAAATATTTGGAGAGAAAGAGAAAGTTTACTTCCTTTGCATCGCTTTAAGTTATTATTCACTTATAAAAACGTATTATTATGTCAGAAATTGAAGCAAGAGTAAAAGCTATCATCGTAGACAAGCTCGGTGTAGACGAGTCAGAAGTGACTCCTAATGCAAGTTTCACTAACGACCTCGGTGCAGATTCATTGGATACCGTAGAATTGATTATGGAGTTGGAGAAGGAGTTCGGTACTTCTATTCCCGATGATGATGCTGAAAAGATTGCTACTGTACAGGACGCTATTGACTACATCGCCAATAATGTGAAGTAATCAAGTATAGCATAGTACTATAAAAGTCGTAGTTATTGGCTTGCCGATACTGCGACTTTTTTGTTATCTATTTTATTCCCTTCATTTTTTTGCTACCGTGCATATATCTCCCTTTTTTGACTATATTTACTATCTGCTATGCTGTAAGGATAGAGCTTTTGCCCGTCGTTTACGCGTGATTTTGGGCTTTTATCCGCGTAATATAGCGGTGTATCGCGAAGCGTTAATGCATCGCTCACTTAATCATTATCGCTTACAAGAGCAGAAGAAAGACAATGAACGTTTGGAGTACTTGGGTGATGCGGTCATTGAGACTGTGGTGAGTGATATTTTATATCGTCATTTCCCCAAGAAAAAGGAGGGGTTTCTTACGTCGGTACGCAGCAAGATAGTGCAACGCAGCAGCCTAAATCGTATTGCTAAAGAAACGGGGTTAGTCGAGTTGATACAGTCGACTCATATTAATCACACTCACAATAGCTTTATCTCCGGAAATGCATTTGAGGCTTTGGTTGGAGCCATTTATCTTGATCGTGGTTATTCTTATTGCTCACGATTTTTTAAAAAACTTATCGCTGATGGGTACATTGATATAAGCAAGGCCTCTAAAGAGGATGATAACTACAAGAGTAAACTCATAGAGTGGAGTCAAAAGACACAGTATGCTATGGTTTTCGAATTGGTTGATGAGAATGTTACAGGAACCAATAGCCCCACATTCCGTAGTCGTGTTTGTATCGAGGGCATAGAGGTAGGAACGGGATTCGGATATTCCAAGAAGGAGAGCCAGCAAATGGCGGCGAAGGAGGCAATGTACCATATACGAAAGAAAACTGAATTGTATAAAAGCATTGTTGCTCAGCACGAACTGCGTGTCGCTTCTGTCTTAGCAATCGAAAGTCTTGATGTGCTTCCAGACGAGGAGGTAGAACCACAAAATTTGTCCTAAGAATAGGAGTATCCAGAGTTTTTTTGTAACTTGCGCAGTCTTATTCATCTTTTTGAGATCCGATTATGAAGCCTACTACGAAACATAGCTTATTCGTTGCATTTGCGTTTATTATTGTCATTGTGGGTATCTGCCTTTTGTTGCCCCGTGAAAAGTCTGTCAATATTGAGTTTGCTATAGGTAAACCTTGGCGATATGAGCAGCTGACAGCACCATTCGACTTTGCTGTAGCTAAAAGTGAGGCTGAGCTACAACGGGAGCAGGCTGAAGTTTTGGCCTCTCAACGCCCCTACTATACAAAAGAGGCCCAGGCAGGAGTTGCTGCTATCGATTCATTTGCAGCATTTCATTTGCGCGAGTTGCATCACATCGTGAATGGTGCTTTGCGTCAGAAGATTGTTTCTCAACTTCAATATATATACAGCAAGGGCATCATTAGTACCAATGATTACCATCGTTTGCAAGAAGATAGTATCAGCACCATCATGCTTATAGAACAGAATTGGGCTCATCCTGTCATGGTGACGGATTTATTCACCGTACAGCAGGCTTACGATAACTTGATGGCTATAGACTCCACCTCGAGAGGACGATATGCTCTTCGGCAGAGCAACTTGAACGACTACATCATGCCCAATATAGGTTATGACGCGGCAAAGTCAGAGGCTGCGCGGCGCGAAATGCTGGAGAGAATTTCACCCAATAGTGGAGTTATCCTTGCAGGGCAGAAAATCATCGGCAGTGGTGAGATGGTGGGTGAAGAGCAATATCAGGTACTCATGTCGTACCGTAACGAACTAGACAAGCGTGTCGATGAACGAGGTATACAAATGACTCTCGTGGGGCAGATTCTGCTCGTTACCCTATTTGTAGGTGCATTCCTCGTATATCTCATCAACTATCGCCGCAGCTACTTATATGAACGTAACAAGTTGTTGTTCCTCTGTACTCAATTGATGATCTTCCCCATCGCAGCCTCATGGATTATGACAAATGGAGGCGCCCTCATGATTGTGCCTTTTGCTATGGCGCCCGTGATGATTAGTGTGTTCCTCGATGCCCGCACAGCTCTTATGGCGCATTTGATTATCGTGCTGATTTGTTCGATTGCAGTTCCTGACCCCTTCGTGTTTGTTTTGTTACAACTTACGGCAGGTGTAGCTGCCATCTACTCGCTCACCGAGCTTACCGAACGCTCGCAGATATTCCGCGTAGCGCTCATTGCCATCCTTTGCTATAGCTTTGTATACTTTGGGTATGAGCTCATCACGAAGAGTGCATTCGTTATGTTCAACAAACGCATCTTCGCACATTTTCTGCTCAATGGTATATTGCTGCTTTTTACTTACCCCTTGATGTTGCTCTATGAAAAGCTATTCCGTTTCACCTCCGATGTGACACTGATGGAACTTTCCAATTTCAACATCAAATTGTTGCGTCAACTCTCCGAAGATGCACCTGGCACCTTCCAGCATTCCATACAGGTGTCAAACCTTGCAGCCGCAGCTGCCAATAAGGTGGGCGCCAGCAGTCTCTTAGTGCGTACTGGAGCTATGTATCACGATATTGGCAAGTTGAGTAATCCCATCTTCTTTACAGAGAACCAGGGAAGCACCAATCCTCATGCCTGCCTGCCCTATGAAAAGAGTGCGCAGATTATCATTAGCCATGTGGCCGACGGGTTGCGTCTTGCCGATAAGCACCACTTGCCTGAAGCTATCAAAGACTTTATTCGCACCCACCATGGACTTAGCAAAGCTAAATATTTCTACATCTCTTACCAAAATGAGCATCCGGGCGAAGAGGTCGACGAAAGCCTATTCACCTACCCTGGCCCCAATCCGCATTCTATGGAAACCGCTATTCTCATGATGGCCGACTCGGTAGAGGCTGCTTCGCGCAGTTTACCCGAATACACAGAAGAAAATATTGCCAACTTGGTGGACCGTATCATCGATGCGCAGGTGGCAGAGGGCTATTTCAAGAGCTGCCCCATCACTTTCAAGGATATTACCGACATCAAGGCCGTGTTAAAGGAGAAGCTACGCACGATATATCATACTCGAATCACTTATCCCGAGTTGAAGAGATAGAACTCTCCGTTAGACATCATCCGAATCGTACGGAGAATTACTTATGGCGTCGCCTTAAGAGGTGTTGACTTTATTTATAGGTGTTGTTCAAAGTTTCTTACGCCTTGAAAATATCACTACGGTGAAAAAGAATTATCACCGAAGAGATAAAATTTTATCATAGGTTTGATATTTTTTCATTAGAACGACAAAACTGATAGCCCCGTAAAACGTCTGGCGAGAAAACTATGTATAGTGTTGTTCCGTAAATGAAGAATTTGTCTGGTTTTTCATCATAAAAAAGCCTTCTTACAAGGTAAAATGGAACAGAAAAAGCAAATAATTGCTTAAGAAATCGTCAGTTAAGAAAAAAAACCCTATATTTGCGCCTTTGTTGGAAATTGTACCCCAATGGTAGGGCATTTCTAATAAAGTGGGAAACAAATAACAAAATAAAATAATTAACAACAATGCAAAACAAAGGATTTGTAAAAGTAATTGCGGTATTGCTCACCGTAGTGTGTGCATTTTACCTCTCCTTCACCTTTGTGACCAGCCATCATGAGAAGAAGGCTGCGCAATATGCTGGAGGCGAATCGGAGTACATCGATTCAGTAATGAACAAGAAGGTATACCTCGGTGTGTACACCTTCAAGCAGGCCCGTGAAATGGGTATCGGCCTCGGCCTCGACCTTAAGGGCGGTATGAACGTCATCCTCGAGGTGTCAGTGCCCGATGTAATCAAGGCTCTTGCCGACCACAAGACTGACGAGGCTTTTGTTAATGCAGTAGCCATTGCTAATAAGCAGGCTGCAAGCAGCAACAGCGACTTCATTACCTTATTTATTAAAGAGTATAAGAACCAGAAGCCCGATGGCACACTCGCAGAACTCTTCGCTACACAGCAGCTCAAGGATAAGGTAAACACCAAGAGTACTGATGCTGAGGTTGAAGCTGTAGTTCGTGCCGAGGTTGACGCTGCTATCGCTAACTCATTCAATGTGCTCCGTACCCGTATCGACCGCTTCGGTGTGGCTCAGCCCAACATTCAGGAGCTCGAGGGTAGCATGGGTCGTATCATGGTGGAACTCCCTGGTGTGAAGGAGCCCGAGCGTGTAAGAAAGTTGCTCCAGGGTTCGGCTAACCTTGAATTTTGGGAGACATACACTTCAGCAGAAGTAGCTCCTTTCCTTGCTGCTGCTGATGCCAAGCTCCGCGATATTCTCGTAGTTGAGGAGCCCGAGACCGTTGCTGAAGAGACCACAACAGAAGTTGTTGCAGAGGAGGAGAATGTAGACCTCTCTGCTCTGACTGGTGACAATGCAGAGCCTGCTGCCGATGCTGCGGCTATTGCTAAGGCTAAGAAGGAGAACCCCTTGTTGTCAATTCTTCAGGTAGCGCAGAACCAGTACTGTGTAGTAGGTTATGCTCACAGCCGCGATATGAAACAGATTGACGAGTATCTCGCTCGTGAAGAGGTTAAGGCTGTACTTCCCCGCGACCTCAAGCTCATGTGGGGTGTGAAGGCTATCGATGAGGATGGTAAAGTTTTTGAACTTTATGCCATTAAGTCAACACAACGCAATGGTCGCGCTCCGCTCGAGGGTGATGTTATCGTATCGGCTACCGATGACTACGACAACAACGGTCGCCCCAGCGTATCTATGACCATGAACTCTGATGGTGCACGTCGTTGGGCACAGCTCACCAAGCAGAACATTGGTAAGCCCATCGCTATCGCACTTGACGGCTACATCTATAGCGCTCCTAATGTACAGAACGAGATTACAGGTGGTCAGTCACAGATTACCGGTCAGTTCACTCAGGAGGACACCAAGGACTTGGCCAATGTGTTGAAGTCTGGTAAGATGCCCGCTCCTGCCAAGATCGTACAGGAAGACATCGTAGGTCCCTCACTCGGTCAGAAGTCTATCGAGCAGGGTATCATCTCTTTCATCGTAGCATTCATCGTATTGATGATTTACATGTGTGCTATGTACGGCTTCATCCCCGGTATGGTAGCTAATGGCGCGCTCATCCTCAACTTCTTCTTCACACTCGGTATCTTGGCTTCGTTCCAGGCTGCTCTCACCCTTTCTGGTATCGCCGGTATGGTGTTGACCCTCGGTATGGCAGTGGATGCCAACGTGCTTATCTACGAGCGCACCAAGGAGGAACTCCGTGCAGGTAAGACTGTAAAGCAGGCACTCACCGATGGTTACAAGAACGCATTCTCTGCGATCTTCGACTCTAACATCACCTCTATCATTACAGGTATCATCCTCTTCAACTTCGGTACTGGTCCTATCCGTGGCTTCGCAACGACCTTGATCATCGGTATCGTTTGCTCATTCTTCACCGCAGTGTTCATGACCCGTCTCGTGTACGAGTGGCGTTTGGCTAAGGAGAACTCTAAGTGGAATAACCTCACCTTTACCACTGGTCTCTCTGCTAACCTCATGCGCAACTCTAAGATCAACTTCATGGGTTCTGCTAAGGTATCGTTCGCAGTGTTTGGCTTGGCAATTGTTATCAGTGTTGCTTCGCTCGGCCTTCGTGGTCTCAGTTCAAGCATTGACTTCACTGGTGGTCGCAACTTCACCGTTAAGTTCGAACAGAAGGTAGAGCCCGAGCAGATCCGCGAGGTTTTGGCCGACAAGATTGGCGAGGATGCTTCAGTATCAGTTATTGCCCTCGGAGCAGATGGGCAGACTGTACGTATCAGCACCAACTACCGCATCAATGACGATGCTCAGGATATCGATGCTGAAATCGAAATGTTCCTCTATGAGGCCTTCAAGGGTGCTAACCTCGTAAGCAGCGATCTCACCTACGATGTATTCATCGATCGTGACAACCACGAGGGCGGTTCTATCATCTCTTCACAGAAGGTGGGTCCCAGCATGGCATCTGACATCCTCCGTGGTGCTATCTGGTCAGTGATACTCGCATGGTTGGCTATCTTCATCTACATCCTCTTCCGTTTCCGCAACGTTGCATACAGCGTAGGTTCTGTTATCGCATTGGTTGTAGACGTTATCCTCATTATGGGTACCTACTCACTCCTCAGCGGTGTGTTGCCCTTCTCTATGGATGTTGACCAGACCTTCATCGGTGCCATCCTCACCGCTATCGGTTACTCTATCAACGATAAGGTGGTAATCTTCGACCGTATCCGTGAGTTCTTCGGTCTCTATCCCAAGCGCGATAAGAGCCAGCTCTTCAACGACTCACTCAACACCACACTTGCCCGTACCATCAATACCTCAGTAAGTACCCTCGTAGTACTTCTCTGCATCTTCTTCCTCGGTGGTGAGAGCATCCGTAGCTTCTCATTCGCTATGATTCTCGGTGTGGTATACGGTACTTGCTCATCACTCTTCCTTGCCGCTCCGTTGGCATACCGTGTGATGTACAAGAAGGACAAGAAGGCTTCAGCTAAGGCTTAAGCCATTAATTAGAAGAACAGATAAATCTTTTAGTGAAAGAGGGGATTACTTTCGGTAGTTCCCTCTTCTTTTATTAAAAAAAGCCCGAATGATTGGGGAATAGCAAGAAAAGGAGTAATTTTGCAGTCGAATTAAAATAGAACCAAATAGATAAGATAAATCATGGCACTTCAATGCGGAATTGTAGGACTGCCCAATGTAGGTAAGTCGACACTTTTTAACTGTTTGTCAAACGCCAAGGCACAGGCAGCAAACTTTCCTTTCTGTACAATCGAACCCAATGTGGGCGTTATCACAGTTCCCGACGAACGACTCAATAAGTTGGCAGAGCTTATCAATCCCAACCGTATCGTTCCTACTACAGTAGAGATTGTCGATATTGCCGGACTCGTGAAAGGTGCCAGTAAGGGTGAAGGCTTAGGTAATAAGTTTCTTGCCAATATCCGTGAGACCGACGCTATTATCCATGTGCTCCGTTGCTTCGACGATGATAATGTAACTCATGTGGACGGATCTGTTGATCCTGTTCGCGACAAGGAAATTATTGACGCCGAATTGCAGATCAAGGACCTCGAGACTGTAGAGCAGCGTATTCAGCGAGTACAGAAGCAGGCTACCACAGGTGGCGACAAGCAGGCCAAGTTGCAGTACGAGGTGTTGTGCAAGTATCGTGATGTGTTGCAGCAAGGAAAGTCGGCACGCAGTGTGACTTTTGACACAAAGGATGAGCAGAAGGCAGCCAAGGAATTGTTCCTCCTCACCTCAAAGCCCGTGCTTTATGTGTGCAATGTAGACGAGAAGAGCGCCATCAATGGCAATAAATATGTAGATCAGGTACGTGAAGCTATCAAGGAGGAGAATGCTGAGTTGCTTATCGTAGCCGCTCGTACTGAGGCTGACATTGCTGAGCTCGAGACCTATGAAGATCGTCAGATGTTCCTTGCGGAGGTTGGTTTAGAGGAGTCAGGTGTAGCACGCCTCATTAAGTCTGCTTACGCATTACTCAGCCTCGAGACCTACATTACTGCTGGCGTACAGGAGGTGCGTGCATGGACCTATCACAAGGGTTGGAAGGCCCCGCAGTGTGCAGGTGTCATCCACACTGACTTTGAGAAAGGCTTTATTCGTGCCGAGGTCATCAAATATGAAGACTACATCAAGTATGGCTCTGAAGCTGCCGTACGCGAAGCTGGTAAGCTCTCTGTTGAGGGTAAGGAGTATGTTGTGCAGGATGGTGACATTATGCACTTCCGATTCAATGTGTAATTAGTCATGATTACTTGGAATCCTCCTATTGGCATTGGACCTTTGCGTTTCTATGCCCTGTTTTGGGTGTTAGGTTTAGCAGGTGCTTACCTTGTAGTACAGAAACTTTACAAGGAAGAAAAGATAAAGGACGAACTGTTCGAGCCGCTATTCTTCTATTGCTTCTTTGGCATCCTGCTCGGTGCGCGTTTGGGACATTGTATCTTCTACGAACCCGCTTACTATTTTCATGACTTCCCCCGTTTCCTTGAGATGTGGCTTCCCATTCGTTTTACCCCCTCGGGTGTGCGCCTCATAGGTTATCAGGGACTTGCAAGTCATGGTGGCACACTTGGCTTGATGATTGCCCTATGGCTCTATGTGCGAAAGTATAAGGTGCCTTTGTGGACTGTTCTTGACAATATTGCTATTGCCACTCCTATCACTGCTTGCTGCATTCGTCTTGGTAACCTGATGAATTCCGAGATTATAGGACGCCCCACAGGAGGTGATTTTGGCTTCATCTTCGCACAGGTCGACATGCTTCCTCGCCATCCTGCACAACTTTATGAAGCTATTTCTTATGCCATATTTGGCCTGATCGGTTGGTATCTTTACAAGCATATGCCTCGCAAGGTGGGTACAGGATTTTTCTTTGGCTATTGCCTTACCAATATCTTTACCTTCCGTTTCTTTGTGGAGTTCTTCAAGGAGGTACAGAGCGATTTCGAGGTAGGCATGCCGCTCGACATGGGGCAACTCCTCAGCATACCCTTCGTAATACTCGGCGTATGGTGCATGATTAATAGTTTCAAGGTTGCAAAGCATTGAACAGAGATTATTAGATAATAATATAAAAGCCTTCAGGACTGTTGTTCTGAAGGCTTTTATTTATTGTCTAGTCTAATTTATCTGCGTTGCCGACGCACTGAAAGTGTTTGACTGCTACTTGCTGATTTGCTTGATGTAGTGGGCTTTTGACGAGTTGTACGCACAGAGGCGGTCTTCTCTGGAGTATTTTTCTCTGCAGGTTTAGCAGTTTTTGTAGGTTCAGCCTTTGGTGGGCGTACGATTGCGGGACGTGACGTGCCCTTTTTTTCAGATTTCTTCTCAGAGATGGTTGTTGTAGTGTCAGGCTCTTCGATACCCCACAGTTTGTTCTCAAAGGTGACGAGTTCTTTCTCAATGCGTTGTTGTTCTGCCTTCATGGCTGTGTCGTTGGGGCAGTATTGCGCGAGGAGCTTATTTTGTAAGTTAGCAGTTTTGTAAATCTCTCCCTCATAGAGGCTGCGTACGAAATAGTCATCAATGCTCATGTTTGATACATTATTGTAGCTGCTGGTCATTAAAGGCGTCATGCCGAAGTAGGGGCTTACCTCATCGTAGTTGAGCCAAAACATGGGATATTTGGTAGTCTCGCTTCCAAAGTCTCCGCTGCGGTGAAGTACAGGGCAGATGGCCGTCACGCGCGTTGCATAGGTCGCAGTACGCTGGTCGTAGAACGAACTTTCTTTAATAAAATAGCTTAACACCTCACCTGAAGGGATATCGCTATCAGCAATGGCAAGCTTACCGCCCTTATCTTCGTAGTAGATGTAAAACTTATCAAGCATGTCTGTCACCTTGTACTTGTTGTCTTCGGTGAAGAGTTCATTACCATCCGAGCGATATTCATAAGCAGGCACCTTACCCTCGGCAACAAGGCGGATGATGAGAGTGAAGAGGTTTACGCGGTCGCCAAGCGGTTCTACAGGGTAATAGAGTGCTGCGTTCTTTTCCTTGGTGAGGTCAAGGGTGCGGTAGATATCACGTTTCCATACCACATCAGTGGGTGCAGGCATTTGTGCCGTATATTGTGCTTTGGCACGTTCACTGAGCGAAGTCTCTATCTTCTTTTCTGCATCCGACTGTGCTTGTATGCGTGACTTGGGTTGCGCCATTGCAGCTTGTGCGCAGACAGCCAAGACTGCTATTGTTATGAAGGTTTTCAGTTTCATATTGTTTATGTTTTAGGCTCGGAGTTTTTAGTTAATGATTACTTCAAGGGTTGAGGGCAACTGACGCTCTATGCCATCAGGGCCTATCGCTTTCACACTTGATATATAGAAGCGCTTGCCACGAGTGAGGCGGCGGAAGGTATTCTTTTGGCGGTCTGAGAATTGTGCACCATTAGATATCTCAGGCATGGCGTTACCCATATTGTCGAAGGTGACAGTTTCGAAGCTGATTACGCGGAAACCTATATTGAGCAGCCCATCATCAATTGCTGCAATGATGCCATCGGCACTCATTAAGGCCTGCTTGCTCAGTTTGGTACCTCCACCACGGTAGCGCTGAGTGACACCCTTGTCATCGGTGTATTCGATGAAGGGGGTAGGGTCGGGAAGTTGGCGCACGCGGAAGGTGTACTCTCCCATACTCATCTGACGGCCACTTTGTTCAGCGCTAACGGCAATCACCACATCGGAGCCCACTTTGGTAGGATGGGCGATAAAGCCACCTGCAGCAGGGCGTAAGGTTCCATTGCCGTTGGCTATGCGAGCCGACACCTTATTGCTGGGTACTCCAGGTACAGAAATAGCAATGGGGTTATCATATCCGGCATAGAGCACATTCATCATCGAAGCTGATACGGTGGCAACAGGGTCTACCACAGTGTACTTCTGTGAGAAGTTACGGCGTACGGTCTCGCCTGAGCCGTCGTTAAGTTCAAGGTAGCCATTGAGGGTGAAGTCTCCGGTTGTATTACAAGGCACCTCGTACCAACCATTGTCGGTTTCTATAAGTTTGTCGTTGATGTAGATGTTCGGACGCTGAGTAGTATCCACAGCTGCCATGATGATGCGAGCACCGAAACGGTTGCCTCGTACCACATTCTGGGAAGTAGGGATTACATAGGCACTCAATTCGTTTACGCGTACATCGGTAGCATCGATATTTACGTTGAGATCGTGCAATATTTCTCCCTCGGCATAGCGCACATCATTTTGGAATTTGGTGAGTAAGGTTACCGCGGCTGCCACAGGCATATTTTCAAAGTTGTATTGTTGCCAGTTCTTGCCTGATACGATTTCGCTCTGTGGTACTGAAGTGTCAAAGTTGTCGCTGATGATACGCTGCTGCACAGTGTCAGAAATCATTGACACCACCTGATTGCGGTAGTTGTTGATGAGGTCATAGAGCTTCTGTCCCTCTCCTGTGACGGGTGAGAGCATGATATAGTTGGCTGCCTCGAGATTCTCTTTATTTTTAATGTTGCGTACATCGGCATGCTTGCCATCAGCTTCGCGTACCATGCGTATTTTTAGCTCTTCTGCATAGTTGCAAGCCGAGTCTGATAGCTCCTTTACTCGCTTAGCTTTGGCATACCATTCGCCTACCTTTTCGGGATTCTTGTGCATCTGTGTCTCGAAGTCCTGGAAGATTTCTGCATTTTGCTTGGTCGCATTGTCTGCACTGCGTGTGAGCCCCAAGTCTACGATGGTGAATCCATTGAGCACATCGGACGACACATTGAGGGCGAGCATCGCCATCAGCACGACGTACATCAAGTTAATCATTCGCTGACGGGGTGTCAGCTTTTTCTTTCCTGCGCTCATAGTATGCTTACTTACTCTGTTCGTTTGAGGTGCGAGCAACATTCATGTTTACGGTCATTGACTGCAGCATGCGGTCGTATACTCGATTGAGTTCCTCTATCTGTTCAGCCATACGGCGTGTTTGGTCGTTCACCTGGTCAATGTTGCCAATCTGTGAGCCAAGACTCTTAAGATGCATCTCATAGATGGTGTTGATAGAGGTGAGGTTGCGGCTGAGACGCTCCACTTCGTCAGCGCTGGTTTCAAGTTGAGAAGACTGGTCTGCGATGTGTTGGAATGATTCAGTGAGCACACGTAGCTTGTCTACATAGTCTTGAGTTGCCTGCTGCAGTTCGGGAACATCTATCTTGCCCTCAACACTTGGCACGGCTGCAGAGCCTGTCGAAGCACTTGCAGCTGCTACAGCTGCATTAGCTGCCGCAATGTTAGCCATAGCGGTGAGAGCCTCGGTATCGAGTTGTGGGGCATTGGCTGCAGCTACAGCAGTCACATTAGTGTCAACTGCGGGAGCAGCAATTACAGCGCCAGCAGCAGCGGGAGCACCTCCAATGATGACGGGGCCTCCAGCTGTAGTGGGGGTATCGGCCTCTTTAGCGCTTGACTGACGCTCAAAACCATTGACAATAAAGGTGAGTACCTCGGTACCCATACCAAGGAAGAGCATGATGTCAGCGCCACTGATGTGAGTGAGTTTAAAGAGCGCACCCAGGATAACGACGGCAGCACCCCAGCTGTAGAGGTAGTTCAATATGGTTTGTCCCTTTTGGGTTTCCAAGAAATCTTGAAAGCGGCTGATAGCACTTGTTTTTTGTTTCATAGTGGATGAGTTATATGTTAATCTTGGAGCTGCTCCAAGAATTCTGATAGTTTCAATGTTATTTTCTTACTGTTCCCACATACGAGCGTACGCAGCGGAAGCCGATGTATGAGCGGGTTTCGTTTTGGTATTCGTAGGTACGTGACACTGATTGGATAAACCTTTCGGGATCTTTCCATGAGCCACCACGTACTGTTTTCTTCTTCATGTAGTAGGGGTCCTCCTTGGCTGCGTTGTATGAGAGCTCGGGATTCATATCGCTCATCTGCAATACGCCAGCCTCGGTGTATACGGTCGATGTCCACTCTGCTACATTACCTGCCATATCGTATAGTCCATGGCTATTGGCTGAGTATGATCCCACCTTGGTTGTAATAAGGCTACCATCCTTAGTATAGTTACCTCGTTCGGGTTTGAAGTTGGCATAGAAGCAACCCTCATCACTCTTGGTGCCATCCTGCATCCAAGGGAAAAGGGTACCCTCCTTGCCGCGTGCAGCATACTCCCACTCCGCCTCTGTGGGTAGGCGGTAGCGTTGCACATACTTCGCTTGCGGACCAAGTCCACGCAGCAGATAGTCGGTACGCCATGCACAGAATGCGTTAGCCTGTTCCCAGCTAACGCCCACTACGGGGTAATCATTGTAGTTGGGGTGGTTGAAATAGAGCTGCATGTACATCTCATTGTTGGCATTGGGGAAATCGTTTATCCAGCAAGTAGTGTCGGGGAATACATTCACGATGTAGGTGTTAATGAAATCGTGAGGTCCAGAGAGAGGACGGTTTATGGTTTCTCGCACAATCTGTCCCTCCTCATTGATGTAGGCAGTATCCTTTGAGATCATGATTACCTCATCAGGGTTTACTTTGACATCCGTATTGCGTACACGCATGGCGGCATTGAGTTGGTTCTTGCGTAAGGCTGCTTGAGTGTAATCTACGATTTCGTAGCGGTAGTTCATTTGTGAGTGGTCAAGTTCCATGGCACCTGTGTAAGGGTTGCGTTTCATCACGCTATTGATAGCTACCAGTTGGTCCTCGGTAGCCTTACGCCAAGGGATAGGTTTCTTCCAGTTGAGGTAGGGGGTGATAGGTTCGCCATACTCATCCTCCTCAATCTTGAAGGTCTCGTCGCCTCCAAAAGCTGGGTCGGCTAAGCGTTCGCGAATGATTGAATCACGTACCCAATTAACAAACTGGCGATATTCTGCATTGGTTATCTCCGAATCGTCCATCCAGAACGACTCTACTGAAATCTCCTTATGTGGAGCATTTGATCCCCACAGACTATCGGTCTCTTCTTCACCCAGTTTGAGTGAGCCACGAGGGATGAGCACCATACCAAACGGAGCTGGCTCATTGAATGAAGCCGAGCGTGAGCCTGTCAGTTCGCCACCTATTGCCATTGCTGCATTGTTTGATCCCATGCACGAGGTCAGCAGAGCTATGGCAATCAGGCTTATAATCCATGTTTTCTTCATACGAGTTACAATATGCGTATACTTTTATGTTTGTTTCGTCCTTTTTTAAATAGTTCCAAGTCCATCACATATCCCACATATAGGTCGTGACTTCCGTGGATAAGTCCCACGCCTGTAGTGAAGATTTCGTAGGCATAGCCAAATGTTACGCTATTAATCTCTCCACCGAGGAGAATGGCTACCGAGATCATTGGGCTATAGGTAAGTCCCGCATAGTAGCGTTTCTCGTCATAGGTGTAGGTACCTCTCACCGTGATGTCAGCCCGCCAATTTTGTAGGTCAGTCATCAACTGCATAGAGGGTTGTATCGATAATAACGGATTCTTTAGCTGAATATTGCATCCGCCAGAGAAATAATATGTAGGATCTATCTTTATTTCGTATGTTTCGCCTAGTTCAATGGTTGGCGCAGTGAGGTGCATCACTGATAGTCCGGCATAGAACAACGGGTGTTCATAGTGTATTCCCGCTGTTAGGTCCAATTCCATGCCATCCACCTCCGATGAAGGAAAGGCAGCATCGGTCGACTCTTCGGCTTCTACCTTTGAACCATCAAATTTTTGTTCCAGCGAGCCTGCGCTTACGCCCATTGCCATGCGCCCGCTCCATAGATTGAACCGGTAGGCATAGCCAGCAAAGAGGCGTTGGTTAGAGAAGAGTCCGATAGATTCATTATAGAGATTAGCACTTACCGCCTGATTTTTCTGTTCAGTAGGCAATACCATGTCAGCACCGACGAGCATCGTCGCGGGAGCATTGGTGTACCCAGCCATCTGCATGGCGTAGGTGCCATACATGTTGAGTCGCCCACTCAATCCAGCCACGGCAGGGTTGTAGTATCCCTGTAGTGCCCAATAGTGTGTAAAGTGTGTGTCAAACTGTGCGTGTACCCCCACGCTACCGATCATAGCACACAGTGTCAATATCCATTTCTTGATGTACATCACCTGTTTATAACGGAGAACAAGGTCATTTAGTATATTCCCCATTTCTACCATGTAGGGTAGGGGTGTTGGCTGATATAGGCATTGTAGTAATGCTTGTCGCCTGTGACCTCGCGGCCAAGGTAAGAGGGTAGGATAAACTCCTCGTTCACATCGTTGAGCTCAATCTCGGCGAACACAAGGCCTTCATTTTCGCCATGAAATTCATCTACTTCCACCACATGCTTGCCATTGCGTACGAGGTAACGAGTCTTCTCTATGCGCTCGCCACAGAGTGTAAATAGCGCACGAGCATCGTCGAGGCTAATCTCCTTCTCCCACTCAAAGCGACTGATGCCGTCCGTTGAAGGTCCTTTGATGGTAAGGTATCCCTTTTCTCCACGGGTTCGAACACGTACCGTATGTCCATGTCCGCTACAGATATATCCTTGTAAGATATCCGATTTGTCGTATGCCAAGTCACGATAACTATCGTTGATGACGAGAAACTTACGCTCAATCTCTTTCATAAATTCTTTCCCTAAAACGGACACAAATGTACGATTTTTATTTCAAATAGGATTTCAAAAATGCAGGAATCCTTGTGCTATAGCTATTTTTATCAATATTAATGCGTAACTTCGCGGTACAAACCAAGACTTTACTGACATATAGCTATGCCTATTATTCATATTACATCACTCACACATCCTGGAGTAGAGGTTTTTAGTACGCTTACTGAGGCTCAATTGCGTCGAGAGGTTGACTCTGATAAAGGCATCTTTATTGCCGAGAGCCCCAAGGTGATACGTGTGGCTCTTGATGCAGGTTACGAACCGCTATCTCTGCTCTGCGAGGAGCGCCATATAGTAGGTGACGCGGCAGATATCATCGCTTGTTGCCCTGATATGCCTGTGTATACTGGTAGCCGTGAGCTATTGGCCTCACTTACGGGCTACACTCTGACACGGGGTGTGCTTTGTGCTATGCGTCGCCCTAAAGCGCCCAGTGTGGTAGATGTCGTGAGAGATGCCCGTCGGGTGGTGATTATTGATGGTGTCACTGATACGACCAATATTGGTGCCATATTTCGCTCAGCTGCAGCGTTGGGCATCGATGCCGTGCTGCTTACTCGTACGGCTTGTGATCCACTCAATCGCCGTGCCGTACGCGTGTCGATGGGCTCGGTGTTTCTTGTCCCTTGGACATGGATTGACGATATACCGAGCGAGATGCATGCCGAGGGGTTTGCTACTGCCGCAATGGCGCTGACCGATGATTCGGTATCCCTTGATGACCCGATATTGAAGAATGTCACCAAACTCGCCATTATTATGGGGACCGAAGGCGATGGCTTGGCTCGTGAGGTAATTACGGCTTCCGATTATGTAGTACGTATTCCCATGGCTCATGGGGTAGACTCGCTCAATGTAGCTGCGGCAGCTGCTGTGGCCTTTTGGGAGTTGAGGACGCGATAAGGGCATACAAAAAGAGGAACTTCACAGCCCCTCTCTTCCTTTTAACCTAAACCTTAACTATGAAAAAATCTAATGTTTTGTGCAAAGTTGAGGTTTTTTTTTCTAACGGCAAAGTAAAATGCTTTTTTTTTGTAAAAAAAGTCGTATTCTGCACAAAATCGTGTGTAAAAGAAATCTAAAAGAATATTTTTTGCCAATTTATTCGCAAAATAGCCGTAACTTCGCAGTCTGAAAGAAAACAATATAAAGATGAAAGAGTGAGAGAGTGAGAGAGTGAACTATTGTCTTAACTCCTACACTCCAAACTCCTGTAACTCCTCAAACATATGAACGAGAACATCAAATACTTGTATATAGAGACCTACGCCTGCCAGATGAATGTAGCCGACAGTGAGGTGATAGCTTCAGTGATGAAGATGGCAGGCTATGAGCCTTGCGAGGACTTTGATCAAGCCGACGCCATCCTGCTCAACACCTGCTCTATACGCGACAATGCCGAGCAGAAAATCTTTCACCGTCTCGACGCCTTGAACGCCCTGCGCAAGAAGGGGCGCAAACTCATCGTTGGTGTGGTGGGCTGCATGGCCGAGCGCGTGAAGGAGAACCTCATCGAGAACTATGGCGTAGACCTTGTGGCAGGTCCTGATGCCTACCTCTCATTGCCCGACCTCATTGCGCAGGTTGAGGCGGGTGAGAAGGCGATGAATGTGGAGCTATCTACTACAGAGACCTATCGTGATGTCATCCCCTCACGCATCTGTGGCAACCACATCTCGGGCTTCGTGTCCATCATGCGTGGCTGCAACAACTTCTGTCACTACTGCATCGTGCCCTATACTCGTGGCCGCGAGCGCAGTCGCGATGTCGAGAGCATCCTTGCCGAGGTGCGCGACCTCGCACAGAAAGGCTATAAGGAGGTGACCCTCCTGGGGCAGAATGTTAACTCCTACCGCTTCGAGCGTGAGGGCGAGGTCATCACCTTCCCCATGCTGCTCCGTATGGTAGCTGCCGAGGCACCCCAGATGCGTGTGCGTTTCACCACCTCTCACCCGAAGGATATGAGTGACGAAACCCTCCAGGCTATTGCCGAGGTGCCCAACATCTGTAAGCACATCCACCTGCCCGTGCAGAGCGGTAGCTCGCGCGTACTCAAGCTTATGAATCGTAAGTACACCCGAGAGTGGTACCTTGAGCGTGTAGCAGCCATCCGTCGCATCATCCCCGACTGCGGGCTCAGCACCGATATCTTCTCTGGCTTCCACTCCGAGACCGAGGAAGATCACCAGGAGTCGCTCTCACTGATGCGCCTCTGTGAGTACGACTCGGCCTTCATGTTCAAGTATAGCGAGCGTCCCGGCACCTATGCCAGCCGCCATCTGCCCGATGATATCGCCGAGGAGGTCAAGATACGCCGCCTCAATGAGATTATCGCCGTGCAGAATGAGCTCTCTGCCGAGAGCAACCGTCGTTGCATAGGTAAGACTTACGAAGTGCTGGCCGAAGGCTATTCCAAGCGCTCACGCGAACAACTATGCGGACGCACCGAGCAGAACAAGACCGTCGTCTTCGACAAGCAGAACTATCGCATCGGCGACTTCGTGATGGTCGAGATTACCGATGCCAGCTCGGCAACGCTGATAGGCAAGCCAGTGAATCTTTGAGGTTCGCTTCTCTAATATAAAGGCTCATCCAATATTGGATGAGCCTTATTTGTTATCTCGCACCATTCATGATGACCTCTGCCGTGTGGGGTGAGCGGGTGAGGCGGCGGGCGATGCGTTGTATATCCTTGGGGGTGAGGCGTTGCAGTGCCTCGCCATTGGTGAGCATGTCATCCGAGCGGTAGCGTGCCTGCTCGGTGAGCGTCTCCATCCAGTAGGCATTGGTACCGAGATAGTCGGCATGACGCGCCTTCAGATACTCGCGTGCGCTGTTGAACACCTCTGTAGAGGGACCCTCCTCTGCTACTTGGGCCAGTAGGGCGATGGCTTGTTGCAGGAGTGTGCTGGCCTGCTCGGGGTTGGTGTTGAAGTTAAACATCAGCGTGAGCTCATCGGCAGGCTGGCGCGAGATGCGCGAGGTTACCGATACATTGTAGGTGCCACCCTCCTGCTCGCGCAGGGTCTCGGTACATAGCGTGTTCATCACCTCGTTCAGCACAGAGCAGGCCATGCTGTTCTTCTGATTGTAGCGTTTCTTGGCCAATATGTTATAGATTACAGTCGTAGACTCTCCTGCCTCGGGGATATGCACATGAGTCACATGCTTCCCGTGTCGCAGTGCAGGCAAAGCCTCGAGGTTGGCCTTCTCCTTCTGCTTGAGATTGCCAGGCAAGGAAGCGATGTATTGGGCGATAAGGGGGCGCAACGCATCGATATCTACCTTACCGACGAAGATGAAGGTGAAGTCGGCGGCATTGGCAAAGCGCTCCATGAAGAGTTGGCAGGTGCGGTCATAGTCTACGCTGTCGGCAAGCCCCATCGAAGCTCTGCGGCTACGGGGATGAGGCTCGTACATGGTCTCTCGCAGTGTGTCGCTGAAGAGTGTCATGGGGCTCTCGATGCGCTGGGCTACGGTCTCTTGCATGCGTTGCTGCCAGCGTAGGAAGGCTACGGTGTCCTTGCGCAGGGTGCTGAAGCGCAGGTGCAGTAGCTGCAATAGCTGTTCGGCATCGGCAGGGCGGCATGTGCCGGTGAACGACTCGGTGAGGGTGCCCACATTCGTCTTGTATGTAGCGCTTCCCCCTCGCATGGCACGACCAAGCTCCTTGCTTGAGAGGTGTGCAAGCCCACCTAATGAAGGCAACGCGTTGATGGCATTGATATTGTTGTAGTCGGCATCGGGCATCAAGGATGTGCCGCCGTCGCTGATGGCTGTCAGCCTGATTTCTTCTCGTGCATTATCGGTCGGCTTCAGTATCACGCGTGCTCCATTGCTGAGAAGGAGTTCGTGCGTGCCATAGGTCTTGTTTGTTTTCTCCTTGACGATGCTTCCTGCTTGAGGCTTCTCGGGCATCAGCTCGAGTGCAGGCTCAAGCTCGGGAATCTTATAAGGTGTAGTCTTCTGGCTCCATGCCTGCTCGTATGCCCTCATTACTTCGTCTTCATTGGGCCAGGTATATCCGTTTCGCTCCTGTCCTTGCAGCAAGATAGCCATTCCGCCTTCCGTGTAGAGGAACTGGTTGAAACGAGCATTTACATCAGCCAATGTCACACTGTTGAGGATATAACGATACACCTTAGCCTCTTCGGTTTGTGAGAGCATCGGTTGGTGATGTAGGAAGTGAGCCATACACCGCTGCACCAGTTCTTGGTTTGATGCGGCGTAGCCCATGCCCGCTTCAAGTGAGGGTAGCCAAGCCTGTATCTGCTGTTGTGAGAGTGCAAACTCCTCTGCGGTGAAGCCATAGTCCATCACGCATTTTAGCTGGTATATTAGCATATCCATTGCCTTCTTCCAATTGTTCCCGGCAAAGGTTGCTGTAGCCGAGAGTGCCTTCTTGGTCATGGCCAATGAGTAGTCACCATCAAAGATCGTTGTCCTGATGCCGCTCGGCACCTCCTCTTGTGCTTTCTGGTTGTTGATGCGTGCAGAGAGCATGGCTATGATGACCGATTGGATGTACTCTTCACGGCGTCCCTGTAGGGTGGAACGCATGTCGGCAGGCAGAGGGTCATACTTATAGCTGATGCGCAGGGTGCCCGATGTCAGTTCGGGGTCAGTGCCGATGGCTACGATAGGTGTCGTGTTATCGGCTACTGGGTAGTATATGCGCTCGGCTGCATTTTTGCGCAGGGGAGTATCCTTCCATTGCTCTATGATCTGCTGCTCCACATAGTCGGCGTCTATGTCGCCCGCTACGATGATAGCCTGTAGGTCGGGGCGGTACCACTTGTGATAATAGTCGCGCAAGGCCTGGTGAGGGAAGTTGTCCACCACCTCCATCAGTCCGATGGGCATGCGGTAGGCATAGCGGTTACTGTCGGGGAAGAGTTTGGGCAATGTCTGCTCATAGATGCGGTCGCGCACGCTGCGCTTGGTGCGCCACTCCTCGTGTATCACCTTACGCTCGGCATCTATCTCCTCGGCGTCGAGGCTGATATGTCCACCCCAATCGTGCAGTATCAGCAGGCATGAGTCTACCACTCCTGTATGTGCTACAGGTACATTGGAGATGCTGTATACCGTCTGGTCAAAAGCCGTGTAGGCATTGATGTCTACGCCAAATCTCACGCCCTTCGCCTCCAAGTAGCTTATCAGAGACTTGCCCGGGAAGTTCTTTGTGCCGTTGAAAGCCATGTGCTCAAGGAAATGGGCCAATCCTCGCTGATGTTCCTCCTCGAGGATAGAGCCTACACGCTGCACGATGTAGAACTCGGCCTTCTCGTTAGCCTTCTCATTAGGACAGATGTAATAGGTCAGTCCGTTATCAAGTTTGCCATAGCGCACGGTAGGGTCTATAGCAAGTTGTTGGGCACTCATAGTCAGAGTACCCAACAACATGACAATTGCGGTAAATAAGCGCATACTTTTCGTTTACTTTTTCTTGTAGAGAACCTTTACGGGTTGGTAGCACACATTGTCGTACTTCTCGAGCACCGTACCAGAGTTGGTGTCCAGTACCCATACGCTACCATTCTTACCCTCTTGTTTCGGTTCGTAGAAGGCTACATAGGTCTTCATGTGGTCTTCACTGATGTCGAACGATGTGATGATAGCGTCATCACTACCCACCTTGCGCAATTCAATGGCATCTTCCAGGAAATCATCCTTGAAGTAGAACCACTTCATCACCTTGTTCCCATCGGCAAAGAGCAATGTCTCGTAAGTGGCATTGGCGATGCAAGGGGTGCTCTCATTGATGATGCTATAGCTTGATTTTCTTGCGGCCTTGGCAAAGGCTTTGCCATTCGTCATTACGTCGTACGCTCCTACTTTGCCTTCGACAGCTCTCCAGAAGAATGTAGAGATGACCACCTTCTGCACGCTATAGGGAGCTTTGACAATCGCGAGCAGCTCAGAGCGACCAACCTGTTTGCTTGTCTTGTGGATATAGGTCAGTGTGAGAATCTTTTCAAGCTCACTAAAATTCTTTATGTAATAATCGTCTGTTTGCAAAGAATCACGCTGCAACAAGTATTTGCTACCGCAGTAATAGGGGCCGTAGCCATTGTATAGGCACACCAGTCCGTTCATCTCCTTGTCCCACACGATGATGTCGTTATTGGTAGCATTGCCTCGGGCAAAGCCTACTTGTGCGTATGTCGACAAGAAGTTGTGTGAGGGCTGCAGCACCGCATTGTATGTGGGTAGCGAGTACATCTTACCATCTGCTGAGAGCACGGGATATGCACTACCGTCATAGCTTCCCTGAGGGGTGAGCAATCGCGTGGGTTTGAAACCCTCGTAATCCGACTCTACCAAGTTTTCCATGACAAATGTCTTCTCGTTGAGGAAGTAGATCGTTGCGCCATCTTCGGGATCATCATCCTTACCTTGACAAGCTACAATCATGGTACCTGTCGTCTGGATGATATCCGAAGGGTTAGAGGCGAAGAATTGTCCAGGGTTGTTGGTCTCCAGGCAGTTCTCCTTGTAGAACTCGCTCTTATCTCCCTCCTTCATCGCCTCCTGCATGAAGGCTATGTGAGGGCGTCCTTCTGCATCTTTGCTGAGCACAGTGATACCATACTCGTAGGGAGAGTTTACATGGAGTGTAAAGGTAAAAAACGCCTTTCCATCGCTGTTCGATACGATGAGTCGGCCATTGTATGTACCGAGTTTGTCACCTTTGTAGACGAACACCTTGTTGGAGTCGACTACCTGTTGGTCAAGTTCCCAAGCGTATGTGAGAGGAAGTTCCTTATTCTTTTGTGTTACGACGGGCGTAATCTCCAGCACCTCATTCTTATCGATGTTGTATACTTTCTGCATGCTGCTTTCATCGATTGTAATCTCAGCGATGGGATTGGTCGCAAAGGTGCTTTCGTCTTCGAAGCAAGAAGCGAACGAAAGCATGGCCAATGCAAGAAGGATGTATTTATTTAGTTTCATAGTCTATATTTTATAAGATTTATTCGTCTTCGTGCTCTTCATACGGGTTGGGGAAATCGAAGGGGTAGTCGTCGTACATCTTCTTTATCTCCTCTTTATTCTCTTCATTGCTGAAGTATTCGTATAGGGGGCCGAATACATACTTACGCATGATGTGTGTGTAGGGGTGGAAGGCAGCAAAGGGAACCTTTTCAAGGTTTTCACCTCCGTAATGTGTCACCATTTTCTTATATGTCTCCTCCATATTCTCCACATCCTTGATGGTATGGAACTGCTCCACCAGTTTGATGAAGGTATAGGGGTGCCATGTTCCGAGGTCAGGGTGCTTATTTCCTGGACGCCATATCTTGTCGCCTTTATAGTCGAGCCATTCGGGGATGTCGATAGCGTTGTCAAACTGCAACAGGCGGGCTTGGTTCAGAGAGTCAAGGGTAGGGATGAAGTTGTCGTTCTCCTCCAACTCAATGTAGAGTCGATAGGTGGTATATCCTTTTTCATAGCTACCCTTAAGGCTATCGCGCAGGATGGTCACAGGGATATAGCCAGTGATAGAGTCGGGAGCGATAACCGCTTTTCCGAGTTGGTAGTGTACATTGAGGATGGCATCGGTCGAGTCGGGGTTTACTCTATATGCCACCTCGCGCTCAACCTTGCTGGTACGGCCCATAATCTGCACGGGTATCTTGAACAGGTAAGAGCGGACAGAGTCGGCAGTTACGCTGAACGAATATTTCAGTTTGTCCTGTGTGAAGTACACCCCGTTGTGTGAGTCGTCAAACTTGAGGTACTCCGTTTCGCTACATGCGCTGAAGCATACTACGGCGATGAGCGACAATACCATATATTTAGATAGATTTCTCATAAATCAGTAGTTTTTTTGCTGTATCAATAGCGGTTTTCTTTCTCAATGTCGGGGATGGGTACCACATAGATCTTCTTACCAGTCTCGGCATGTACTCCACCTTTGTGGGTGACTGTATTGTCGTAGATGGTCACATCTTGGTTGAGGCGCTTCATGTTGAAGAAGAGTTGTCCCTCGCCAAAGTACTCCTTGTAGCGCTCCTCGTTGATGTGTTGCAGTGTCAAGGGACGCTCTACCTTTTCGCCAGTGTTCTCATCGGTCACCGTGGTGGACAGGGGCTCAAGGCCGCGATGAGTGCGCACAGCATTGTAGTATTCCAACGCCTTTGCTGGATCCTTTTCTAACTCCACCTCTGCCATGATATAATACATCTCGGGGATTCTTATCATGTTGATGCCGAGGATCAGCTCTTTGGGGCGTTCTGCTACATTGTTGTCCAGCTCGTAGATATCGGTAAACTTGCAGAGGCGATATACCTGGTCGCTACCTAATGTGGCGGTGGTAAAGTAAGAACTCAGTCGGTAGTCATTGCCCAGATGGTCCTTGTTGTAGATATCTCTGAAGTCGGGGCGCAGGTCGAGCGAGTAGCGTGTGGTGGTCTTCTGCAGCTTCTCAGATACCTGTGTGTAGAATCCCGCATAGTAGACACCGAAGATACACTCCTTAGCCGAGAGTACTCCGGCGAGGTCGTTCTTCACCTCGGTCATCTCTTTCAGGTAATATTTCTTGGCATCGATAACCTCCTTGGCATATTGGGCAGCCTTGTCCTTGTTGCCCATGGTCAGGTACACTCTGGCGAGAATAGCCTTCACGGCATACTTGTTGAAGTGTATCTGGCGGTCGAGCATATAGTTGCCTTCACCCTCATACTTCTCCTCGTCGGCCAGCAATCTTTCAGCTTCGAGCAGGTCGGCTATGATGTGCTCGTAGTTCTTCTTCAGGCTTTCAAATTCGGGCGTGTTGAGCGAGAACTCCGTAGCGTAGGGGATACCGTTGGCATTCGCGTTGAGGGTATACTGCTCGGCAAAGAGGCGCACGAGGTCGAAGTGCATGAAGGCACGCAGGCCGAGCGCCTCACCCTTATAGATGGTGTAGGGAAACTCCTTGGCCTCTACGATGAGCGGTGAGCTGAGTACGCTGTTGGCATTGGAGATGTTCTTGTACATGGCTGTCCAGATGCTCTCGAAGATTGACTTCACATAGGTGTTGTCATACTCGTAGTTGCCCAGTGCAGTCAATGTAGTGTGTCCGTCACAATACATGTTGTGAGCCATAATCTCGAGCGTGTGGAAGTATAGCTCCTGTCCATACAGATTGGTAGAGCGTAGTTGTGAATACACGCCATACATAGCCTCCTCGAGGCCTTCGGTGGTGAGCAGCAGCTCATCGCGCTTGGCCTGTCCCTCGGGGGTGATGTTAAGGAAATCCTCACACGATGTCATCGCAAGCAGCGCTGCCACCAGAGGTATCATATATAGTATCTTCTTCATAGTCATTTACCTTATTATAATGTCACATTCAAGAAAACTTCAAATCCCTGGCTATAGAGGTAGTCGGTACCTCGTTCGATCTTCACGGTCGAGAGTCGGAGGATGTCGGTAAAGTTGATACCCGTGCGCATGTTTCTTACATGCAGCGACTTGCACACCTTGTCGTTGAACTCGTAGCTGAAGTTGAGCGATCCGAGCGACAGGGTATACTCCTGTTCCGCAAAGCGGGTCGTCTGTTCGGGTCGGCTGCTGTCGGCAATGTTCTTGTAGAAGGCAATGTCGCCAGGCTGCTTCCAGCGGTCGTCGAAGACGCGCTTGTCGGCATTGTAGTATGGGTCAGAACCCTCGACCTTGCTCACGCGAGTGGTGTTGTACACCCAAGCTCCCATGCGGTAGCTGAACAAGGCATATACATTGAAGCCCTTCCAGAATACGCTGGTGCTGAATGTGCCGTTGTATGCAGGCTCGGTGTCACCGATGAGCACGCGGTCGGCAGGGTCGTAGTCGAAGGTGAGCGTACCATCGCGCTTGATATACACCTCTTTACCTGTGGCGGGGTCGATACCTGCTGAACGCACCAGCTTGAGGGCGGTCACGCTCTCGCCCTCAGCATATTGTGGGAGCGGGGTGAGCGAATTCTTGGAGTTCTCCTGATTCTCCTTGTTGATCTCCTCCAAGGCTTTGTCGATCTTGGTGATCTTGTTGCGGTTCATGTAGCCCATGGTGGCCAAGCGCCAATAGAAGTCGTTGTTGCGGATGACATAGCCGTCGAGCTGGTACTCGAAACCCCTGTTCTCCAGCTCTCCCAGGTTTGCCTTTGCCGAGGTGACACCTGTCGACGGTGCGAAAGACTTGTCGAGCAAGAGGTCGGTAGTCTTACGGATATAGGCATCGGTGGTGAGGTTGAGTCGGCGGTCAAACATGCTGAGGTCAAAGCCGACATTATAGTTCATCGTACGCTCCCAAGTGAGGTCGATGTTACCGATGGTGAGGGGGATGGCGCCAATGCCATTCTTGTACTCATAGTTGTTGTTGTACTGATACATGGTCATGGCCTGGAAGGGGCTGAAGCTTACCTTACCGGTGTAACCCGTGCTACCGCGCAGCTTGAAGATGTCGAAGTGTCTCTTGGCACTCTTCATGAAGGGCTCGTTGAGGATGTTCCATCCGAGACCGCCCGACCAGAAGTGTCCGAAACGGTTGTTCTCACCAAACTGTGAAGAGCCTGTCGTACGCCAGGTACCGTCGGCAAAGTAGCGGTTGCGCCATGAGAGGTTGCCTGTCACGAAAGCACCCACATCAGCCGTCTCGGCCTGTGAGCCATAGGGCTTGTCGCTGGCAGGGTAGCTCACGGCATTGCCGATGTATGACAAGTGGTCGTTGAAGAAGCCGATGGCCTGTATGGTCTCGCTGCTGCTCTTGTCGTGGTTGATCTCCCAACCCGCTGAGAGGCTCACGAGCGACTCGTCCTTGAAGAACTTGTTGAAGGTACCCACCAGGTTACCATTGTAGCTGGTACCCTGTGAGATGCCCTTGGTGTATTGACCCTTCTTAGAGAGGTCGGGCTCGTCTTTGTAGATCAATGACTTGGGTGAGGTAAAGATGTCACTTGATCCCATGTTGCTCGATACATTGAAGTGTCCTGTGATGAGGAACATCTTGTTGATATCCCAACGCAGGTCGGTACTGTTGCTCAAGGTGCGTGTGCCGCTCTTTGAGAAGCTACCTAAGGTGGCCTCGTAGAGGGGGTTGTTGATGTCCCATGTGAGGTTGGTGTTGAGGGTACCGTCGTCGTTGTAGATACGGTCATAGGGGTTCATCTCTACATACTGTGAGAATGAGCCGTAGGGGGTATCCTTGGTGCTTACCTCCTGGTAGGTGGTACGGTTTGAGAGCACCAGTGAGCCCACATGATAGTCGAGCTTGAAGCCGAGGTTGTAGCGCTTGCGGTAGTCCTCCTTCATCACACCGCGGGTGTCGCCAAAGCGTCCTGTGAGCTCGTAGCGGAGGTTCGAAGCACCACCATATACACGCAACGAGTGGTCGTTAGAGAAGGCGGTGCGGGCAGGCTGTGATAGCCAGTCGGTGTTGAGGCCGGCAGCGATAAGCTTGTAGCGGCTGTTGTAGATCTCGTCGTACTCGTACTGTAAGGGGAGTCCTGTAGTAGAGCTTATCTGTCCGTAGGCATTGTAGAGACCAGCCAAACGCTCATACTCGAGTTTCTCGCTGGCGTTGAGCACATTGTAGTCGCTCAGTACGGGTACCTGCAGGTTACCGGTGAAGCTGTATTGTACGCGCACGGTGCCTTCGTGGATGGGCTTGCGGGTGATGACGATAACGCCATTGGCGGCTTTCGAGCCATACAATGCAGTAGCCGAAGCGTCTTTCAATACGGTGATGCTCTCTACCTCGTTGATGTCGAGGTCGTAGAGGTCCTGCATCGTGATCTCTGTACCATCGAGGATGATGGTGGGCTGGTTTACCTGCTGGCCTTCATTGCTGAACGAACTCATACCGCGCAATACCAACTCGGGTGTATGGTTGGGGTTTGAGCCCTGCGAGGTGTTTTGTACCATGGCCATACCGGGGGTCAGCGCTGAGATGGCACCGATAAGGTTGGTACCCGATACCTGTCGCAGCTCCAAGCCCGACATCTCGGTCACGGCACCCGTAAAGGTCTCCTTGTTCTTGGTGACGAATCCCGTTACCACCACATCGCCAAGGGTGTTGGCATCCTCAGCGAGTTCGATGTGCATGGCACCGAGTTTATGTGTCTTTGAGCTGAATGTCTGCTCCTTGTATCCCATGTAGGAGACTTTCACTTCGAAGTTTGCCAACGAGGTGCTCATGTGGAAGGCTCCCTCGAAGTCGGTGGTTACACCTGTCTCGATCTTTCCATCTTTCCAGATGGCTACATTCACGCCAATCAGTGGCTCTTTCGTTTTCTTGTCTATCACTATGCCGGACACCGTTGTGTTGCCATCCTCAGCAGCATTTGCGAGGGTAGGGAAGGCAAGCATCAACATCAGTATCGTGCAGCATATTTTGCCGACAAAAGCTGTTGTGGTTTTAATCTTGTCCATTTATTTTGTTAAGTTCTTATGTTACACAATATTCCACATTACAAAATCGGCTGCAAAAATAATAAAAAAAGTGCTCTCCACAAAGCGTGGAAAGCACTTTAACTTGATTAAGTGTGATATTTAAGTAAATATTACTTAACGAGCACCTTCTTGCCGTTTACGATGTAAAGACCAGGAGCGGTGATGGCATCGAGCTTGCGACCCATGAAGTCGAAGATACCCTCAACAACAGGCTTCTCAGCAAAGATGCTATCTACTGCGCTATCTTCTGTAGCCTTCTTGGTGAGTGTTACATTTGAATAAGTAGCGAGCTTGCTCACCTCGAAGGTATTGTAGTTGTATGCACAGATGGTGAATTCATCCATTGTGAGTGTGCCATCAGCACCAACAACAATGTTCACAGAAGTAGAGTTTGTCTCCTTGTCGCACATGATTACATAGTCAGGATATGCGCCACCTACGAAGCAGCAGCCCCATGCAGCATCCAATGCAAGAGTTGCACTATTGCTATCGTCTGCAATAGTCAATTCGGTTGCACCCTGGTTGAGGCTATAGAAGTCTACACCCATGAAGGTCTCAACGCGATAATTGCCATCATCGTACAACTTAAC
>JAZKZX010000009.1:0-42422 GCA_045612925.1 Bacteroidaceae bacterium
CATCCACCACACCCATCTTATAGCTGGCGATGCAGTGGCTCAGATCGCCCGACTCGCTTGCCAAGAGGATAAACAGTACGCCTATGTACATCATCCGCGTGTTCGTATAGGCCTTGAGGTCGATGCGCAGCACGTCCCACAGGCGGCGGAGGCTGAATGTATTGTTTATTGTATTCATAGAATTATTCTTTATTAGGAGAGACAATTTTCTTCTCACGCGAAATTAGGTCTCACACAGATTTCACGAATCTCACAGAAAGCTGCATTGCTTCGCTCGCAGCTGTCGGCTTCGCCGAGTGTTTGTGCAGTACAATTCGCGAGTGTAACGATGCGAACTTCGTGAGATTCGCGAGAGGCAAGACACTCAGCATAATTATAATTCTGTGTAATCTGTGAGATCTGTGTGAGCATAAAATCATTTGCGTGAAGGAAACAGTTGATGCAAATGCTTGCCACCGAAACGATGCTGGGGCGCCACGGCCTGCTTGCGTGAGAAGAGGCGGAAGCCGAGCCACCAGTTGAAAGTAGTAAATACAAGATTCAAGAAAGCGACAATAGGAAATCCCACTCGGAGTATATCTTCTTCCGTCTCAAATCGTTGTTCGAGCCAAGGAGCCAGTCTGTTTTCTGCCCAAAGGTCGATACTGGGAGCGATATTGACAAGCAACCAAAGAACCAAAAGGCTTATAATCATTGCAGATGCTATAGTCTTCAAGAGTGCTCCCTTGCGCCAAATGCATCCACCCAATAGGAACACAGAATGACTCCAAAGACCCGAGAGAACAATGCACACAACAGCCATAAAGCACATACCAAAGCTCCATACGGGGGTAAGAACTTCGTCATTGACAATCACAGCATTGGTAGTACTTCCATTCTCAAACACCGCTTTGAAAGGGTCAAACAAATTTACAAATATCTGATGCACCGTGAATCCGTAAAAGCCACCTGCCTCAAAGAAAGGCACGCAAAGCATACGCACGAGGTCGGCAAGGAAGAGTGCTACATAAGCCATAACGATAACCAACACTACATTGATGAACGCGCGCGAGAGGAACTTCTCCAATTTAGATGCCGGCATCACCAAATAGTTCAATGCACGACCCTTTGTTTTGAAGGGCACACTGCTCATATCTGCCGCAGCACAAATCAGGGCAAACATCAATACCACATAAAAGAAAGCTGTACAGTTTTCAGCCAGTCGATGCATAAACAGAGAGGAATCAGTGCCGCGAAGACTACTCCATTCTATAATCTCATTTATGTGCATCAACTGACAACCCAAGAGAGCCACAAACATTATAAAGAACACACTGATATAGCGCCAACGGTGCTCCACCAAATCACACTTCAGCACGGCGGCGAAGCGTGAGATACTGAATCGATTGTTCATAGCGACAATATTTAGGCGTTAAACAATGCCAAGAACTTGTTACGCTCAGCCAACACACCATTGAAGAGCAACTCGAGGTTCAGGCGACTCTCCTCATCGAACTCATTAGGCAGGATGACGCTGTTTCCCGCTACCGAGGGCTGCACGAAAAGTGCTCCGTCGGTAGGCTCCGAGATGGGTTGCTCAGCAAAGAGGAGACGACGACAGATCTCGTCGCTCGAGGCATTGAGCAGTACGCTTGACTGGTCGATGATGACGATATGGTCGAGCAAGCTATCAATGTCGCGCACCTGATGGGTGGAGATGATGATAGTCTTGTCGTCCGTCATGTTGCTGGCAATGAGGCGGCGGAACTCGCTCTTCGAGGGAATGTCGAGTCCGTTCGTCGGCTCGTCCATCACGAGGAGCGAGGTGTTGGTGGCCAAGGCGTAGCACATGAAGGCCTTCTTCTGTTGCCCCATAGAGAGGTTGTTGAACACCACGCTGTCGTCGAGCCCGAACATCGCGAGGTTCTTCTGCAGCTGCTCGTAGCTGAAGCGGGGATAGAAACCCGCATGCAGCGCGGCGTACCGCTTGATACTCATCTTGGGCAGTTCAAACTCCTCGGGCACGATAAACATATCGCTCAGTGTAGAAGGCAAGCGCTTCTGCACATCCTCGCCCTTGTAGAGCACACTACCTTGCTGCGGACGCAGCAGACCCGTCAAGAGATAGAGCAGTGTACTCTTACCCGTACCATTCAGTCCGAGCAATCCGTACACTGCACCCTTCTCAAAACTCAACGAAAAATCGTTGAAAACCTTACAGCCATTACCACTGTAAGAAAACGCTAAATCGCTAATCTTTAACATACTCACATCTATTATTGGTTAATCTTGCGGTGTACTACATAAATAGTACACTGCAAAAGTATAGCTTTTCGTTATATCTGCAAAGAAATTATTGAAAAAATGTGATTTTTTTGTTCTTCCACTTTTCACTCGCTGAAAAAAGTTTAACTGATGTGGGGGTAGGAGTGAGAGCAAACCTTGAACTATGAGTGAATGCTGAAGAAAAAAAAGGAAAGTGTGGTTCTCCATTCAAAAAAATACTATCTTTGCGATTGAAGAGGGGCGGTAGTCTCCCTTCAGACATATTGATTATTGACGACAAGAGGCGTGGCACCACTCTGTGGAGGGTGATCGGTTCCCCCGCGCTTCGTAAAATTATACAGTAAAGGTTTCCGTGGGAACTGGGAGACATATAGGAGGTTCTTGATTATGACAAGAAGATTTACACAATGGTTTCTGACGGCACTACTTATGCTCGGTGCATCACTGAGTGTGCAGGCACAGTCTGTCCCGAACATGGAGAGGGAGACACGCTCCAGCAGGGTGGAAAGAAAGAGTGACAAGAAGAAGGACGCAAAGCGTCCTACGGTGAAGGTGCCCTACAAACAACTCGAGAAGATGGAGCAACAGATGGCGTTGTCGCCTGTACGCCGTATGGAGGCGCAGGAAATCGACCCACAGGATGTGATACTGCTCGATAGCGTCATCGGTGACGGCTACAGCAAGTACTATGAGTATAACGAGCAGGGATGGCTCGTGTCGGCCAAGGTATACGAGTGGGATGAGGATGCACTGCTCTTGGACACCGAGGAGTCGTTCCTCCTGGAATATGACTTTGACGGACAGGGACGTTGCACTCGCTACTCGTACTTCCTGTACAATGATGACGCCACCAAAGGACAGGAGATAGAGCGTGTGGAGGTGGAATGGACCAATGCTTCCTACACCCGTATCGAGAGGTACTATGTACTATGTCGCGAGGGTGTTGATGAACTGGATTTGGCGGGAGAAGTTAGGTACGATATGTATGGAAACATCTGCATGATTAAGACCTACGACTGGGACGAGGAGAGCGAGACAATGGTGCTGGAGGATTGCGAAGAGATGAAGTTCACTGGTTATGTCATGGAGGAGGACGAAGATGGTGAACTGGATTTCGATGACGATCTTTTTGAAAAACATTGCTACTACTATGTCGGCTATGGTACCATCGATAGGGACGATGAACAGTATAAATATATCGAAGGATTCAAAGTCGATAGCAAGACTGAAGGTAACACAATAACGAGATCCCGCTACGAGATAGACCTCAATGAGGAATATGGCGATGTCGTCGATTTTGACCAGCTCGACAGCTATTGGGAACTTGACGAGGCGACGGTGATCACCCTCACTCCCTCGGGAACACGCTTTGAGAGCATCTGCTTATATGAGGGCTACGAGGAGGACTATGAAGAGGACTACCCGCAAGAGGAGTTGCCAACGGTTACAGATAAGCCGGCTACACGCGCGGTGAATGACTGGGTGCTGGTATACAGATTGGACTTTGAATGGGATGAATATGAGCGCCTGGCAGAAATCGTCTATACCGACTGTGAGGATAACGAGGTGGAGGAGACCTACACCTGTACTTACTATGGCAACAAGTACAAGACCATCACATTGGACGATCTATTGAATGCATGGATTTGCTATTGGGAAGAATTGGATAGTGATAGTGGTTACTACCTGATACAGGCGGGTTTCTACGGTAAGGCGAAAATGGAGCGTATGGACTGGGAAGACGGTTATGCCGAGCGTATCAATGTCGAGTATGACGAAAATGGTTGGGTGACGCACTATACCGAAGTGGAGGTGTACTACAGCGAAAAGGAGCTCGGTGGTGTTGACCTTGACGGAGATGGCGAGGTGTCGACCGAGCGTGAGGAATACAAATATGAGGAATGGTTTACCTACGATGACGAAGGTAATATCGTGGTGAGCATCTCCTATGATGACTCCAATGAGGCAAGCCGCGCCTACAAGAAGTATGTGTATGTGGACGAGCAGACGGATGGACGCTACATGACAGGACGACGTGTGTATGAGGGCGCGTCAAAGGAGGAGGACTCATGGACATTGGTGGGTGAGGACATCAACATCTTTGAGGAGAATCCTGCCACAAATCCCGACGTTCAGGCTGTCGAGGGCTGGTACCGCTACTATGAGTATGACTTCGGTACATGGTATGGCAGTAAGTGGGAAATAACGAATGGTGAGTATTATAGCGTGTCTGTGGATCCCGAGACAGGTGAGTTCCCTACCGTGAATTATGCTCCCGCTACCCGCTCTGAAGAGTTGCAGGAGGGAATTAGCGAATTCTGTTTCGAGGAGAACGGATGGATATATGAGGGATACAAATATGTTGAATACGTCAGGGATGAGGCTACAGAAACGGGTGTCCTGAAAGTGACGGATGGCCAGATGCGTATCAGCAGAGGGGACAAATCGAAAGGGTTCTATGCTGCTGGCAATCCAGCCAACAATTATGAGTTCCCTGTCGGACCCTATTTCTGGATGACCGAATACGAAGACATCCAGTCTGATGCTAATTGGCAGTGGTTTATTGTAAATTGGAATATGGAGCTGGAAAAATGGATGACCGACGAGGATCACTTCTATCGCATACAGACTCATTACACCGCTGAGAATGGGCAGATCATCAATAAGGAAGATATTTACGGCTTTGACATCGAGAGTGAGCGTATGAGAAAGGAGGGAAGTCAGATCTATAGTGTCTACTCGTTTGATGAACAGGGTCGCGTGAGCACTATTGAGGTTGAAAATAGTTATACACTCTACTATGTCTACCTCAATGACGAGTGCGATTATCTGCTCGAATCATATATGGTGGATAAAGCAACCAACGAAAAGTATAATGTGTGCAAGTATTACTACCACAACGGAAAGTATACTGGACCCGAGACGGAGATTGAAGCAGTGGAGCCGCAGAGCGCTTGGAGTATCGAGGGCAATACCGTCATAGCCGAAGGCACCATAAGCCTTTACAACCTGAACGGACAACTCGTAGCTCGTGGCCATGGAACGATGACTATAGAGCAGAGCGGACTGTACATCATTGAGGTGAATGGACAGCAGGTAAAGCTTTGGATAAAATAGGATTACAATCTTCTTCACTAAAAACACTCGCATTAATGCGGGTGTTTTTTTTTGTCGTTAGCCCTCAATTTTTACTTCTCATTACTCAAGGCTCATTTCTTATCGCTTATTTAGCTTTTCGCTCGGCTTGCACTGATTTTAATCCTCCCCCCGCAGTCCGAATCAGTCTGTGCCTCGGGGAGCTGCAAATTTCTCTCGTTGAGATTTGGCATTTCGCCCGTTTTGCACTATCTTCGCCCAAATATTGAAAAAAGGTAATAAGATGAGCTATTTGATAAAGCCTGATGGATATAAGCCTGTCTTGGACTTGAAGCAGACGGAGCTGGCCATCAAACAGATAAAGGAGTTTTTCCAACAAAACTTGTCGACCGAGCTGCGCCTGCGTCGCGTGACGGCTCCGCTATTCGTACTCAAGGGACTGGGTATCAACGATGATCTCAATGGCGTGGAGCGTGCAGTGACATTCCCCATCAAGGATCTGGGTGATGCGCGTGCCGAGGTGGTGCACTCGTTGGCTAAATGGAAACGCCTCACACTGGGCGAATATAACATCGCAAAGGGGTATGGCATATATACCGATATGAACGCTATTCGCGCTGATGAGGAGCTTGGCAACCTGCACTCGCTCTATGTGGACCAGTGGGACTGGGAACGTGTCATAGGTGAGGAAAACCGCAATGTGGAGTTCTTGAAGAAAATAGTAGAGCGCATATACGCTGCCATGCTGCGCACCGAGTATATGGTATATGAGATGTATCCCGAGCTGAAGCCTTCGCTGGCCGAGGAGATACACTTTATCCATGCCGAGGAGCTGCTGCAGATGTATCCTGACCTCACACCCAAAGAGCGCGAGCATGCTATAGCTAAGAAGTATGGTGCTGTATTTATCATAGGTATAGGTAGCCAGTTGAGCAATGGTGAGCCACACGACAATCGTGCACCGGACTATGATGACTGGTCTACACCCAATAGCGACGGATATAACGGACTGAATGGCGATATCATCGTGTGGAACGAACTATTGGGACGCTCGTTCGAGCTGTCGTCGATGGGTATACGCGTAAACAAGGAGGTGATGGAACAGCAGCTCAAGCTGACAGGCAAGGAGGACCGCAAGGCGCTCTACTTCCACCAGCGTATCATGAACGACTCGCTGCCTCTGTGCATCGGTGGCGGTATAGGACAGTCGCGCCTGTGTATGCTCTTCCTGAAGAAGGCTCATATCGGAGAGATCCAGTCGAGCATATGGCCCGAGGAGATGAGGACCGAGTGCCGAGAGGCAAATATTCCCTTGATATAATCATGGATGTACGCATAGAGGAGAGCTGGAAACAGCGACTGCAACCCGAGTTTGAGAAGGAGTACTTTGTGGGGCTCACCGACTTTGTGCGTGCCGAGTATATGCGCACTACGGTTTTCCCACCTGCCCGACTTATCTTCAATGCTTTCGACCACTGCCCATTCGATGAGGTGAAGGTGGTCATCATAGGTCAAGACCCCTATCATGGCCCTGGGCAGGCTCATGGGCTCTGCTTCTCGGTGGCTGAGGGTGTGCCCAATCCGCCTTCGTTGCAGAATATCTTTAAGGAGATACAGAGTGATCTCGGTAAGCCTATGCCTCCTAATGGGGACCTCACGCGCTGGGCGCGCCAAGGGGTGCTGCTACTCAATGCTACGCTCACCGTAGAGGCTCACAAGGCGGGCTCGCACCAGCGTAGAGGGTGGGAGACATTTACTGACGCTGCCATACGTTGCCTTGCTGAAGAGCGCGAACACTTGGTCTTTATCCTTTGGGGCGCTTATGCTCAGAAGAAGGGGGCTTTCATCGACCGTGGCAAACATCTCGTGCTCACCTCGGCACATCCGTCGCCCCTATCTGCCTATAACGGATTCTTCGGAAACAGACACTTCAGTCGTGCCAACGAATACTTGGCATCGCATGGGATTGCGGGGATAGAGTGGTGATGGTATGGCCTTTAGTCTCTTGCCCATCTGCTATCAAAAAAACTTTAATACCAGTCGACATTGCCGCCTGCGCTGCTGCGCTGGTCGTACTTGAGTGCGTCGGCCAGCATGCTGGAGTTGGCGCGGATGCTGAAGTTGTATGACTTGTAGGGCTTGAGCACGATACCGCATGACATGCTGAAGCAGTGGAGGTCGCGGCTGATGTTCATGGTCGTGGTGGTGAGCTCCTTGTCGGTGAAGTCCCAACCGGAAGAGAAGTTGATGTTCCACTTGTTGGTGAGCTTCATATTGCCCGAGAAGTTCATGTTCTGCGTCAGCATATAGGGGTAGCGCATGTTCTTTTCGTTGATCTCGGCTGCGGTGTTCTCACGCATGCTGACACCATACGATACGGAGAATGACCAGGGGAGGGAGAAGGCCATATAGCCGTCTTCGTCGACCTCTACATCGCCACCACTGCTGCCGCGGCTGTCTATGGATGCTCGCTTGTTGGGGGCTGCATGGGCTGTTGCCGAACTTAATCCGCCTTCGTCTTCTTCGTCATCGCTCGGGTGGAGCAACTGGTCTATCTTCTCCTTCCACTTCTTCCAGGTACCATTGTTGAAGGTGTAGGAGAAGTTTTGGCTCATGCCCTGGAAGCGCCCGAAGCGGCCGTACGACCATTCGGTGCGGTCGCCTACGACGACACGCCCATTCTCATTGAACTCGTACGCATAGGTCGCCCATACGGAGTTGAGGCTGAAGGTGTAGTTCTTCGTCAGCTTCAGACGGATACGGGTAGAGAGGTTACTCCACGGCTTGGTCTCGGCCGCCATGTTGTATGAGATGCTTCCACCGAGCTCATCGATGAGGCTTATCTTGCGCACACCCGTGGAGTCACGATCTGTATTGATCTTCATCTCTACATTGTTCGATACATTGAGGTTGATGCTGCCCGATTTGCCTTTGCCTGGTACGCCATAGAGTGAGCCGGCATAGGGTGAGTAGTCTACGGTGCGCACCTCACCCCTGGCGTCGGTGTAGGTGTATGACTTGTAATATCCGTAGCGGGCATCGCCAAAGTCGGGGGTGAGGCTATAGCTCACCGAAGGGGTGAGTACATGGCGTATCATCTGCACCTTCTTGCCGATGAGGGGCTTGTAGAAACCGTATAGCTTGGTGTTGGCGCTGATGGAAAGGTTGTAGTTGTATACGCGGTTGAAGCCGTAGGTGGTGTCGCGCACCTCTTTCATGCGCTCTTCGTCCCACATGCGGTCGATCTTGTAGCTATACCAACGCTCGGTATAGTTGAACGATGGGGTGATGTTGATGTACTTGAAGGCGGTGAAGGTGGCGCTGATGGGGATGGAGTGCTTCACACCATTGCGCCAGTCCTTGAAGATGTTCTTCTCTAAGATCTCGCTCTCCTTGGCGGTGATGCTATTGCTGAGCGAACCGGTATAGGTGAACGAAATCTTTTCATACCACTTCTCCTCACCGAGGACCTTCTTTCGTTTGAAGGGGTATATGCGGCTTACCGACCAGTTGAGCGAGGGCAGCGTGACAGAGAGGGTAGAGTCGCGCATGTTTTGTGAGATGTTGAACGAGCTCGAAATGTTGAGCTTCTGGTCGGGGAAGCTGCGCGAGTAACTCATGCTCGAGGTGCGTATGCTCTGCGAGGTGAGGGCGGGGTTGTACATGCTCGACAGGTTGTTGCGCTCAAAGTTGGATGTGGCGTAGTTGACGCTGGCCGAGAAGTTCTGGTTGGGGTTGGCCTTGGCGTCTTGGCGATGGCTCCATACGATCTTGAAGTTTTTTGATACGGAGTAGTCGGGCATATTCTTCTCTCCCGTTTTGGTCACCATATAGCTGAGGTTGACATTGCCGGAGTACTTGTATCGCTTGCGGTAGTTGGATATCGCGCTTGTCCCCCACGAGCCTTTCGTGAAGATTTCTCCCGTGAGCTTAAGGTCTACCAAATCGCTGATGGCAAAGTAGTATCCTCCGTCGCGAAGGTAGAAACCGCGCTCCAACTCATCGCCATACGAGGGCATGATGAAGCCTGACGAATATTCCTTGGTGAAGGGGAAGAATCCGAAGGGGAGTGCGATGGGAAGAGGTACATCGGCTACCACGAGGTAGGCTGGGCCAAAGACTACATCTTGATTGGGGCGCATCTTGGCACGGGTGAGCGATAGGTAGAAGTGAGGGTGTTCATGGTCTTCGCAAGTGGTGTAGCGTCCGTTGCGGATATAGAACTCTTCGTTGGGACCCTTCTTGACGGTGTTGCTGGTCATATATCCCTCGCCCTGCTGCGTGGTGACATTGTTGATGAATCCCTTGCGCGACTTGAAGTTGTAGCTCATGGTCTCTGACTCGTAGGGGGTGTCGCCATCGGCAAACACGGGGCGCCCAGTCACGGTGCCCAAGGAGTCGGAGGTGCCTTGGGCATATACGGTGGAGGTCTCCAGGTCTATGGTGATCTCGTTGGCCTTGAGCTCAATCTGCTGATAGTTTACCTGCCCCGAGCCATAGAGGTAGGCATTGCCGTTCTTGTACCATACCATGGAGTCTTGTGACTGGTATACGACGGGTGCTTCGAGATCGTCGCGCTTCTTGGGTATCGTGTCGCTACCTACGGTGTCGGTGAGTGCCGTGAGGGTGGTGTCTGCTGCAGTGATGGCAGGGGGTGTCAATACCGAGTCGGGGGTGGCTATGGGGGATAGCATCCTTGCTCGCTGAGCCAGCGAACAAAGCGGAAATGCCATGGCCATGACCGACAATAGGATATATTTGTGCAACCTTGCTCTCATCTGCCTTGATTAAAACGCCAAAGGTAGTAAAATCATACGAATAACGATCGTTTACAACTTTATTTTCTCCTTCTTGCTCTTTGATTCATTGTGTAAGCGGTCGAGGGCAGTGACCACATAGGTGTACTTTGTGGTGCCTCCTTGATAGGTGAGGGGGAAGAAGGTGCTTTGTGTAAAGCCCATAATCTTGGTGGCATCGTTGAGGTTGACCTTTTCGCCCTTGGCAAAGCGGTATACCACATACTTGACGGGGCGATTCATCTCCTTCTTGTACTTGGGGGCTGTCCAGCAGAGCACGGGACCATCATTGGTCCATATCACATCAAGTTTCTTTACCCTCTTGGGGGCTTTGTGGTCTATAAAGGGGTACTCGGGTTGCAATGCCAACCACTGGTGATACTCCTCGCTGAGTGCTGTGGCATATCCTCCTACATTGTCGGCTACGGCACTTGCAGGCCATTGGCAACTGCCGCTTATGCTCTCGTAGCTGCGCTGGAGCTCCATCTTGCGTGCCTGTTGGTGCTTGCCGGGGGTTGATGCATCGGCAGCTTTTACGGTGCGCATCACATCTTGACCGATGTAGAGGGGGCGTCCTGTAGCATGCTCGGCCCACCAGGCTACGAGGGTCTCATAGTCGGCAGCCTTGTGCCCGATCTCCCAGTAGACTTGTGGTATGGTGTAGTCGACCCATCCCTTGTCTATCCAAAGGAGGATATCGGCATAGAGGTCATCGTAGTTTTGCAGGCCATTGGTGGCGCTGCCTTCGGGGTCGCTCTTTTGGTTACGGTAGATGCCGAAGGGCGAGATGCCAAACTTGACCCAGGGCTTTACGCTGCGTATAGTGTGGTGTAGCTGCTCTACGAGGAGGTTTACATTGTCGCGTCGCCAGTCGCCCTTGTCGGTAAAGCCGCGTGGGTCGGTGTGGAACGAGTGCTCATCATCAAACTCTAATCCAGGTACGGGGTAGGGGTAGAAGTAGTCGTCGATGTGTAGTCCGTCAATGTCGTAGCGCTTGACGATATCGGTCACGATGGTGCAGATGTAGTCGCGATTTTCCTGTAGGGCGGGGTTGAAGATGAGCATGCCATCGTACTGTACAAAGCGCTCGGGATTGCTCTTGTAGGGGTGCTTCAGTCCGAGCTCCTTGGTACCCTTGGTCTTGGCGCGATAGGGGTTTATCCATGCGTGTAGCTCCATGCCACGGCGGTGACACTCATCGATCATCCACTGCAGGGGGTCCCAGTAGGGGTCGGGGGCTACGCCTTGCTGCCCTGTGAGGTAGCGGCTCCATGGTTCGTAGTAGCTCATGTAGAGGGCATCAGCCTCGGGGCGCACCTGAAAGATGATGGCGTTGATGCCTGCCTCTTGCAGCGCATTGAGCTGTGTGGTCAGTGTCTGCTGCAACTCTGTGGTGGACATGCCGATGAACTGTCCGTTGACAGCTTGTATCCATGCACCGCGAAACTCGCGCTTGAGTGGCTCGGAGGCTTGGGTCGGTAGGTGACTTGCTAATAGCAACAACAGCAAAGGTAGGAGGTATCTTCTCATCGTTCTATGTTTTTATTGCAATAATAATATATCTCTGACAGGCCTACAAAAAAGGCTCTGTCGTGTGTCCTATATTCATCACTAATGCCGCAATGGCGTCGGTAGCCTCTTCGCGGCAGGCCGAGAAGCTGGGCCAGTCGTTGAGGTCGATGAGGCGGGCTATGCCGTCGGTGCCGATGATGGCATCGCCACCATACACGGCCAATGGCGCATGGGGTAGGGAGAGGCTGAATGGCTGGCTGATGACATGGCTTGTCTGTGCGCTATGGGGGATACCCGCAGCGTCGGCAAATTTGTCGTAGCCCAACTTGTGGGCTGGGAGCCAGTAGAAGAAGTCGGTGTCTCGTACAGCGTAAAACTTGATGCACGGCCCCTCGAGGTGCTCCATCACTACAGCGCGGGCAATGCCACGGGTGTGGAACTGTGCGAGGCACTGGGTGTAGGCTTCGGCATCGGGTACGCGACACACATCATCGGGCTGCTGTGCACAGTCGCCTGTGCGCTTCACCCAGCAGGGGAAGCTGATGCTTGCGGCTTGTCCGTCAGTCGTAGGGATATCTTCTATATGTCCGTTTGCAGTGTCTACAATCCAGGTCCTCGGAGTGGGGATGCCCTGCGCGGCACACCACTCGGCCAGTGCAGCACGCTCGACACTGCGTACACCCTCGACGGAGTTGATGACGCGGCACCCTGCCTCTTGCCATGCTTGTAGGGTTTGCAAGGCTTGCGGTGAGCGGGTCATGTGAAGCACGATGTCGGGCATGGGTGTTGCCGCGGTGAACTCCTCTTCGTGTATGAGGTTTACCTTGTAGTCAGTCTCTTCCAGTCGCTTGGCTACGGCACGGAGTATCGCTTCGTCCCGTTCGGCCATGCCGGGAGAGTAGCACTTGGCACGAAAGATTCCCAATACAGTCTTCATTGCCAGTCTTGAATGAGTTGTTCTGCCTTGAGGATGTCAGTGCAGTGGTCTACATCGATAATCTTGCTGAAGGGGTATGCCTTGAGGTGTAGTCCATCGGCCACGAGCTGACGCTGGAAGTTACGCATGCGTGCTTTGCCCTCGGCGATGCAGCGTGAGAGCGTGTCGAGCGACTTGCGTGTGAGGCAATAGATGCCCCCCGACACATGATTGCAGCGCTCCTCCTTCGTGTCGCAGAAGTTGGTGATGGTGAGGTCATCGGCGGTCTGCACATAGAGCGGCTTCTCATCGTCGACATAGGTGGTGACTGCCATCAGTCCATCCAGTGTGGCCTCGCAGAAGGTGTTGATATACCTTGCAAACTCCTTCTCGGCGAAGATGGTGTCGACGGTGGTGAGGCAGAAGCGCTCTTCTGTGGCGAGGTAGTCGCGTATGGCGTAGAGGCTATGCATCGAGCTGGGGGTCGACTTCACCACGATATCAAGCGGCACGGGTAGCGAGAGCTCGTGCAGGTAGGCCTGTGTAGCCTCGTGCTGGGCGTTGGTGATGACGACGATGCGTGTGGCTCCATTGGCTATGAATACGCGGATGAGGCGCCCGATGAGCGTCTCACCTTGTATGCGCACCAAGGGCTTGGGTACTTCGCATCCCTCTTGTGCCAGTCGTGAACCTTCGCCTGCAGCGAGTATAGCGTAGAGCATGTCGGTTTCTTAATCCAGTTTCAACTTATCACTATCGTCGCGTTTCTCGAAATAGAGTTTGCGCAGCGGGTTGCGTGTAGCCCCGGCCTCGTGCTTGCGGTTGCGGTAGATGTCGATAGCCATGTAGAGTGCCTGTCGGAACGAGTCGGGCGATGCCACATTCTTGCCTGCGATATCAAATGCAGTGCCGTGGTCGGGCGAGGTGCGTATGATGGGCAGTCCGGCGGTGAAGTTCACCCCATTCTCCATGGCTAATGTCTTGAAGGGGATGAGTCCCTGGTCGTGGTACATGGCGAGCACGCCATCGAAGTGGCTGAATGCGCCACTACCCATGAAGCCATCGGCAGGGTAGGGACCGAAGCAGAGTACACCCTGCTCGCGCATAGTCTTGATGGCGGGAGTGATGATGGTCTCTTCTTCGGTGCCAATGACACCACCATCGCCAGCATGTGGGTTGAGTGCCAATACAGCGATGCGGGGTGCACCGATGCCGAAGTCCCTCTTGAGTGAGGTGTTGAAGATGGTGAGCTTCTCCTGGATGAGTTCCTGTGTGAGTGATGAGGCTACTTTGGTCACGGGGATATGTCCTGTGGCGAGAGCTACGCGCAGGGTCTCGTTGGCCAGTATCATGAGCGCCTTGTCACCTTCGCCTACACATTGCTCAATGTATTCGGTGTGTCCGGGGAAGGTGAAACTCTCTGACTGTATCATCTGCTTGTGTATGGGGGCTGTGATGAGCACATCGTACTTGCCCTCCTTGTATTCGGTCATGGCACGCTCCAGGGCTTCGAAGGCAGCCTTCCCTGCTTCGCGTGACGGCTTGCCCAGTTCCACTTTCACCTCGTCGTCGTTGCAGTTGACTACATTGAGTCGTCCGGGTACGGCTTCGTCAGCCGAGTTGATGATGGTAAATGAGGTTTCCAGCTCGAGAGCCTTGCGGTGGTAGGTCATGATTTTGGGTGAGCCATATACGATAGGGGTGCAAAAGTCAAATATCGTAGGGTTTTCAAAGGCCTTCAGTATGACTTCGTAGCCTATGCCGTTGACATCGCCTTGTGTGATGCCGATTTTTATCTTGTTCTGTTCCATATATGATATAATAGGGGATTTTTATTTTATTTCGGGTTCGATGACAATCTCCTCCAGGCTATACGAGAGGCTGTTCACCTCCTCTTGCTCGGGCAGCTGCACGGTATATAGTGCTGCTTCCATGCGGCGCATGAGGTCTCGTTTCATTGACTCGGGGGCATAGATGAATGCCTCGGCTACGATGACGCGCCCGTTCACCTCATCGACGCGCGAGTGCGACACGAAGGGGCCTCCCATGCGGTCGCCCTGCACGCGCCATAGTCCGCGTGCTACCTGGGCATACTTGCCATGTACGGTAGCGTCCTTCACATACACATAGTCGTGCTGTGTGGTCATGTAGCTCCCTTCGGGTCCGCCGGGTATGTTGGCTTTCATCACCGAGTCGCGCTTGTTGAGGAAATACTCGAGTGTGAAGGTGTTCTTGTCGGTGTAGGGGTATGAGTAGAGTACGAGGCTCATGCTCTTCTCTATGGTGTTGTTTGATGCCCAGAGGAAGTCTTTGCCTCTCTTGTACTTGTTGACCTCCCATGGTACCCACACATCGACACCGATGAGCTCTTGTGCGAGTTGTGATATGGTGGGATTGTGCTTCTCGCGCAGATTATTGATTTCGCGGTTCATCTCGGCCTTGGTGAAGAAGTCGATGATCGCTTGTGCATTGTCCTCGACATACTGTGCCAGGCTTGCCTCGTCGGGGGCTTGCAGTGTCATCACCATTTGGGGGTATGAGTATACATCGCGTGCAAACTTGAGTTTGGGCTGTGTGTAGATATTTTGGATATCTACCTTGATGATGTTGCGCATGATGCGGAACATGTTGCTGCTCATGCCACTGGGGTTGACGCGTGTGATGCGGAACGAGCGTTCCGACTGGGGCAGCCCCGGCACATCAGTGTCGAGCACATTGAACACGGCGCGTCCCAAGGGTCGTTCCCACTGCTCATCGTCCATGACCACGAGCATCTCGTAGGGGAGGCCTGTGGCGTCGGGCATCATGAAGCTCTTCTTGCTTTTCTTCTTGGCGGCCTTGGCGGTCGTCTGCTTCTTGGTGTTTTCCTTCTTAGTTACCTCTTGCGCCTTCTCCTGCTCAAGTTTGCCGTTGCCACAGCTTGCCATGCACAGAGCGATGAAGCAAGTGACGATATAGACGATACTCTTTCTCATATATACTTATTGGTTATCGGGTTGATTTTTGAGTTTCTTGGTCGATAGCATACCACATGCGGCATAGATGTCTTCGCCGCGTGAGGCTCGTATGGTGGTGAATAGTCCGTGTCGTGTGAGGTAGTCGCGGAATGCTACCATGCGCTCCATGGGTACGCCGTCGAGCTCCGAGTCGGGGATGGCGTGGAAGCGTATGAGGTTGATGCGGCACTGCAGTCCGTCGAGCAGGTGTACCAGCTTGCGTGCGTCGGCCAGTGTGTCGTTCACTCCGTCGAAGAGGATATACTCGAACGACAGTCGGCGTTGTCCCGTGAAGTCGTACCCCTTGAGTACCTCTACCATCTCACTGATGGAGTAGATGCGCTCGGCAGGCATCAGCTGTGAGCGCAGCTGTGGGGTGGGGGCGTGGAGGCTTATGGCGAGGTGGCATTCGCTCTCGTCGAGGAAGCGCTTGAGGTTGCCTTTGACGCCTACGGTAGATAGGGTGATGCGTCGGGGGCTCCATGCCATGAGCTTGGGGTCGGTAATGAGGCGCAGTGCCTTGAGCACCTCGTCGGTATTGTCGAGCGGCTCGCCCATGCCCATCATCACCACATTGGTGAGCGATGCACTTTCGGGTATGGCATAGAACTGGTTCAGTATCTCTCCAGCAGTGAGGTGTGCGCTGAAGCCCTGTCGGCCTGTCATGCAGAAGGCACAGTGCATCTTACATCCTACCTGTGACGACACGCATAGTGTAGCTCTATCGTTGTCGGGGATGTATACCGCCTCCACGAACTGTCCTTCGCGTATCTTGAATAGGTACTTGATGGTGCCGTCTACCGAGTGTACGGCCTCTACGGGGTCGCTGATGCCCACTTCGTAGTGTTGGCTCAGCTGTTCGCGATGCTTGAGCGAGAGGTTGGTCATGTCGGCTATCGAGCGTGCTCGCTTCACGTACACCCATTCCATCATCTGGCGTGCCGCAAAGCTTGGCATACCCATCTCCTTCGCCACCGCTTGCATCTCGGCGAGATCCATTCCTATCAGTCGTTTCTTAGTGCTATCCACGATTCTTGTATTTTAATCAACAAAGGTATGATTTTTTTGGTTTACCTCCAAATTTTGTTTCTCCGTACGCATGAAAAAAAAGGAGCAATGGTCGGTCAATAACCATTGCTCTCTATCCTGTAGGCGGTGCCTATGCGTCGATTAGTTCTGCTCGCAAGCTACGGTGCAAGAGTCAGCCTTCTCGCAAGTAGCGCATGAGTCAGCCACGCAGCATGAGTCAGCTACGCAGCATGAGTCTGTAGCTACGCACTCGGTGTTAGCCTTGTCACAATTCTTAGCCTTGTTGCAGCATGAGGTGATGGTGAGCGCTGCAGCGGCAATCATTACGAATAATACCTTTTTCATTTCTTCTTTGTTTTTTAATCGTTTGACAATCTTTCAAATCGGGCGCAAAATTACAATATTTTTCCGATACTTGTTGCAAAATGTTCATTTTTTCTCAAAAAATGCGTAATTTTGTACGCTATGATTGACAATACCCTCTTCAAAGACAAGAAAGCGGTGTACTATACGCTGGGTTGTAAGCTCAATTTCTCCGAGACTTCTACCATTGGGCGTACGCTCACCGAGGCTGGTTTCCGCACGGCACGCCGTGGCGAGGAGGCCGATATATGTGTCGTCAACACCTGTTCGGTGACCGAGCAGGCCGACAAGAAATGTCGCCAGGCCATCCACCGCTTGGTGAAGCAGCATCCCCGCGCCTTCGTGGTGGTCACGGGCTGCTATGCCCAGCTCAAGCCTGAGCAGGTGGCCGCCATCCCTGGTGTAGACCTCGTGCTCGGTATGGACAAGAAGGGCGATCTGCTCGCCTACCTGCACTCGCTCGACAAGCGTGAGCAGGGTGAGATGGTCACCATCCCCACCAAGGATATACGCACCTTTGTGCCCTCTTGCTCTCGTGGCGACCGCACGCGCTACTTCCTCAAGGTACAGGACGGGTGCGACTACTTCTGCTCCTACTGCACCATCCCCTATGCCCGTGGCCGCAGCCGCAATGGCACTATCGCCTCGCTCGTCGAGCAGGTGCGGGGTGCAGCTGCCGAGGGTGCCAAGGAGATTGTCATCACGGGCGTGAATATCGGCGACTTTGGCAAGACTACGGGAGAGACCTTCATCGACCTCATCCGCGCCTTGGATAGGGTCGAAGGCATTGAGCGCTACCGCATCTCCTCTATCGAGCCTAATCTGCTCACCGACGAGGTCATCGAGTTCGTAGCCCAGTCGCGTGCCTTCATGCCCCACTTCCACATCCCCCTTCAGGCGGGTAGCGATGCGGTGCTCAAGCTCATGCGTCGCCGCTACGACACCGCCCTCTTCGCCTCCAAGATAGCGAAGATACGCACGCTCATGCCCGATGCCTTCATCGGTGTCGATGTCATCGTGGGTACGCGTGGCGAGGTAGAGGAGTATTTCGACGAGGCCTACCGCTTCGTTGATTCGCTGGACATTACCGCACTGCATGTGTTCAGCTATTCCGAGCGCCCTGGCACCCAAGCTCTGAAGATAGAGTATAAGGTAACTCCGCAAGAGAAGCACCGTCGCAGCGAGCGTCTCTTGGCTCTCTCCGATGCCAAGCAGCGTGCTTTCTATGAGCGTCATATCGGAGGGGAAGCCCTCGTATTGCTCGAGAAGCCCAAGGCGGGTCAGCCCTACCATGGCTTCACCGACAACTACATACGCGTCGAGGTCAACGACCCCCGTGCTCAAGACAACACCCTGGTGCGTGTGCATCTCGTCGGGTTCAACGAAGAGGGCACAGCGCTCGTAGGAAAGATTATACATCCCTAACTCAAGAAAGAATGAAAGTCGCAGTCGTAATACTCAACTGGAATGGCGAGCAGATGCTACGCCAGTTTCTTCCCTCGGTGGTAGCACACAGCGTATTGCCCTCTTCGATGGGTGAGGCTGTGGTGTATGTTGCCGACAATGGTTCCACCGACGGTTCGCTTGCATTGCTAGCCGATGAGTTTCCTACGGTGCGTACCATCGTGTTGGATAAGAACTACGGCTTTGCCGAGGGCTATAACAGAGCTTTCGAGCATATTGATGCCGAGTATGCCGTACTGTTGAATTCCGATGTTGAGGTTACTCCAGGCTGGCTCCTTCCACTCGTTGAGTATATGGATGCTCACCTTCAGGTGGCGGCCTGCCAGCCCAAGCTCATGGCTTACCACCATAGAGAGCAGTTTGAGTATGCCGGAGCCATGGGTGGCTACCTCGACCGCTATGGCTACCCCTACTGCCGTGGCCGCATCTTTGATACCATAGAGTATGACCGCCACCAGTACGATGCTGACGAGCCTCTCTTGTGGGCTACGGGTGCCAGTCTCATGGTGCGCCTTGCCGTATACAAGGAGGTCGGCGGGCTCGATGGCCGCTTCTTTGCCCATATGGAAGAGGTCGACCTCTGCTGGCGTCTGCGCTGTCGCGGCTACGAGGTGCGCAGCGTGGCAGGCAGCGTGGTATACCATGTGGGTGGTGCCACGCTCAATGCTGGTAATCCGCGCAAGACCTTCCTCAACTTCCGCAACAATCTGCTCATGCTCTATAAGAACCTCCCCGAGGGTGAGCTACGTCGTGTGCTCTTCGTGCGTGGCGTGCTCGACTATGTGGCCGCAGCCATGTTTTGTGTCAAGGGAGAGTGGGGCAGTGCCCGTGCCGTGCTCCGTGCCCGTCGCGAGTATCGCAGGCTGAAGAGCGAGTTCCGTGCCTCCCGTGCCGACAACCTCCTCAAGGCTACCTCGATGGACATTCCCGAGCGCGCCTGTTTCTCCATCCTCTGGCGCTACCACATAGGCCGCCGCCACACCTTCGACAAGCTATAGAGGCTCCCCTTACGGCATCACATCGCTTGCGATGCACTTGTAGCTGACACCCTGCGCGATCTCCGGTCATCGCTGGGGGCTTTTGTTAATGGTTTGGGTTAATAATCTCATAGTGCGCACTTGCCTCGTTTCTTGCCATCCTTCAGGTCGGGAGCGATGCAGGTCGCGCGATGTCTGCAGGCTCCTCTCCTTTAGGAGAGGCGGGGGAGAGGCTCCCCTTTACGCTTTTGTTTTACTTCTACGCTGCGAAGGTACTACTTTAAATTTTGGCATTCCGACTTACTGCAAAGTTCTGCAAAGTTCTGCAAAGTTCTTTTTGCAAACCCTTATGTGTCAAGATATTACGATTTTCAGCATTTTCGGGGCGCTGCCGCGCAGAAAAGCCTCAAAGAGGCATCGGGGATACCTGTACGATTTTCCTTATCGTCTGCTTCGGCTGGCGCGTTGACTGAAATCCCGTGCGTAACTCACTGCCGACGCGAACCGAAGGTCGACGCCCGTAGGGGCTGAAGTCAAGGGAAAAGCAAAGGAGTGCGAAACGTAAGTGAAGCTTTTGGAGATACGCGCATTATGCGTGTGCGCCACGAGGCGGGGTGACAGTTGACAGTTGACAGATACCGCGCTGTATCGCTGCCGAGTGTGCGCTATTATTATAGGGCATATCTCTATATTAGTTATATGAATATAACTTATATATAGATATGAATTTTTACACCATATTATTTTAGTACTTTCTCGGAGAGCGCAAATTAATTGTCAACTGTCAACTGTCAACCTATTGTGTCTTTTTCTGAAAAATAAAATCTTCTCAAAAAACTTGCAACGCATGGGGGAATGTTGTATCTTTGTATAGCCATTGAGAGATGGCCTACGACTACACTTCTACACCCGCTTTTGTTTTACTTCTACGCTCGTTTGCTTCGAGGCTATAGATTGGTGCGCAGCCTCAATGACGAGCTACTCACCCTTCGCTGCTTGCTGCTACGCGGAAGACGATGCGCAGGTTGCCGTCGGTGTAGGTGGTGCTACTGATGCGGAAGGTGCCTATCTCACTGGTGTGGGCTACATGGGCTCCGAGACAGGGGCATACATCGTAGTCGCCTACATAGACGAGGCGTAGGGTGTCGCTGGCGTCAGAAGGGAGCTTGCTGAGGTCAATGCTTGCGGGCATTTCGTTGCGCGTGACATAGCGTGAGGTGACGGGCATGTCGGCGGCAATAATGCGATTAACCTCGGCTTCTACCTGGCGTATCTGCTCTTCGGTAGGGCATACGGGAAGGTCGTAGTTGCACTTGCTCTTCTTGCGCTCGATATGGTTGACACGAGAGCGCGGGCAACCAAAGAGGCGTACCATCGTCTGATTCAATATATGCTCGGCCGTATGGGCAGGTGGGTATTCCTGCTTGTTGTGGGCATTGAGGATGGGTGTCTCTTCCATATCGTTACTTTGTGCTTTCGGGGAGTGTAATCTTCACTATCGCACCCGACCAGCCGGGCAAGGTGAGGTGTACGGGAGCATTGGGGTCGAGTGAGAGCTCGATAGTTTGTCCGGTGAGCAGCTCGGTAGCCTCGATGGTCTCGAGGGTGGGCAGGCCAAAGTAGTCGAAGGCATGCACGGGGATGTTGACGGCTACCTGTGTGTCCCACTCGTCGAAGTTGGCCACGATGAGCAGCAGCTCGTTCTCGTGCTTGCGTAGGAAGGCGTAGTGGCGGTGGGGATTGAAGTCGGCCGTATGGGGGTTGGCATACATGAGGTCAAAGAAGTCGCCCTCGGCAATGGCGCGCTCGTCGCGGGCGATGTGGAGCAGGTGGCTGTAGTAGCACTGCAGGTTGCGCTCGCCGTCGTTGAGCTCACGGCCCGAGAAGGTGCCCCCGTCGTGCCAGCGGCGCAGGGTGTCTACACTCCAATAGTCGAAGATGGTGGTGCGCCCGTCGCGGCCGCTGAAGCCCTCTTGGTCCATGCCACGTTCGCCCAGCTCTTGGCCGAAGTAGATCATCGTGGGGCAGGTGTCGATGGTGGCGCTCACGAGCATGGCGGGCAGGGCGGGACGCCCGTGGCCGGCCATGAAGTCAGAGGCGAGGCGCTGCTCGTCGTGATTCTCCATGAAGTGGAGCATGTGGCTGCGCAGTTCGCCAAGGTTCTGCCAGGTGCGGGTGATATCGGTGGCCGACTGCTGATGGCGGATGATGCCGATGAGCGTGTCGTAGAGGCCTACCTTGTCGTAGAGGTAGTCAAACTTGCCATGCTTGACATAGTTGTAGTATTCCCATGTATTGTACACCTCGGCAATGAAGATGATGTGGGGGTACTTCTCCTTGATGATAGGTATCACCCATCCCCAGAACTGGAAGGGTACCATCTCTGCCATGTCGCAGCGGAAGCCGTCGACACCCTTCTTGGCCCAGAAGAGCAGGATGTCGCGCATCTTGAGCCAGGTAGAGGGGAAGGGGTAGAAGTCGGTACGCTCGCCCTCGAGGTAGTTGACACCATAGTTGAGCTTCACGGTCTCGTACCAGTCGTTGCGCGAGGGGTAGGCATCGAAGCGATTGTTACCCGTAGCACGGGCAGGGCTCTCGGTATAGTCTTGCCAGTCTACCTCACCGCCCAGCGTGGTACCGGGGAGGTAGTAGAAGTTGTTCTTCGGAGAGAAGAAGAGGCTTGTATCATCCTTTTCGCCGAGGTCTACCACATTCTTGGGCTTGGCGTCAGAGTGGTAGCAGCGTGCCACATGGTTGGGCACGAAGTCGATGATCATCTTCAGTCCGGCATCGTGAGTGCGCTTTACCAGTTGGGTAAACTCCTTCATACGGTTAGGTATGTTGGTGGCAAGGTCGGGATCGATGTCGTAGTAGTCCTTGATGGCATAGGGTGAGCCAGCCTTGCCCTTGACGGTGGCCTTGTGGTCGGGGCGGATGCCCTGCTGGCTATAGTCGGTCTGCGTGGCATGCTCGATGACTCCGGTATACCACACATGGGTAGTACCCAACTTCTTGATAGCCTCAAGGGCTTCGGGGGTGAAATCGTTCAGCTTGCCACAGCCATTCTGCTCGATGCTGCCGTTGGGGACACACTGTGTATTGTCGTTGCCGAATAGGCGGGTGAAGATCTGATAAAGGATGATTTTTTGCATATGTGTTGATTATTTTATTTTGCGTATTAGCCCCGTCAGTACATTGCCCGGACCGCATTCGGTGAACGAGGTGGCTCCGTCGGCAAGCATGTGGCGCACACTCTGTGTCCAGCGCACGGGGGAGGTGAGCTGGGCGATGAGGTGGCCCTTGATCTCTTCGGGAGCGGTGTGGGGTAGAGCATCGACATTCTGATAGATGGGGCACTGGGGCGTGTGGAACTCGGTGGCCTCGATGGCGGCGGGAAGTTCTTCCTTGGCAGGCTCCATGAGGGGCGAGTGGAAGGCACCGCCCACATTCAAGGGTAGGGCACGCTTGGCGCCAGCTGCGGTGAGCTTCTCGCACGCGAACCTGATACCTTCGGTGCTGCCCGAGATGACTATCTGCCCCGGACAGTTGTAGTTGGCGGCCACCACGATATGTCCGCCTTGGCTGACCTCGGCACATACGGCCTCGATGGTGGCATCGTCCAAGCCTATGATGGCGGCCATTGTAGAGGGATGCATCTCACAAGCCTTCTGCATGGCCATGGCACGGGCATAGACGAGTCTGAGGCCGTCCTCGAAGGTGAGTGCGCCACTGGCGACCATCGCCGAAAACTCGCCGAGCGAGTGGCCTGCCACCATGTCGGGACAAAACTCATCTCCCATGCAGAGTGCAGTAATTACAGAGTGGAGGAATACGGCAGGCTGGGTCACTTTGGTTTGACGAAGCTCCTCATCGGTACCTTCAAACATGATGTCGGTAATGCGGAAGCCGAGAATATCGTTGGCCTTCTCAAATAGTTCCTTTGCTAAAGGTGAAGTTTCGTAAAGTTCTTTGCCCATACCTGAGAACTGGGCTCCTTGACCGGGGAAAACAAAAGATTTCATGATTTAGTTTTTGTTTTTTATACATGCCAACTATGTGGCTATAAGGTTCTTTTTATGTATTAATAGGTAAATTCAATATTGTTTGCTTAAATTGAACGCAAAGATAACATTTTTTCATTGTATTCAGTGTAAAAAGTTGTACCTTTGTGCAATCTTTTGTAAAACATAGCCTGAGGCGATACGCGCTCCGTAGCGTGAGCAGGGCATAAAGATGATACGATGATGAGCATGGCAAGTAGTGCATATACCGATGCGATGACTCCACTCGGGCGAGTGGTGAAAAGGGCGATTGACCTAGTGGTGTCGCTCTGCTGTATCGTCATACTCTCACCCGTGATGCTGCTCATCTTCATCATCATCTCTCTTTCGGGGGGAGCTGCCATATATAGCCAGGAGCGTATAGGACGGGGCGGGAAGCCATTTACCATCTACAAGTTTCGCACGATGCAGAAAGATGCCGAGAAGAATGGTATACTGCGCACGGCCGATGAACGTAGAGACCAGATGACGAGGTTTGGCCGATTCCTCTGCGACTATCACCTGGACGAGCTGCCACAGTTCTTCAACGTACTCATGGGCGATATGTCGCTCGTAGGGCCGCGTCCAGAGCGTAAGGTCTTTATCGATCAGATCATGGAGGTCAACCCCAACTATGTACACATCTACAAGATGCGACCTGGATTGACCTCTATGGCTACACTGTATAACGGGTATACCCACACCCTGGAGAAGATGCTCGTGCGCCTCGATATGGACCTCGAGTATCTCACCACACGCTCGCTCTGGGGAGACTTTATCATTGTAGTCAAGACAGCCTTCTCTATCGTCGCAGGTAAGAAATTCTGACCATACCCTTACAGAAATAAATAAGGAGGTGTGTAATCGCGATACACACCTCCTTCTGTTCTATTATGAGTCTCTTGCCGGTTTACTTGTATATGGCCTTGGTGCCAGCCAGCAGAGTGTTCATCATGAGCGACACGATGGTCATGGGACCTACGCCACCCGGCACGGGAGTGATATATGAGCACTTGGGGGCTACCTCGTCAAACTTGACATCGCCTGTCAGTTTGAAACCGCTCTTGCGAGTAGCATCAGGTACGCGGGTAGTGCCCACATCGATGACTACGGCACCTTCTTTCACCATGTCTGCAGTTACAAAGTTGGGCTGCCCCATAGCGGCAATAAGGATATCGGCCTCTTGGCACTCTTTTACCAGATCTTTGGATCGGCTATGGCATACGGTTACGGTAGCATCGCCAGGATAAGCCTTCTGCATCATGAGTGTAGCCATGGGCTTGCCCACAATGTTGCTGCGACCCAGGATGACACACTTCTTGCCCGAGGTCTCAATGTTGTAACGCTTGAGCAGCTGTAGTATGCCGTTTGGGGTAGCTGACACGAAGCAGGGGAGTCCGATGGAGAGGCGGCCTACATTGATGGGGTGGAAACCATCGACATCCTTGCGATAGTCGATAGCTTCGATGATACGCTGCTCGTTGATGTGGCGGGGCAGAGGTAGCTGCACGATGAAACCGTCGACATCGGCATCTTTGTTCAGGCGGTCAATCTCTGCGAGGAGCATCTCTTCGGTAACATCGCTCTCGAAGCGGATGAGCGAAGAGGTGAAACCGCATGCCTCGCAAGCTTTTACCTTATTGGCTACATAGGTCTCACTGCCTCCATCGTGTCCTACGAGGATAGCGGCAAGGTGGGGACGCTTTTCGCCACGCGCTACGCGCTCGGCGACTTCGGCAGCAATCTCTTGCTTGATCTGCTCCGATATGGCTTTTCCGTCTATTAATGTCATAGTATGAGCCCCCTTTCCTTATCTTCTGAATTTAGGCATTCCCATCTTGCCCATGGGCATGTTGGCTACATTCTTCATCATCTTACGGGTCTGCTCGAATTGCTTGAGCAGGCGGTTGACCTCCTGGATGTTGGTACCGCTACCCTTGGCGATACGCTGACGGCGGCTACCGTTGATGGCTTCGGGGTGGCTGCGCTCGTAGGGAGTCATCGAGTAGATGATGGCCTCGACGCTCTTGAAGGCATTGTCGTCAATGTCAAGGTCCTTGATCTGCTTACCTACACCAGGGATCATGCCCATGAGGTCCTTGATATTACCCATCTTCTTGATCTGGGCTATCTGGGTGAGGAAGTCATTGAAGTCAAACTGATTACGGGCGAGTTTCTTAGAGAGCTTGCGGGCTTCCTCCTCGTCAAAATGCTCCTGGGCCTTCTCAACGAGCGATACGACATCGCCCATGCCGAGGATGCGGTCGGCCATACGCGAGGGATGGAACACATCGAGAGCCTCGAGCTTCTCACCCGTACCCACAAACATGATGGGCTTGCTCACTACGGTGCGGATAGACAGGGCTGCACCACCGCGGGTGTCGCCATCGAGCTTGGTGAGCACCACTCCGTCAAAGTCGAGACGGTCGTTAAACTCCTTGGCGGTGTTCACTGCATCCTGACCTGTCATGGCGTCTACGACGAAGAGTATCTGGTCGGGGTCTATGGCATCCTTGATGGCTGCAATCTCCTGCATCATCTGCTCGTCTACGGCAAGGCGACCGGCGGTGTCGACGATGACTACATCGTAGTTCTTGGCCTTGGCCTCGCGTATCGCATTCAGAGCAATCTCGACAGGATTCTTGTTGCCCTCCTCTTTATATACGGGCACCTCAATCTGCTCGCCTAACACGCTGAGCTGGTCGATAGCTGCAGGACGATATACGTCACAAGCTGCGAGCATGGGACGACGGTGCTTCTTGTTCTTGAGCATCAAGGCGAGTTTACCCGACATGGTAGTCTTACCCGAACCCTGCAAACCGCTCATGAGGATCACCGACGGACGGGCCTTGAGGTCAAGCTCTACAGCCTCGCCACCCATAAGTGTGGCAAGCTCGTCGTGTACAATCTTCACCATCAGCTGGCTGGGACGTAGGGCGGTGAGCACATTCTGACCCAACGCCTTTTCTTTGACCGTGTCGGTAAAGGTCTTGGCTACCTTATAGTTGACATCGGCATCAAGCAATGCCTTACGCACATCCTTGAGCGTCTCGGCTACATTGACTTCGGTGATCTTACCCTCACCCTTCAGTATCTTAAGTGACCTTTCAAGTCTTTCGCTTAAGTTTTCAAACATAACTATTCCTTCTATATTATCTTATTTAGCATGCAAAATTAGTGCAAAAAATCGATTTGGCGAAGATATTGCAGCTATATTCGCGCATTTCTCTATCGCAAGTCGATGACCTCATCGGCTGGAAACTCCTTCTCTGGATAGGTGAAAGTCTCCTTGGGGAAGGTGAGACCATTGCGCATTGAGCGTATCTCAATCTCGTACGAATGTCCGACAGAGGTGGTAAACTCAAGTGCAGCAAGCGTCCCATCACTATAGATATAAACATCAGCACTGGCTATCTCTGAGCTGTCGTCGTGGGCATCCAAGGTGACTATATGCATGAGCTTGCCATTGCGGATCTTCTCGCCTCCGTCTGTTGCCGTGAAGTAATCAGCATAGCTGCCCAGCAGCAGATAGGGATTGATGCTCTGCTGATCTTCTATGTTGGGGGTACTTATGTACAATTCGTTGTATCCGCCCCCCTGCTGCAGAGTCCACTGGGTAGTACCATCGTTCCATATCTTCATGTCTTCGGAGATGAAGGCAAACTTCTGTGCATCCATCAAGAGCTTGCCGTTGATGTGCATGCCCTCTTCACTGATGTGAAAGGCTATCTCTACCCCCTTGTTCTGGAGTTTCTCTACGGCTTTGCTTATCCATACATCTGCCACGCCTTGAGCTGATAGCGGAGACATTGATAATGATACCAACATGCATACAACGATGCTGAGAAAGCGGCACATTAAACCTTGTTTCTTTACCTTGTTTTGCATAATCTTATCCTTTGGTCTACATATCATAGACTATATGGTGCGTAAAATGTTTAATCGCTCATCGGATAAACAATAGTTCGCGGTACTTGGGCAAGGGCCACAAGCTGTCATCTACTACCTCCTCGAGGTCATCGATATAGGAGCGTAGCTCTTCGAGCTTGGGAGCTACAGTGTCGTGGTAGGCTACAGCCTTGTCATATTGTCCGACGATACGGTTGGCTACCTTGCGACACTCAATCATCTCTACCACTCCACTCTCAATCTTGTGCACAAGACTTGCTATGCGACGAATGAGGTTGATGTTTGACGCGGACAAAGCTTCACCCTCAGCACCGAGAATCTCCTTCATCTTGTATACATTGTCTACCAACTGGCTCTGATACTTCGTAGCCACAGGGATGATGTGGTTGATGGCCATGTCGCCGAAGATGCGGGCCTCGATCTGTATCTTCTTGGTGTATATCTCCCACTTAATCTCGTTACGGGCCTCAAGCTCGGCTTGGCTCATGATATTGAGGCTCTCAAACATCGCGACACTGGTCTCATTGGCATACGCCTTGAAGATGTCGGGAGCTGATGTCTCGCAGTCGAGTCCGCGACGTGCAGCCTCAGCCTTCCACTCATCGCTGTAGCCATTGCCGTCAAAGCGGATTGGCTTGCAGTAGGTGATAAGCTTCTGTATCTCCTTGATGAGGGCCTCGCGCTTGTCCATGCCGCCTTCGATAAGAGCGTCTACGCTCTTCTTGAACTCTACAAGTTGCTCGGCTACGGCACCATTGAGCGCTATCATAGCGCAGGCACAGTTGGCCTCAGAGCCTACGGCACGGAACTCAAAGCGGTTGCCGGTAAAGGCAAAGGGTGAGGTGCGGTTGCGGTCGGTATTGTCGATGAGCAACTCGGGAATCTGAGGCATCTCAAGTATCTTCTTACCTGTCTTGCCTGCAATCTTGAAGAGCTCTTCGCTGGATGAGTTCTCAAGTGCGTCAAACAAGCCCGTGAGCTCTTGTCCAAGGAAGGTCGAGATGATGGCAGGAGGTGCCTCATGTCCGCCCAGACGATGTGTGTTCGTAGCGCTCATGATAGAGGCTTTCAGCAGACCATTGTGGCGGTATACGGCAGCCAAGGTGTTGACCACAAAGGTGATAAACATGAGGTTGTCCTCAGTGGTCTTACCGGGCGACATCAGTCGGTGCCCGTGGTCCGAACCGAGGCTCCAGTTGTTATGTTTGCCCGAGCCATTGATGCCTGCGAAGGGCTTCTCGTGCAGAAGGCAGCGGAAACCATGCTTGCGGGCAATCTTCTTCATGAGGATCATGACCAACATGTTGTGATCGCAAGCAATATTGGTCTCTTCATATATGGGAGCCAACTCAAACTGGTTGGGAGCTGCCTCATTATGGCGGGTCTTGGCAGGGATGCCAAGCTTCAATGACTCAATCTCAAGCTCTTTCATAAAGGCTGCTACGCGTTCGGGAATAGCGCCAAAGTAGTGGTCCTCGAGCTGCTGGTCCTTGGCAGAACCATGCCCCATCAGGGTGCGTCCCGACATCAAGAGATCGGGGCGGGCTGCATACAATCCCTCATCTACGAGGAAGTACTCTTGCTCCCAACCAAGGTACGAGGTCACACGCTTTACTTCGGGGTCAAAGTAGTGGCACACTTCAGTAGCAGCTTTGTCTACAGCGTGTAATGCCTTGAGCAAGGGGGCCTTGTAGTCGAGAGCCTCACCTGTGTATGAGAGGAATACAGTGGGTATACACAAGGTGTCGTCCATGACGAAGGCAGGAGAGGTGGGGTCCCAAGCCGAATAGCCGCGTGCCTCGAAGGTGGCACGGATACCTCCATTGGGGAACGATGAGGCATCGCCCTCTTGCTGTACGAGGAGCTTGCCATCGAATACCTCAATCATACCTCCCTGACCATCGTGCTCTACAAAGGCATCGTGCTTCTCGGCTGTTGTGTCGGTGAGGGGGTGAAACCAGTGGGTGTAGTGAGTCGCACCCAACTCCATCGCCCAGCGTTTCATGCCCTCGGCTACCTGGTCGGCAATGGCGCGGTCCATGGTATCACCATGCTCCATCACATCGACCATCTTGTTATATACTTCTGCGGAGAGATAGCGAGCCATCTTCTCCTTATTGAATACATTAATTGCAAAATATTCAGAAGGACGTTCGGTGGGCGCTTCGACCTCTAAAGGACGTTTCTTAAAAGCCTCACCGATGACCTCGAATCGTAGTGTTGCCATCTATCTTGAGTGTAATATTTTAATAGTTAGAGTTTAGAGCTCTGCGATGTCTACTTTTTCGCATGTTACTCTAAACTCTAAATGATAACCTCTATACGATATGTTCTATTATTAGACTAAATGTGCTATCAGCTCTTCGCGATCACCATGTAGCATGTCGATGACGGGAATCTCAATCATGGTATATGCTCCAGGTTGCTGACGCATAGTGGCACGAGCCACATTTACGAGTACCTGACTGGTGAGTGCGGGATTGTTGATGCGCATGTTGAACTCGAACAACTGGTTTTGAGTTACGCCTGATACTCCCTTGCGAGTGAGGTTTACACCATGACCCATGTCCTTCAACTCATCTACGCAGGCAACTTGCATCACATGAGTCTCGTCGTTAACGAAATAGGCATCGGCCTTGATGGCTGCTGCTACCTCGTCAAAGTCGTATCCCTCTTTCAACTCAATATATACCATGCGGCGGTGTATACCTGTACCTACGGGAATGGTCATAGAGAGTGCGTCCTTAACACCGTCGATAGCCTTCACTGCTACGGTATGGCCCATGCTCATGCCAGGACCGAAGTTGGTGTAGCTGATACCCTTGGGAGCAAGGCTCTGCATCAAGGTGCGTACGATAGAGTCGCTGCCTGGATCCCAACCTGCCGAAATGATGGCTACCTTGCCATGCTCCTTGGCTGCAGCATCGAGAGAACGACGAAGGTCCACAATCTTGCTGTGTATGTCAAAACTATCTACGGTATTGATACCCAATGCTAAGCACTCTAATGCATATTGCTCTACGCTGCGGGTGGGTGTGGCGAGGATGGCTACATCTACATCGCTCAGTTCGCTGATATGCTTCACTACGGGGTAGGAGGCCAACTCTGCCGGGCAGTCGATGTTACCATTACGACGAACAACACCTGCTACCTCCATGTCGGGAGCCACTTCAAGTGCCTCCAATGCATATTTGCCTATATTGCCATATCCAACGATGGCTACTCTGATCTTCTTCATACTATGATACCTTATTGAATGAAGGGACAAAGTTACAACAAGCCGAGCGGAGAACAAAATAATTCCTATTATTTTTTATCCCGAGGCGCCGTGTAACTAAAGGACTAACCAAGTACCAAAGTTACAACAAGCCGAGCGGAGAACAAAATAATCCTATAATATTTGACTCTACAGTAAGGCATTTTTCAAGATTAAACCCATTTCTTTTCTCTTTTGCAAAATTGTTGCTATCTTTGTGCAATAATGTGGCTAATTCTATTTTTAATCATATGAACAAACACAACATCTTTTTTCGCATCCGTTCGCTCATGGTAGTGGCGATGCTTCTTGTGACGAGTGCGCTCGTGGCGCAGACGACATTCCGTAAGGGAGCGTATTATCATCTTTTCCCTGCTACTGATGGACGCATTGTTCTCCAGCTCGATGGCGACAAGGCTACTTTTCATAAGCAGGATGCTACTGCAGAGGGACAATACTGGACAGTGACTGACCTCTCGGGTAGTGTACGCATCATCAATCCCTTTACCAATCAGGCGCTTCGTGCCGATGGTAATAAGGTTGGAGTAGGTGAGAATAACGGTTCTGATGAGGCACAGTTGTGGAAGGTAGAACCCTTCCAGGGTAAGATGCGCGATGCCGTGCTGCTCATCCCCGCCAATCGTTCCGAGGTGGCAATGTATCGCGAAAGCAATGGGGCATTGTCGCTCATCCCCGTCGCTGAGGCTCGTACCAAAAATGCTGCAGCCTTCCGTATAGACGAGTCTGCCGAATATGGCTTCGATGCTGACGCTACTTACCGCATCTATCCCTATGGTCAGCCTGGTATGTCATTAGGTAATGGTGACAGTGGTGAAAATAACGCACGCATTGTGGCTGAACCCATAGAGGAACTCAACCGTGGACAATACTGGCAGATGACAATGATCAACCTTACCGAGCGTGCTGTAGCAGGTGCCTTCTATACGCAGAATTTTGATGATGGTGGTGGTAACCCCGCTATCGATTATCTACTTCAGTGGACTGCTGTCGTAGGCGTGTGGAACAATGCTCGCTTCCGCTTCGAACCAGTAGAGGGTGAACGCGCTTATCGTATCCTTTCTTCTTCAAAGCAGAAGGCTGGTAAGATGTATGCTCTGCGCGAGGGTCGTATGATGCTCGTCGATTACGATGCGGAAGACCAGTCGGCATGGTTTACCTTTGCAGAGGTAGAGAAGCCCAAGATTCAGTCGCCCAAATGGGAGGATGAAACCATCTTTGAGGAGAACAAAGAGCGTGCCGTAGCAACCTATATGCCTTATGAGAACGAAGCAGCCATGCTGGCCGATGCCGAGTATTATGCTACTCCATGGACCGAACCCGTAAATAGTCGCTACCAGTCGCTCAACGGCAACTGGAAGTTCAACCTCGTGAGCGAGCCCTCGCAGCGTCCGTTGACCTTCTTTGAAAATGGATTCGACGATTCTGCATGGGACGAGATCCCCGTGCCCTCAAACTGGGAGATGCACGGATACGACCTTCCCATCTATTGCAATGTAGAGTATCCGCACTCTAATACACCGCCATTCATCAAGGCGCGTCCCCACTACAATGACAATGGCAAGAACTACGGCATTAACCCCGTAGGCTCATATACTCACACCTTTACTGTACCTGCAGAGTGGGATGGTCAACGTACCTTCATTCACTTTGGCGGTATCTACTCTGCTGCTTTCGTATGGCTCAATGGTCAGTATGTGGGTTACACACAGGGTGCGAATAATGTGGCAGAGTTTGATATCACTCCCTATATTAATAAAGGAGAAATCAATCGCCTTGCTGTGCAGGTGTTCCGCTGGAGCGACGGCTCATACCTCGAGTGTCAAGACATGTTCCGTATGAGTGGTATCTTCCGTGATGTATACCTTTATAATGTGCCTACTGTATCGGTACGCGACCACTATATCCATACCGAGTTTGCCGGTGATGATAAGAAGCAAACTACAACCAATGTGGAGCTTACCCTCGATAATCGCGACGGACTTACCGGCAAGAAACAACTTGAAGTCTCACTCTACGATCCAGCTGGTAAACTCGTTGCCGCTGAGGTTATTACTGCCGAGTATGCAGCCGACAAGAAAACAGTGGACGTTGTTGCTCGTCTGAAGTTGGAAAATCCCTTGATGTGGGATGCTGAGAATCCTCACCTATATACTATCCGTGTAGTGCAGAAAGGTGACGAGGGACACGAGGAGATGGCCTTCTCAACCAAGCATGGTTTCCGTTACATTGAAATCAAGAACTCACTCATGTATGTCAATGGTGAGAAGGTGCTCTTCAAGGGCGTAAACCGCCACGACACGCACCCCATCTATGGCCGTGCCGTACCTACCGAGTCAATGCTCGAGGATGTGCTCCTCATGAAACGCAATAATATCAACACTATTCGTACCAGTCACTATCCCAATGCGGCTCGTATGTATGCGATGTTTGACCACTATGGTCTCTACTGCTGCGATGAGGCCGACCTCGAAGACCATGCCAACCAAAGTATCTCGAACATGAAGTCATGGATTCCTGCCTTCGTAGATCGTATCGAGCGTATGGTATACCGCGATCGCAACCACGCCTCTGTCATCATGTGGAGCCTTGGTAATGAGGCAGGTTATGGTAGCAACTTTGCCGATTGCTACGATGCTGCTCGCCGTTGCGATATGGCTACTGATGCAACCAGCCGTCGCCCCATACACTATGAGGGTACACGCGGTGGCCGCGACTTTGGTGGTGAGGCTCATTCAGATTTCTACTCAAAGATGTATCCCGGTATGGCTTGGATGCAAAAGAATACCAGCGATCTTGATAAGCCAATGTTTATCTGCGAATATGCACATGCTATGGGTAATGCCATTGGCAACCTTCGCGAGTATTGGGACTACATTGAGGCTTCGAATGCATGTATCGGTGGCTGCATTTGGGACTGGGTAGATCAAGCTATCTACGACCCCAAGGAAATGAAGGAGGGGGTATACCGCCTTCACACTGGTTACGACTATCCTGGTCCTCACCAAGGAAACTTCTGCTCTAATGGTGTTATCCCCGCGACACGCCACGAGGGCGGCAAACTCAAGGAGGTGAAAGCGGCACACCAGTTTGTCAAGTTTGACCTCAAGAAGGTGAATGCAAAGAAGAATCGCGCCACTGTGACCATCTATAACGACTACGATTTCACTCCGCTCAGCGACTTTAATCTCTTGTATGAAGTGGTGAAGAATGGTAGTGTAGTCGCTACTCGCACCGTGAAGCTCCCTGCCGTTAAGCCCCATGACACCTGGACGGGTGATATCAAGCTTCCTAAGGTGACACTTAAGAAGGCTAAAGCCAATAAGGAAGAGGTGATGCTCAATCTCCGTCTTGTGCGTCGCGCTGCTACTGTATACAGTGAGGTTGGTCATGAAGAGGCATTGGCGCAGTTTACCCTCGTAGAGCGTGGAAACTTACCTGCAGTCAAGGCTGTAGGCGAACCCTTGCTTGCGACCTCAAACCTCCATGAGGTGATGGTGGGTAATGATAGAGTACAGGCTACCTTCGATACCGAGACAGGACGCCTCACTGCATTGGCTTTTGATGGTCGCAATATCATTGCAGACAATCAAGGTTTCCTCTATGATAATCATCGTTGGATCGAGAATGATCGTTATGGCAATACCTCTAACGGACTCGAGGCACAGGGCTCTATTGAGGTAGTTGAGGAGAATGGTAATACCATTATTAAGACTCGTCGTAATGGCTCACTCTGCGACACGGAAATTAATTATATCATCTATCCGCAGGGAATCGTTGATGTTGAGGCCACCTTCGTTCCCAAGAGCGACCACTTGCGTCGTGCAGGACTTGTATGTATGGTCGATTCATCACTCCACAATGTAGACTACTACGCTTATGGTCCTTGGGAAAACTATTGTGACCGTAAGGATGGTGTACTCGTCGGTCGTTACTCTACTACCGTGACCGAGATGCCCGAGCGTTATGTGAAACCCCAGATGACGGGTGGTCGTGAAGGTTTGCGTCAGCTCACCTTGCGCGACGATGCAGGCTTTGGCGTTACTATTGAGACTCAAGGCACTGTTTCTTTCTCTGCTATTCCCTACACTGATGCCGATCTCATGAACGCTCAGCACTACTGGGATATGCAGGCTCGTCCCTACACCGTGCTCCACCTCGACGCATGGACCCGTGGTGTGGGTAATGCCAGCTGCGGACACGATGTAGATACTCTTCCCGAGTACCGCGTACCCAACAAGAAGATGACTTATACCTTGCGTATCAGTAAGGCAAAGTAAAGACTTATATGCAACAATAAAAAATGGAGATGTCAATGACATCTCCATTTTATTTTGTCTATACTAAAAAGTAAGATTTATGTCATCAAAGGTCTAAGCCATAATTTCGTTCCAATTGGCAAGCAAATCGGCTACGATGAAACTGCTGCCGCCTACATAGATGAAGTCATCTTTGTCGGCCTCGGCAAGAACGGTGCGAGTAGCTTCTATCACGGTGGGGTAGGTGGCCCCTTGCAGTCCGTGTTGTGCAGCTATGGCTTGTAGTGATTTACAATCAAGGGCTCGAGCTACGCTGGCTTGAGTAAAGTAATAGACAGCATGCTTGGGCAACAGTGCAAGTACGGCATTGATGTCTTTGTCATTGACCATGCCAAACACGATACGCAAGTGTTTGCAAGGTTGTGCCAATATCTGCGGTACGATGTATTGGAAACCTCCGATGTTGTGGCCGGTGTCACAAAAAAGACGAGGAGTGTTGCATAATTGTTGCCAGCGTCCCATAAGTCCGGTGAGTTGGCATACGCGGGCAAATCCCTCGCGTATGGCTTTCTCGTTGACGATGTAGCCGATGCGTTGCAGTTCGCTGATGGCGTGGAGCAGAGTGTTGACATTCTTCTCTTGGCAGTATCCGCGTAGGGCTACTTGTAGATCGCTGTAAGGATGGGTCTGATAGATGTCGTAGTCAGTATCACTAACTTTGCTTACTATCATTGGGACGTCTTGCGCAAAGGTGATGGGCGCCTGCTTCTCTTTAGCTTCAGCCAAGAAAACAGGATGAGTTTCGTCGTTGTGCTCGCCTATAATAATGGGGGTATGAGGCTTGATGATGCCTGCTTTCTCATGTGCTATTTTACCTAATGTGTCGCCCAAGAAACCGACATGATCAAAACTGATGTTGGTGATAATGGCGAGGTCGGGGTTGATGATGTTGGTGCAGTCGAGTCGGCCACCCAGACCCACCTCGATGACTGCTACATCTATTTGCTGCTTGGCAAAGTAGTAAAAAGCCATTGCTGTGGTTAGCTCGAAGAATGAGGGGTGTAGCGGCTCAAAGAAACTACGGTGCTGCTCTACGAAATCTACTACAAACTGCTCCTCGATGGGGACTCCGTTTACGCGGATACGTTCCCTAAAATCCACAAGATGTGGTGAGGTATAGAGACCTACCTTATACCCTGCTGCTTGTAGCACTGCTGCCAGTGTGTGTGAGCAAGAACCTTTTCCGTTGGTGCCTGCTACATGCAAGGTGTGGAAACTGCGATGGGGATGGCCGAAATATTCGTCCAATGCATGCGTGTTGCTTAACCCTTCTTTATAGGCTCCTTGTCCTATGTTCTGGAATAAGGGGGCACTATTATATAGGTAAGTGATGGTTTCTTGGTAGGTCATGCTTTGGGGATGATTAATAGGGGTGATACCGCGATATCACCCCTGTCTAATATTGTTTATTTTATAACTTGTTACAGCGTTCAAAGAAGTTGATGGCTTCAAGCTCTTTGCGACAAGCCTCTTCCTCTGCATCGGTCATGTTTTGGAATGGGGTACGGTTGGGACCGAGGTCCAGACCAATGAGTTTCATGATGCGCTTACCGCATACGATGTTGCCGCGGTAGTGGCAGATGACATTGATGACGTCTTGTGCAAAGTTCTGCAACTCACGTGCTTTCTCAATATCCCCAGCATTCCAAGCATCGATGATGCCTACGAGATTGCAACCGTTATAGTTGGTGGTACCACCGATGCCGCCCTGTGCGCCACCCATGGCAAGTGAGGGAAGGATAGTTTCGTCCTGTCCGTGCAGCATATCAAACTTGCCGTTCTTATAGAGTCGGCACTGGTTGTACTCATAGATGCTCTCATAGGTGTACTTGATGCCCGCAAAGTTGGGGATACGACCATCCACCGCCTTGAGGAACTCTACCATGGAGAAGTACGCTCCGTTGAATGCAGGGATGTGGTAGTAATAGAAGGGAAGCTCGGGAGCAGCAGCTGCAATCTCTTCACAATACTTTACAAGTTCTTCAATACGACCAATCTTGGGGAAGGGAGGAGCCATGACACCAATGCCGAATGCACCAATCTTCTGCGCATGAGCAGCCATACGGCATGAACTTTTTACGCAAGTGCTACCTACATGTACGATAACTTTGAAGTCTTTGGGTGATGCCTTCATCCATACTTCAGCGAGGTTGATACGCTCTTCTTCGGTGAGCATGTAGCCTTCGCCTGATGAACCATTGATAAACACACCTTTTAGACCATTTTTCTGCAACATCTCTGCATATGCAGGGATAGGTTCGTAGTTTACCTCACCGTCAGCATAGAACGGTGTGAAAGGAGCATTGATAAGTCCGATAATCTTTTCCATAAAGTTTGATTTTATAACGCCTCTCTAATTTATCTTGAGATAGGCAACTTCCATCCTCGCAAGAAGTTAAGAGGTCGGTTAATGATAAAGTTGTTGTTGTCAATACTAATCAATAGGTAAAGGTAGGAATAAGCGAGCGAAAAACAAAATAAATCCAATTATTTTTAGTTATTCTTTGTTTTTAGCAGCTCTTCCAAGCGGAACATCTCGTCGCGGTATTGGGCTGCTTCGGCAAAGTTGAGTTGCTTGGCGGCCTCTTGCATTAACTTGCGGGTGCGGGAGATGCTCTTCTCTAATTGGCTGCGTGACATATACTCCACAATGGGGTCGGCAGCGATGGTGCTGAATTCTGAACTTGGAATTTTGAATTCTGGATTGCCCTCCGAACGGCTTGTCAGTTGATTGCTGTCTGTTGTCTGTTGTCCCATAAGAGCACTTCTGATCTCCTTGCGTATCTGTTGTGGGGTGATACCATGTGCTTCGTTGTAGGCAAGTTGCTTTTCGCGTCGACGGTTGGTTTCGGTGATGGTTTTCTGCATGCTCTCGGTGATGCGGTCGGCATACATGATAACCAGTCCGTTTACATTGCGTGCAGCACGGCCTGCTGTTTGTGTCAGCGAACGGTGATTACGCAAGAATCCCTCTTTGTCGGCATCGAGAATGGCTACGAGCGACACTTCGGGGAGGTCGAGTCCTTCGCGAAGGAGGTTTACGCCGATAAGCACATCGTACTCACCACGACGCAGGGCATTCATGATCTCCACACGTTCCATGGTGTCTACGTCGCTATGTATATAGTTACAGCGTACCTGATGGTTGAGAAGGTATTCAGTCAACTCCTCTGCCATGCGTTTGGTGAGTGTCACCACGAGTATGCGTTCGTCACGCTCGGCACGCACGAGAATCTCCTCCATGAGGTCATCAATCTGATTCAGGGTGGGGCGCACCTCGATGATGGGGTCGAGTAGTCCTGTGGGACGGATAACTTGTTCTACCACCACGCCTTCGCTTTGTGCGAGCTCGTAGTCGGCAGGGGTGGCACTGACATAGATGATTTGGTTTGTCATCTCCTGGAATTCCTCAAACTTTAGCGGGCGATTGTCCATGGCTGCAGGCAAGCGGAATCCATACTCTACAAGATTGATTTTTCGGGCGCGGTCACCGCCATACATGGCATGTATCTGCGGTACACTCACATGGCTTTCGTCAATGACCATGAGGTAGTCTTTGGGGAAGAAATCAAGTAGGCAGTAGGGGCGTGTTCCCGCTTCGCGACCATCAAAGTAGCGCGAGTAGTTCTCGATGCCAGAGCAGTGTCCCAGTTCTCGTAGCATCTCCATGTCGTAGGTGACGCGCTCGTGTAGACGCTTGGCTTCGAGCGGTTTGCCCACCTCACGGAAGTATTCGACGCGTTGGGCGAGGTCATCTTCGATTTGGTATATTGCCTGCAGTGTACTCTCCTTGCTGGTCATGAAAAGGTTGGCGGGGTATATCTTGTATCCATCGTAGGTGTTCATGCGCATGCCGCTCACGGGATCTATTTCCTCGATGGCATCAATCTCGTCGTCCCAGAATTGTATGCGTAACACTTCGTCGGCATAAGCAAGGTAGATGTCTACCGTGTCGCCCTTTACGCGGAAGTTTCCTCGGTTGAGTTCGAGATCGTTACGGGTATAGAGGCTGTCGACAAGGCGTCTTAGTAGTACATTACGATCGAGTTTCATGCCTACACGAACCTCAATCATGCTATTATAGAACTCTGCAGGATTACCCATACCATAGATGCACGATACGGATGACACAACGATGACATCGCTTCGTCCCGACAATAGTGCTGAGGTGGCACGGAGACGCAACTTATCTATTTCGTCGTTGATGGCCAGGTCTTTTTCTATATAGGTGTCAGTTGAAGGAATGTATGCTTCAGGTTGGTAGTAGTCGTAGTATGACACATAGTACTCTACCGCGTTGTGAGGGAAGAAACTCTTCATCTCGCTATACAGTTGTGCTGCCAGCGTCTTGTTGTGGCTGAGGATGAGAGTGGGACGACCTACATTCTTGATGATGTTGGCAATGGTGAATGTCTTGCCCGATCCAGTGACACCCAACAGCGTCTGTGCAGGTACGCCACTCAACACACCATTGGTGAGCTGGGCTATGGCTTCGGGTTGGTCGCCCGTGGGCTGATAGTCTGAAACAAGCTCAAAATCCATATATTATCAGTCCTTGAGATAATAATCTACGCTGGTTACCACGCGAACATTTTTCATGTATGGAGTATTGCTGTCTCGGTCGGTGATAGAGAACTGCCCCTGTGTAGCACGTTTGATTTTACCTAGTTTACTATCGCTATCAGCAGCAAACTTCTCTGCAGTTTCACGTGCATTTTTTGTAGCGGTCTCAATCATTGCAGGCTTTATGTCATTAAGTTTAGTGAATGAGTATACCGTAGGAAATTCCCAACTGCTTGTAGTAGCGATACCCTGTTGTAATAGTTCGCCTTGTTGGGACTGCATCTTGATGATTTCATCTACTTTATTGGTGCATACAGTTACAACAGAGGTGACGATGTAAGTGTAGCGATTTTGGCTGCCACTCCATTCGGTTCGTGTATCCAGTACCTTCGGAGCAGCTACGGAAATTTCCTCCTCGCTGATACCCGCTGCTTTGAGGAAATTTATGATTATAGTGTTCTTATTTTCTATTGTTTTATATAGTTGTTGTAGGTCGTCTCCACCCTCCTTGTACGCAAAGGGGCAGATTACATTGTCTGCTTTTACTTCTTGTTCGCAAAGACCTTTTACGGAAACTACTCTATCATCGTTTTTTGATGCTTTGATAGCATTTCCAAGAAGTATTGCTCCTACAATAAGACCAATCATCAGATAGATACTTGATGATACACTACTCATCGCACATCTCTTTTCAGTATTCATTGTTTCCATAACTATATGTTTTTTGTACTTATGCAAAGGTAACAATCCTTGTGTTAATGACCAACATTTATAGAAGCATTTTTATTGAAGTATGCCTTAGAAAAAAATAGGGCGCATCTTTATGGTGCGCCCTATTTGAGTTATACGTATGTTGTTATTAGAACCAACGAACGTAGCAGAAGTCCTGACGGTGAGGCAGGTCTTCGTTCTTGGGATACATACGGTAAGCTACCTTGAAGGTACCAGCGTTGTTAACGGTGGCTGTGCACTCGAAGGTGTGGATGTTGTTATCCTTCTTCACGAGCTCGAGAGTGTCGATAGCGTGGATGCGCTCCTTACCCTCAGAGTCGGTCTCGATGGTAACACACTCTACGCCAATAGCATTGTCGAGACCCTTCTCGTCGAGCACTACGGTGAGCTTCACATCGCTACCGCTGGTAACGTCGAGTTCAGCGATATTGGTAGCAGATACTACCTCGATAGCATCCCAACGCTCAGCTACGGTCTCCTTCCATGCAGCGATCTCCTTAGCCTTGGCATTGTCGTTAGCTGAGAGAGCAGCGAAACGGCTACCGAGCTTGTTGTAGAACTTGGTGTAGTAGTCGTCGAGCTGACGCTTCATGGTGTAGTGAGGAGCGATCTGTGCGATTGAGTTCTTAACAACCTGAATCCAACCCTCAGAATAGCCCTTGGCATTCTTGTTGTAGTAGAGGGGAACGATCTCGTTCTCGAGGATGCTATAGATGGTAGCAGCATCGAGCTGGTCTTGGTAATCCTGGTTCTGATAGGTGCGCTTCTCAGTGAGTGCCCAACCTGCACCGGGACGATAGCCCTCGAGCCACCAACCATCGAGTACAGAGAACTTTACAACACCGTTCATCAAAGCCTTCTCACCAGAGGTACCTGATGCCTCGAGAGGACGTGTGGGAGTGTTCAACCAGATATCTACACCTGATACGAGGCGACGAGCGAGCTGCATGTCGTAGTTCTCGAGGAAGATAATCTTGCCGAGGAACTCGGGACGACGTGAGATCTCGATGATCTTCTTGATAAGACCCTGACCTGCACCATCGTGGGGGTGAGCCTTACCGGTGAAGAGGAACTGTACGGGGTAGTCGGGGTTGTTAACGATCTTAGCCAAACGCTCGAGATCGGTGAAGAGGAGGTGTGCACGCTTGTAAGTAGCGAAACGACGACCGAAACCGATGAGCAATGCATTGGGGTTGATCTTCTGCATGAGTGACACTACGCGTGAGGGATCACCCTGATTCTTCAACCAGCTCTGACGGAACTCCTCGCGGATGTGTGCCACGAGCTTGTTCTTCAAGCCCTGACGGGTCTCCCAGATGGTCTCGTCAGATACGTTGTAGATAGCCTCCCAGATCTTCTCATTTGACTGGTCGCTGAGGAAGGTCTTGTCGAACTTCTTGGTGTAGAGGTTCTTCCACTCTGAAGCTACCCATGTGGGGAAGTGTACACCGTTAGTAACATAACCTACATGATTCTCTTCGGGATAGTAACCCTTCCAAATGCCAGAGAACATGTCCTGTGATACCTTACCGTGGAGCCAGCTTACGCCATTAACTTCCTGGCAGGTGTTGCAAGCGAAGGTAGACATGCAGAAACGCTCGTTCTTGTCACCGGGATTGATGCGACCCATATCCATGAGCTCATCCCATGTGATGCCGAGCTGCTGTGCATAGCCGCTCATGTACTTGCCGAAGAGACCCTCGTCGAAGTAGTCGTGACCTGCGGGCACGGGAGTGTGAACGGTGTAGAGACCTGATGCACGTACGAGCTCCATTGCCTGGTTGAATGAGAGGCCCTGCTTTACATAGTCGGTCAAACGATAGAGGTTGCAGAGTGCTGCGTGACCCTCGTTACAGTGGTAAACGTCCTTAGTGATGCCCATAGCCTTGAGGGTGAGCATACCACCGATACCGAGGAGGATCTCCTGCTTCAAGCGGTTCTCCCAGTCGCCACCATAGAGCTGGAAGGTGATGGGGCGGTCAAACTCAGAGTTGAGCTCATTGTCGGTGTCGAGTAAGTACAAGGGTACGCGACCTACCTGTACCTTCCATACGTAAGCGTAAACCTGATAGTTGATGTAGGGCACAGCTACTACGAGGGGCTTGCCGTTCTCGTCCATCACACGCTCCAAGGGGAGGTTGGGGAAGTTTGAAGCCTCGTAGTTGGCGATC
>JAZKZX010000010.1:0-3322 GCA_045612925.1 Bacteroidaceae bacterium
TTCGCCCCTTGCCAGGGTAAAAATGAAATTGTTTTACTCACTCAGATATGGCCTATAGCATGTGGGGCTTTGCTTGATGAATCTGCGACCGATACCCTACCGATACCGGGTGTCGGTCGCTATTGTGTTATGAATCATGTAGTTGTAATGGACTACCGACACCTTGGTAAAATTAAGGGAAACTTTATTTTTTAGTTATCGTTTTCGTCATCGTCATCGTTGAAAAGTTACAAGTAAGTCTTCAGCAGGGTGCTGCGTGAGGTGTTGCGGAGGCGGCGGAGGGCTTTCTCCTTGACCTGGCGAACGCGTTCACGGGTGAGGCCAAAGTGGTCGCCGATCTCCTCGAGCGTCATCTCCTGACAGCCGATGCCGAAGAGCATCTGCAGTATCTCCTTCTCGCGCTCGCTGAGCGTGGAGAGGGCGCGGTCGATCTCCGTGGCGAGCGACTCGTTCATGAGCGACTTGTCGGTAGTGGGCGTGTCGCCACTGGGGAGCACATCGAGCAGACTGTTTGACTCACCCTCCTCGAAGGGAGCGTCTACCGAGAGGGGGGAGCCCGAGTGGCTCAGTGCCTCATCAATCTTCTCTGCTGGGATGTCCAAGATGTCGGACAGCTCCTCAGATGTGGGGCGACGCTCGTATCGTTGCTCGAATTGCGCAGACTCCTTGCTGATCTTGTTGAGCAGTCCTACCTGGTTGAGCGGAAGGCGTATGTTGCGAGACTGCTCGGCCAAGGCCTGCAGTATGGACTGGCGAATCCACCAGACGGCATAGCTGATAAACTTGAATCCGCGAGTCTCGTCGAACTTCTCGGCGGCTTTGAGGAGCCCGATGTTGCCTTCATTGATGAGATCCGATAGGCTCATACCCTGGTTCTGATATTGCTTGGCTACCGATACCACAAAACGCAAGTTGGCACATGTGAGCTTCTCCAAGGCTGCGCGGTCGCCCTGCCGGATGCGCTGAGCCAGCTCTACCTCCTCATTGACAGAAATCATGGGTTGGCGACTGATGTCCTGCAAGTACTTGTCGAGTGTTTCACTGCGGGTGGTGATGCTAGTCGAAATCTTTAGTTGTCTCATCAGCTAATTGTGGTTTTGAAGTGAATAAAAAAGTAAGGTTGAAGTGCCTTAGAAAAGAAGCCCCTCTATATATAGGGTTGTTTTTTGTACAAATTCGGGCAAAAACGGCAAAAAATGGGAGTAAAATGGGCGAAAATAAACAAATATAAGGTTTGTTTAAGATTATTTAACATAAAAAGCGCACGATGGGCCATAAACGGTGGGCAATGAGCTACGGGCTTTAGCGGCTCTGCCGCTGCTGTGTTGTTTTACTTCCCCTTATTGATAATGTAGATCCCGCTCATGGCGAGGAGGCATGCGACGAGGTACTTCGTGTAGAAGGGCTCGCCCAAGCAGAGGCATGAGGTGAGGGCTCCTACTACGGGGATGAGGGAGTTGAAGATGGCTATCTTGCCTACGGGATTGCAGGTGATGAGCTTATTGTAGAGGGCGAAGCCGAGGGCAGAGATGCCGATGAGCAGCGCCAGGATGATGAGGCCGTAGACGGTGATATGGGGTAGGGTGCCCTGCATGAAGAGGCTGGGGATGATGAGCAGGAGTCCGCCAAAGAAGAGGCTATAGCCTGTGCCTACAAATACATCGACACGGCGCGAGAGCCCTCGTGTCAGGAGGCTGGCAAAGGCCGAGCAGAGGGCATTGAGCACAATCATGCCATCGCCCAGAAGAGTGAACTGTCCGCCACCGCCTTTGCCGACATTGAGGATGAGGATACCTGTGATGCCTATGGCGCAGCCGAGTATCTTCTTCGGGGTGAGGCGGTCGCTCTTGAAGAATAGACAGGCGAGCAGCACGACGAGGAATACACTCAGCGAGTTAAGGATGGCTGCTCGTGCCCCATCGCTATGTGACAGGCCGATGTAGAAGAAGCTATAGTGTAAGGTAGTGTTGAGCAGAGCAAAGAGCAGCATGTATCCCCAATTGGAGGCTTTGGATATCCGGAAGTTGCGCCCAGTGAAGGCTGCAATAAGGAGCAGGATCGCTCCCGACATAGCAAAGCGTATGCCGGCAAAGAGCATCTTGCTGCCTGTCATGGATTGGGTGATGCCAAACTCGGCAAAGCCGAGCTTGATGAGAGGGTAGGCCCAACCCCAGGAAATGGCTGCGGTGAGGGCAAAGAGTGTGACCCATAAAGGGCGCTGGAATATGCTGTTCTTTTCGGTAGACATAGGCTTGTGTGTATTAATCTATTATGCTGTGATGTGAAAGGTTGGCGTTTTACAGTAGCTGTTGCAGAATCTCCAATGACTGTAGGGCCGGAAACTTTGGAATGTGTATGCTGTAGTGGGTGGCGAGGTATTGTATCATTCGCGCCCTGTCTTGGCGGTTCATGGCGATATTCTCCATCGTTTCGTAGGTAGAACAGCTAAGCGCAAAGAGTAGCTGGGTGTCGTGCTCTGACATGATGGTGTCGGAAGCCGTGGCATAGGGAATGAAATGTCCGCTCGTGAGATCGAAGAGTTCGCCCTCGCTATAGCTCTCCATGTTAGGGGCAATACCCAGGAAGCGGGCGAGCTTGAGGAGAAACACCAGGTGGAAGTTGGCATATCCATCTTCTGCCATATCGAGCCATTGCAGTGAGTGCTCTAGATATAGGTATAGGTCGGGGTTAGAGGTCTCGTCGCGCAGGGTATATACCATAAACTCTGACAGCAGCATGGCCACACTTCGCTTGATAGGGTGTAGGGGAATGTCTTGCTGTATGAAGAGCAGGCGGGCCTCCTTCATGCGCTGGATAGAGGCGTTAGGCTTCATGTCCCACTGGAACGACAGGAAGGCGAGTGGCTGGAACAGGCGCGCACTCGTGCCTGAGCGCTTGCCGTGCGAACCATTGATCATGAAAGATACGTGTCCGCGCGAGGCCGTGAATACATGGGCGATGAACGATTTGTCGTCGTACTTCACACATCGTAACACTATGCCTTTGTCGTCAAGATACATCCTTTTTACTCCTTTCCGCTCTCTGAAAGCGATGCAAAACTACAAAAAAAACGCTTTTATGACAAAAAAAAGTCGCAAAGTATTTGTGGATTCAAAAAAAGTATCTACCTTTGCATCCGCTTTCGAGCAGTAAGCCTCGGTAATACAAGGCAGCTCACTAAAAGGATGGCGCTATCGTCTATCGGTTAGGACGTGAGATTTTCATTCTCAAAAGCGGGGTTCGATTCCCCGTAGCGCTACAAAGTTAAATTAAAAGAATAGGAAGATTAGAAATGGCAAACCACAAATCATCGCTGAAGAGA
>JAZKZX010000011.1:0-35954 GCA_045612925.1 Bacteroidaceae bacterium
GTTGCCTATATAGTGGGGGCTGTGTTGTATAGTTTTAAGAAAATACCATATATCCATTCCGTTTTTCACCTTTTTGTTTTACTTGGTGATATTTGTCACATGATTGCAACTTGGAAAATGCTTCAAATGTTTGTGATATAAATTTGGATGCGTAAATAGTATTTTATCCCATCAGAATCATTTATTGCTATTAGCATTTCGTCTTAGCTTTTCGACTTCTAGATATTTCTACTCACAATGAATGAGAGAGGCACTTTGTGTTATAGTCGATTGGACGAAATCATATTGCACGAATGCCTGAAATTAGGGCGCGACTCGGAAAACTGCAAATAAATTTAACTTTGTTGAATCTCTGCCTCATTCAGTAAAGAAAATACTAGCATTTTCTATACATTCATTCGTTGAGATTTGGCATTTCGCTCGGCTTGCACTAATTTTGCAGTTTGAATTGAAATGAATGGGATGGAGGCAGCGATTTGCAGGCATTCCGTAAAGAAAGACAAAGAAAACAAACAAAATATACAACTATGTTGACAGCAAAAGAAATTAGAGAATCTTTTAAGAGTTTCTTTAAGAGCAAGGGACATCAGATTGTGCCTTCGGCTCCTATGGTGGTTAAGGACGACCCCACACTGATGTTTACCAATGCCGGTATGAACCAGTTTAAGGATATCATCCTCGGTAATGCGGCAGCCAAGTACAAGCGTGTGGCCGACTCGCAGAAGTGTCTGCGCGTGAGCGGTAAGCACAACGACCTCGAGGAGGTGGGCCACGATACCTATCACCACACCATGTTCGAGATGTTGGGTAACTGGTCTTTTGGCGACTACTTCAAGCAGGAGGCTATCGACTGGGCGTGGGAATACCTCGTGGATGTGCTCAAGCTCGATCCCAAGAACCTCTACGCTACCGTATTCGAGGGCAGCAAGGAGGAGGGTCTCGACCGCGACGATGAGGCTGCCTCTATCTGGGAGCGTCACTTGCCCAAGGATCACATCATCAATGGTAACAAGAAGGACAACTTCTGGGAGATGGGTGATACAGGTCCTTGTGGTCCCTGCTCAGAAATCCATATCGACCTCCGCTCTGAGGAGGAGAAGGCCGCTGTGCCCGGTGCACAGATGGTGAACCACGACCACCCTCAGGTGATCGAGATCTGGAACCTCGTGTTCATGCAATACAACCGCAAGGCTGACGGCAGCCTCGAGTCATTGCCCGCGAAGGTTATCGACACTGGCATGGGCTTCGAGCGTCTCTGCATGGCTATGCAGGGCAAGACCTCAAACTACGATACCGATGTGTTCCAGCCCATCATCAAGGTGATTGCCGCTATGTCAGGCAAGGTATATGGCGAGGATGCCAAGAACGATGTGGCTATGCGCGTTATCGCTGACCACATCCGTACCATCGCCTTCTCTATCACCGACGGACAGCTGCCCTCTAACGCGAAGGCTGGTTATGTGATCCGTCGTATCCTCCGCCGTGCCGTACGCTACGCCTACACCTTCCTCGGGCAGAAGCAGGCCTTCATGTACCGCCTCATCCCCGTACTCATCGAGAGCATGGGCGACGCTTATCCCGAGCTCAAGGCACAGCAGACCCTCATCGAGAAGGTGATCAAGGAGGAGGAGGAATCGTTCCTCCGTACACTGGAGACAGGTATCCGCCTGCTTGATAAGGTCATTGCAGACACCCGCGCTGCTGGCAAGCAGGAGATTAGCGGTGTAGACGCCTTCACTCTCTACGATACCTATGGCTTCCCCCTCGACCTCACCGAGCTCATCCTCCGCGAGAATGGCATGAGCGTATGTCTTGCCGAGTTTACCGCCGAGATGGACAAGCAGAAGGCTCGTGCACGCAACGCCGCTGCCGTAGACCTGGGCGACTGGGTGGTATTGGCCGAAGGCGAGAGCGAGTTTGTGGGCTATGACTATACCGAGCACGATGCACGCATCCTCCGCTACCGTAAGGTGACACAGAAGAAGCAGGAGCTCTATCAGATTGTACTCGACAAGACTCCCTTCTACGCTGAGAGCGGTGGTCAGGTGGGCGACACCGGTGCTATCGTGAGCGAATATGAGACTATCGACATCATTGATACCAAGAAGGAGAACGGCCTCTCCGTACATATCACTACCAAGCTTCCCGAGCATCCCGAAGCGGAGTTCATGGCTTGTGTAGACACTGACAAGCGCGAGGCATGTGCGGCCAACCACTCATGTACTCACCTCATCGACGAGGCTTTGCGCGAGGTATTAGGTACCCATGTGGAGCAGAAGGGTTCGCTCGTGACTCCCGACTCACTGCGCTTCGACTTCTCACACTTCCAGAAGGTGACCGACGAGGAGTTGCGCCAGGTTGAGCACCTCGTGAATGCCAAGATCCGCGCCAATGTCGAACTCAACGAATACCGCAACCTCCCCATCGAGAAGGCTCGCGAGCTGGGTGCTATCGCCCTCTTCGGTGAGAAGTACGGCGACCTCGTACGTGTCATCCAGTTTGGCAACTCTATCGAGTTCTGTGGCGGTACTCACGTGAGCGCTACCGGTAAGATCGGTATGGTGAAGATCATCAGCGAGAGCAGCATCGCCGCTGGCGTACGCCGTATCGAGGCTATCACAGGCGCCAAGGTAGAGGAGATGCAGGACAAGTTGCAGGATTCACTCAACGACATCCGCCAGCTCTTCCACAACGCTCCTGACTTGAAGGCTACCATCGCCAAGTTCATCGCCGAGCACGACGACCTGAAGAAGCAGATCGAGGAATTCATGAAGGAGAAGGCTGCATCGCTCAAGGCAGAGCTTATCGAGAAGATGACCTGCGTGAATGGTGTGAATGTGATTAAGGCTGTAGTGACCATGCCTGCCGAGGCGGTGAAGAACATCGTGTTCCAGCTCCGCGGCGAGAAGCCCGAGAACCTGCTCGTAGTCATCGGTAGCGTGGACAACGAGAAACCTTTGCTCACCGTATCGGCCAGCGAGGACCTCACCGCTAAGGGCGTGAACGCCGGTCAGCTCGTGCGTGAGGCAGCCAAGCTCATCCAGGGTGGTGGCGCCGGTCAGGCACACTTCGCTACTGCGGGTGGTAAGAACCCCGACGGCATCATCAGTGCTGTTGACAAGGTGGTGGAGATTGCTACGGCGTGATTATGTGTTATTCTGAGTCTCTGTCTTCTGACAGAGCGGAGCGTCGGAAGGATCCCGCGCGGGACTTTGCTAGACTCGTTCGCGAGATTGCCTTAATGGCGACCTAAAGGTTATTTTACTGCGTTGCCTTTGGCCCCTACGGACGGCGAACTTCGTTTCAGAATGACAGAACACAATACATAGAAATGTTTCGCAAACTTATATTAATGCTTTTCTTCGGACTGTCGGTGCTGATGGCACCGGCAGCCGTTGATTCTACCCTGGTGCGCGACCATGGCGACTCTATCCGTATAAGTCTGATCACCTGTTCGCCTGGCACTGAGGTGTATGAGGTGTATGGACACACGGCATTGCGTGTGGAGATACCTTCGTGTGGGGTGGATGTGGCGGTCAACTACGGACTATTCTCTTTTGATGCTCCAAACTTTATGTGGCGTTTCATCAAGGGAGAGACTGACTATGTCGTGGGTACTATAGGCTATCCTATCTTTGAACGGGAATATACTTATCGTGGCTCTACGGTAACCCTGCAAACACTAAACCTCAGTCAAGAGGAGAAGGAGCGGTTGGTGTACCTGCTCAATGAAAACCTACGACCTGAGAATCGGGAATATCGCTATAACTTCCTCTACAATAACTGCAGCAATAAGGCGGATAATATGGTCAAGGAGGCGATTACGCTTCCTCTCGCAGAGATAGCGAGCAAGCAGGAGGGGGTATCGTATCGTGACATATTGCATGAGTATACGCATGAGTATCCGTGGTTGCAGTTTGGTATAGACTATCTCTTGGGCTTTGAGGCTGATCTACCCATCGGTCCTACTCAACAAATGTTTGCTCCCGAGTATCTCATGTACTACGCATCAGTGGAGCAGATGCAGGGCGATAGCTTGTGCTATCCCTATGTAGTAGAGCAGCAGGTGATAGAGCCTCTCGTTCCTCAAGATGAGGTGAAGCACTTTATGCTCACTCCCGTGCAGATGATGATACTTTTCGTCTTGCTCGTGACTGTGGTGTGCACATTGGAAATCCTCTTGGAACGTCGTCAATGGTGGTTTGACATCTTGCTACTGACCTTGCAGGGTGTGATGGGCTGTATCGTTGCATTCCTATTCTTCTGCTCTGATCATCCTACTGTGGGCAGTAATCTGCATGTCATCTATCTCAATCCTCTGCCGTTGCTCTTCATGCCCTTCATCATCCATAGCACTTTGAGACGGCGCGTGTCGCCACTGTACTATGTGCTGGCATTACTGATGGTGGCTTTCATCGTGGTATCGACACTGCATTACCAATACATACAGCCTGCGGCGTATCTCTTTGTGGGTGCATTGCTGTTGCGTGTGGTGCATATCTTATGGGCTTATCCCTATCTGAGAAGACGATTTGTCGAGTCGGAGAGAAGGGAGTTGAAGCCTCGCGCTACGCGTGTGCGCACTATATTAGTGGTGTCGCTTCTCTGTACGACTACCTCTTCCGTGAGGGCCAATGAGGTGCCTAAGGTGGTGGTGAGCATTGTGGTGGATCAGTTGCGTACTGACTATTTAGAGAAGTTTGTGCATCTCTATGGTGAGGGAGGATTCAAGAAATTGATGGCTGAGGGGCGTGTATATACCAATGGCTACTTCTCGCACTCGACCCCAGACCGCTCGTCGGCTACCGCGTCGGTGTATGCGGGATGTACGCCTTATTATCATGGTATCACGGGCAACCGATTCATGCAACGCAAGAGTCTGCGAGTGATGGGTGCCGTTGACGACGAGGCTCATCCTGGTATCAATACCTTTGAAACGGCATCGCCTGCCAACCTCTTGGTGACAACGCTTACCGACGAACTCAAGATTGCCACGAAAGGGCATGCCTACATCTGCTCTATAGCTCCTGAGCGAGATATGGCCGTGCTTGCCGGTGGACATGCTGCTAATGCTGTGCTCTGGCTCAGCGAGGATCAGTCTATGTGGGCCACATCGGCATACTACAATGGGGTGCCCACATGGGTGACACCATACAATAGACGGGAGGGTACACGATTTGACTGGGGCGAACTGGTATGGGAACCCTATTTTGCTACAGGGGTATACTCTTACTCTGTGTATGATGGTATCCCGAGTGCATTCCGGTATACCTTTCGTAAGGGGGATGCTGAAGCGGTGAAACGCTACAAAACCTCGGCTTGCATCAATGATGAGGTGACCGTACTCGCCAAGACCTGTGTGGCGGGATCTGTCTTCGGACGAAAGAAAACTACGGATATGCTGTGCGTAGGCTATTATGCGGGTAACTATGAGCATGCACCCGAGTGGGAGAGACCCATAGAACTGCAAGATATCTACTGCCGGCTCGACCGTAATATTGCTGACCTTATCGCTACTGTAGAGGAGAAGGTCGGTGTGGGTAATGCGCTCTTTATCATCACCTCTACGGGATATGCTGATGCACATCGTCCGGTGAGTAAACTGTTTCTGCTTCCTGGAGGCGAACTCAAGATGGATCGCTGCTGTGCGTTGCTCAACATCTACTTGGGAGCAATCTATGGTAAGGATAACTATGTGGAGGGTTCGTACCTCAATGAGATATACCTCAATCATGACCTGATAGAGAAACGCCAGATGAAACGCAGCGAACTGTTCGAGCGTTGTACCGAATTCTTGAGTATGGTCAAGGGGGTGAAACAGGTACACACCTCATTGGCTCTTCTCTCGGGCAATGCTGAGCCGAGGGTGCGTGCTGCTTTCAATACCGAGCGTTCGGGAGACCTTATCCTTGAGGTTGCCCCGGGATGGACACTTGATGATGAACGATGGAATGAGGAGGTGTACAATAACCGTACTCATGTGCCTGTGCCTATCATCTACTACGGAGGTGGACTCGAGAGGCAGTATAATCGAACTCCCGTGGCAGTAGAAAGCATTGCACCTACAGTGGCCCATATACTCCGCATCAGTGCTCCTAATGCGTGTGACCTGCAACCGATAGAGTAGGGCGGATAGCATGCCTTGATAATCGATAAAAGATATTTATAAACCATACAGCTATGAAATCATTTATAGGAAAATACCCCTTTGAGGTAGAGACCTTCCAGGTGGACTATACGGGTGGTCTGTCGTTCGGCTTCTTGGCCAATAAGATGCTTATCACTGCTGGTCTCCACGCTAACGAACGCGGTTTTGGCAAGGAGCGCCTGGCTGCTGATGGAAAGACATGGGTGCTCTCGCGCTTGGCAATCGAAATCGATGAATACCCCAACGAGGGCGATACATACTATGTGGAGACATGGGTCGAGGGGGTGAACAGACTCTTCACCTCGCGCAACTTCCGTGTAGTCGGCAACGACGGTCGCATCCTCGGTCATGCACGCTCTACATGGGCGCTCATCGATGTGCAGACCCGACAGCCAGCCGACCTTACCACGCTATACGATGGCGAACTGGCGGCTTATAGCTGTGATGAGCCTTGTCCTATCAAGGGAGTGAGCCGCGCTCGCGTGACAAGTACCGAACCTGTAGGGGAGTTTATGCCGCTCTACTGCGATATCGACTACAACGGGCACCTCAATAGCATCAAGTATATCGAACATATGCTCAACTTCCTCCCGCTCGAGATCTTCCGCTCACACAGTGTACATCGTGTAGAGGTGAGCTACAGCCTTGAGTGCTTCTATCGTGAGCGTCTCAGTGTGTTCATGGATAAGAAGGACGACAGCTACGAATATGATGTAGAGATACGCAAAGAGGCTGGCGAGGTAGCTTGCCGTGCCAAGATCGTATTCGGTTAACCCTTTCACCTTTCACCCTTCACCTTTCAACCCTCATCCCTATGCTCGCTCTTTCTCCAATGCTCGTTTTTATGGTAGTCTACCTCGTAGGCTCGTTGCTTGCTGGTGACTTCTATAAAGTGCCTCTTACGGTGGCTTTTCTTGTGGCTTCGGCCTATGCCGTATGCATAACCCCCAAGCTTAAGCTAAAAAAGCGCATCGCCATCTTCTCTCGTGGAGCTGGTGATGAGAACCTCATGCTGATGGTGTGGATTTTTGTCCTTGCCGGTGCCTTTGCCAAGACGGCAGGTGCTATGGGAGCCATCGATGCTACGGTAGATCTCACGCTACGCCTGTTGCCTGACAGCATGTTGCTGCCCGGACTCTTCATCGCAGCCTGCTTCATCTCGCTCTCTATAGGTACCTCGGTAGGCACCGTAGTGGCGCTCACCCCTGTTGCTGTGGGCATAGCCGAGCAGACGGGCTCATCGCTCCCGCTCATCGTGGCTATCGTGGTGGGCGGCTCGTTCTTTGGCGACAACCTCTCCTTCATCTCTGACACCACCATCGTGGCCACACAGACACAGGGGGTGAGGATGAGCGATAAGTTCAAGACAAACATCTACCTTGCCGCTCCTGCAGCCATCCTTGCGCTCTTGCTCTATATCATCTTGGGGCAGGGAGTGCAGGCTCCTTCCGATGTGGCGTGGCCCGAATGGTATAAGGTGCTGCCCTATATGGCGGTGCTGGTGCTTGCCACCTCGGGTATGAATGTGCTGCTGGTATTGCTTATCGGTATACTGTTGGCAGGAGTCATCGGTATGGCATGTGGCAGCTTTGATGTCATGGGCTGGATGGGTGCCATGGGTGAGGGCATCATGGGCATGAGCGAACTCATCATCGTGACGCTCCTGGCAGGAGGCATGCTTGCTGTCATACGCCACAATGGGGGTATCGACTGGCTCATCCGTGTGCTCACACGCCGCATCAACGGCAAGCGCGGAGCCAAGTTTACCATTGCGCTATTGGTCATCCTGGCCGACCTCTGTACGGCTAACAACACCATTGCTCTCATCACCGTAGGCCCTGTAGCTCGCGACATTGCCGAACGCTACGATGTGGATACCCGCATCAGTGCATCGCTCCTCGACACCTTCAGCTGCTTTGCCCAAGGGCTCATCCCCTATGGCGCACAGCTGTTGATGGCTGCCGGGCTTGCATATATCTCCCCCTTCGATATCATCGGGTACCTCTACTATCCCATCCTCCTGGGCATCATCGCCGTGCTGGGCATCCTCTTTAACTTCCCCCGCAAGTATGTTTGATAGGATAGAGTGTTTGACATAATATAAAAGCCGTGCTTACGAGCACGGCTTTTATATTGGTTTATAAGTGAGGCTTACAGCCCTTGGCGTTTGGCTTCGTCCCATAGGGCATCCATGGCTTCGAGGGTCATGTCCTTGAGGTTGTGACCTTGGGCAAGGGCGTTCTCCTCTACATAGTTGAAGCGGCGGATGAATTTCTGATTGGTGCGCTCCAGTGCGTTGTCGGGGCTGAGGCCGTTCATGCGGGCTACATTGATGGTGGCAAAGAGCAGGTCGCCCAGCTCGGCTTCGGCAAGGTCGTGGTTGCCACGGTCGAGCTCTACCTTGAGCTCTTCGATCTCTTCGAGCAGTTTGTCCCATGCGCCTGAGGCGTCGTCCCACTCGAAGCCTACATTGCGTGCTTTCTCCTGTATGCGGTAGGCCTTGACGATGGAGGGAAGCCCTGAGGGGACACCGCTGAGCACGCGCTTGTTGCCACCCTTCTCGCGCAGCTTCAGCTGCTCCCAATTCTCGGATACCTGTGTGGCGTTCTCTACCTCGGTAGTGCCAAACACATGGGGATGGCGGAAGATGAGTTTCTCGCACAGGCGGTCGCACACATCTTTCATGTCGAAGGTGCCCTTCTCTGAAGCGATCTTGGCATAGAAAGCTACATGGAGCAGTACATCGCCCAGCTCCTTGCAGATGTTGGTGTCGTCTTCATTGATGAGGGCATCGCATAGCTCGTATACCTCTTCTATGGTGTTGGGGCGCAGGCTCTCGTTGGTCTGCTTGCGGTCCCACGGACATTTCTCGCGCAGTTCGTCCAGGATATCGAGGAATCGGCCGAAGGCTGCCATCTGTTCTTCTCTTGTGCTCATGTTTTTGTTGAGTGTTTTTGGGGCCTCTCCTAAATCCTCCCCTAAAGGGAAGGACTTTCCGAGTTAGGGGTTTTTAATTCTCCTCATTCAGGAGGAATTAGGGGAGGCTGGTTAATCGTTTTAGTGTTTCGGGTGCTCCCTATCTTTTAGGAGAGGGTTGGGTTGGGGCATATCTTGCCATCGAGCAGGCGTATGGTGCGGTCGGTGGTGGTGGCCAACTGCTCGTCGTGGGTGACGATGATGAAGGTCTGTCCCAGCTCGTCGCGCAGGTCGAAGAAGAGTTTGTGTAGCTCTTCCTTGTTGTGTGTGTCGAGGCTTCCCGAGGGTTCGTCGGCAAGGATCACTTGTGGACGGTTGATGAGGGCACGCGCTACTGCTACGCGCTGCTTCTCGCCTCCCGAGAGCTCGGCAGGCTTGTGTGAGGCTCTGTCGGTAAGCTTCAGGTATTCGAGCATCTCCATGGCACGCTGTCGGGCTTGGCCCATGCTCACGCCCTGTATGAGGGCAGGCATCATCACATTCTCTACAGCGGTGAATTCGGGCAGTAGCTGGTGAAACTGGAATACGAATCCGATGTGGCTATTGCGGAATGCTGATAGCTGCTTCTCCTTATAGGATGAGATGTCAACTCCATCGAAGAGTATGCGGCCGCTGTCGGGGGTGTCGAGGGTGCCGATGATCTGGAGTAGGGTGGTCTTGCCTGCTCCACTGGGGCCTACGATGCTTACCACCTCGCCCTTGTTGATGGTGAGGTCGATGCCTTTGAGCACTTCGAGTGTGCCGAAGCTTTTGTGTATGTCGTGTAGTTGGATCATATCTTTTTAGGAATAAAGGAGTATAGGAGTTTAGACAAATGTTTCGTTTTTCGTTAAACTTTACTTTTTAGGAGTATAGGAGTATTGGAGTTTAGGAGTTCAGACAAATGTTTCGTTTCTTCGTTTTTAGGAGCTCCCTCTCTTTTAGGAGAGGGCGGGGTGTGAGGCTATATTCTGCGTATTACATATTCTGCCAGGTAGCAGCCAAATACGGCGGGCATATAGCTGATGGTGCCGGCAGTGGATTTCTTGTTTTGTTCGCCTTCGACGGTGATGATGGCATTGCGGTCGGCTTGCTCGGTAGAGAATACCACGGGCAGGGCACGGCGTAGGCCCTCCTTTTTGAGGCGTGTGCGTACGGCCTTGGCGAGTCCGCAGTGATAGGTGTCCCAGAGGTCTGCAAAGCGTATCTGTGTGATGTCGCTCTTGGCTCCTGCTCCCATGCTGCTCACGATGGGTATGCCTCGGCGCAGTGCTTCGCTGATGAGGCAGCACTTGGGCGCTATGGTGTCTATAGCATCGACGATGAAGTCAAACGGGCGATGGCTGTCGTCGGCTAAGAGTGTCGGCACATCCTCCTCTCTTAGGTATTGCGCCATGGCATGGAGCTTGATGTCGGGGTTGATGTCGCGGAAGCGCTCGGCCAGCACTTCTACCTTGGGCTGTCCTATGGTGCTATGGGTGGCTGGCAGCTGACGATTGATGTTGGTGGGGTTTACGGTGTCGGCATCTATGATGGTGAGCTTGCCCACTCCTGCGCGGCATAGCATCTCTGCGGCATATGCTCCCACACCTCCTACGCCTACCACGAGGACATGTGCCTCGCGCAAGCGCTGCATTTTCTCCTTGCCGAGCAATAGCTCTGTACGGTCGGTCCAACTCTCCATCTTGCGTATTCTTTTTTAGTTTGCAGTAGGTAGCGGTTGTACGAATGATAGCTCGTGAGCCTGTCCGAACTGCTCGGGGTATATGATCATGAGACTGTTGTTGGAGAAGTGTCGTATGAGCTGTGTAGGCAGATTGTCAAACGATGGTTGCCATGATATGCCTCCGCGACGCGAGCTCACGAGCACGAAGAGGTGGTCGTAGCTGAGGTGCTGTGTCACGATGAGCAGGTCGTCCCAGTCGTCGAGGGCAACATACGAGGTGCGTGCACTCGGGTGGTTGGCTTGTATGTAGCTCTGCAGCAGGGGTATCGTGTCGGTGTGTGCATAGAAGTCGATGCGGCATCCGAGTTGCTCGCCCATGCAGCTGATGTGCTCTACCCATTGGTGGAATCCTACCTCCTTCTCGGCCCATTCGGGTACGGCGACGATGATGCGGTGCAGCACATTCACAGGCATGAGGTAGTTGACGATGATGACCTGTCGATTGGTGCGCACCAGAAGGTCGGTAGCTACGCTGCCGAGGTATGAGTCACCCATGCGGCGCTTGTGGTGCAGGCCGAGCAGCAGCTCGGTAGCTTCGAGCTCCTTCATGGTATGTATGATGCTACCTACCACATTCACTCCCACGCGATTGTAGGTCGATAGCTGCACATCGGCAGCAGCGGCTGCATTGGCAGCGCGGTCGAGGTTCAGTTTGCCCTGTTTCAGCTGTTGCTCTACATGGTCGTTGTCGAGACATACCTGCAGGGCTATCATCTCTTTCTTCGACTTGGCGCTGCGCATCATGATGGCTGTGTCGATGAGTGATTCCACTGAATCGGGGTTGTAGAGTGCCACCATGATCTTCTTGTTTGCCTTGTCCGAGCTGGCCGGTGTGGAGTTGTCAGACAGGGCTACCTTGCGTGCCGCGCGGTCGGTCACCAAGGAGCTGACGATGCAGCTCACGAGTATCATCAGCACCACGCCATTGACCACATCGTCGCCGATGAGGTAGGTGCCTGGTGCCACCTCGAGGCTTGTACCTATCATGATCATGGCCAGTGCTCCTGCGGCGTGGGCATTGCTGAGGCCAAAGAGCATCTCGCGCTCGGCAGCCTTCATGCGCAGTGCGATTTGGGTTGCCCAAGCTCCCAACCATTTGGTGATCGTAGCCGTGACCACCATTACCACGACGATGAAGAGTGCTCCCCGATGGTCGAACAGGCTCTTTACATTGATGAGCATACCTACACTGATGAGGAAGTAGGGGATGAAGAGTGCATTGCCTACAAACTCGATACGGTTCATCAGCGGCGACACTCGGGGGATGTATCTATTGAGTACCAATCCGGCAAGGAAAGCTCCGAAGAGTCCCTCCAGTCCTGCGAGTTCTGACAGAGCTGCGCTCAAGATGAGCAGTGCCAATACGAAGGTAAATAGGGTGACATTGTCGCTATACTTCTTGAAGAATGCCTTGGTCAGTCGTGGGTAGCAGTAGAAGATGAAGGCGAAGTATACCATACACTTCAGGGCGAAGTTTACCCAGAAGGTGGCGCTGATGTCTCCCCTGGCGCTGGCCGTTACGCCTGCCAAGGTGAATAGTGCCAGCAGCAGTGCTATCATGGTGCCTGCGATGGCTATGGTGACGCAGTCGTGCCGGCTCAGCCCATAGCGTCCTACGATGGGGTAGGCTACCAGGGTGTGCGACGAGATGATGCATGAGAAGAGCAGTGCTGCCTCGTGCCGTAGGTCGAGCACCTGATGTGCCACCACATATCCTAAGATGAAGGGGATGAAGAAGGTGATGAGTCCGAAGATGATGCCTCGTGTGCGATTCTTCTTCAATCCCTCGAGGTCCATCTCCAAGCTGGCGAGGAACATGATGTAGTAGAGTCCCACCTTACCGAAGAGCTCGAAGCTGCTGTCGCGCGACAGGATGTTGAGCCCATGCTCGCCCACCAGTACGCCCGCCAGTATCATGCCCACGAGGTGAGGGAGACGGATGCGGTTGAACAGCAGTGGGGCAAACAGGATGATGACCAGTACCACAAGGAATATCCATGTGGGGTTGGTGATGGGGAAGAGGTGGCTTATGTCGCTTAAGTATGTCATGAGGTCGTGTCTATTCGTGAGATATTAGAAGGAGAAGCTGCATAGCAGTCCGTACGACTGATTGCGCTGTATCTGTATGTGGTTGTCGTGTATGGTGGTGGGGCGCACCTGTACGGTGAGATCCTCAGAGATGTCGAAGTTTGAGAGTTCGGCATCTACATAGGCGTCGACTACCGAGAGCAGGTACACACCGATGAAGCAGAAGATGCTCAGGTCGCGTTGTCGGCGGTAGTTGTCCTTACGATTCTTGAACATGCGTGTGAGGTACTCCTTGTTGGCCTCTACATTGTATCGTGGTGGGAGGAAATCCTCGTAGCTCGCAGTGCCTGGGTCGTCGTCCATGATGTCGAGATAGGCTTGCGAGTAGTCGCTATACATCTGGTTGTTCCAGTTGAGGGCGTATGCACATCCGAGGAATCCGCCATATACGATAGGTAGTTTCCAGTATTTGTGGTTGTATATCTGTCCGCCTCCGGGGAATACGATGGCGCTCCATGTCGCCTTGTTTGGGTCGGGCATGAAGGTCGTGAGTCGCTGCTGGCTGCGTTGTTGACGGGTATGCGTTGTGGCCATAGCGGCAGGAGCCTCCTCAAGAGGGAGGAGGTCCTCAAGATTGCCCAAGCTGTCTATGAGCTCGAGGCTCTCTATGGTTTTTTGTGTGTTGTCAGGGTTGGCATCGGTGCGAGTGCTATCTGCAGCAGAGGGGTCATCCTGTGCTGCAGCAGTGCTTGGCATGCACCATGCCAGTAGCAGAGCTATGAGTGTGACGAGTATGTGTCGCTGTGCTATCATGCTTTCAGCTTGTCCAGCATTGCGATGATGCGCTCCAGCTCCTGTTCGTTCTTGAAGGTGATGGCAATCTTGCCTTTACCCTTGGCGTTGCAGGTGAGCTGCACATCGGTTTGGAAGAATGTAGCGAGATGATTCTTCAGCAGGTCATATTCGTTAGGTTTCTCCTCCTTGTTTTTGGAGTTTGCCTGTTTCTTTTGTTTGTTTGCCTTGATGATATCCTCAACCTTGCGCACCGAGTAGCCCATGTGCTGTATCTCTTGGAATAGCTCTATCTGTTCCACGGGATTGTCCAGTGCGAGCAGTGCTCGTGCGTGTCCCATGTCGATATCGCGGTTTTGCAGCGCCATCTGTATCTGTGCGGGTAGCTTGAGCAGTCTCAGGTAGTTGGCGATGGCTGCACGGCTCTTGCCCACACGCTCGCTCAATCGCTCTTGGGTGAGCTGGTACTCTTCGATGAGGTTTTGGTAGGCGAGTGCTATCTCCATCGCATTGAGATCTTCTCGCTGTATGTTCTCGATGAGCGCCATCTCCATCACATTCTCATCATCGGCAGTGCGTATGTATGCCGGTATCGAGGTGAGTCCTGCCAGCTGCGATGCACGGAATCGGCGTTCACCGGCGATGATCTGATAGGTTCCGTCACTCATCTTGCGCAGGGTGATGGGCTGTATGATACCGATCTCCTTGATAGAGTCGGCCAGCTCTTGCAGTGCCACGGGGTCAAACTCGCGGCGTGGCTGGTTGGGGTTGGCCTTGATGAGGCTTATGGCAATCTCATTGATTGTCGATGAGCCCTCTGTCTTCACCGTATCGGTAGAGATGAGTGCGTCGAGTCCGCGACCCAGTGAGGGGTATTTCTTCTGTGGTGCCATGTGTTAGTTCTTTTTGATGATTTCTTGTGCTAATGCCAGGTAGTTCTGTGCTCCCTTCGATTCGGCATCGTAGAGTATGGTAGGTATGCCATGGCTCGGTGCTTCGCTGAGGCGCACATTGCGTTGTATGACGGTGTCGAACACCAGTTCCTGGAAGTGTCGGCGCACCTCGTCGAGTACCTGGTTGCTCAATCTTAGGCGCGAGTCGTACATCGTGAGCAGGAATCCCTCGATGCCCAGTGTGGGGTTGAGTTTCGACTTGATGATCTTGATGGTGTTGAGCAGTTTGCTGATACCTTCGAGTGCAAAGTACTCGCACTGTACGGGTATGATGACCGAGTGTGCTGCGGTGAGCGCATTCACGGTGATGAGTCCCAACGAGGGAGAGCAGTCTATGAGGATATAGTCATATTCGGCCAGAAAGGGCTCGAGCAGGCGTTTCATCACCATCTCTCGTCCTTCGAGGTTGAGCATTTCTATCTCGGCTCCCACGAGGTTGATGTGCGAGGCGATGACATCGAGTCCTTCGATGTCAGTGGTGTAAATAGCCTCGTGCGGGTCGCGTCCGTCGATGAGGCATTCGTATATCGAGCAGTCTACCGTCTGTATGTCTATGCCCAGTCCCGATGAGGCGTTGGCCTGTGGGTCGGCATCAATGAGCAGTACCTTTTTGTCCAAGGTGGCGAGTGAGGCTGCCAGGTTGATGGCTGTTGTGGTCTTTCCTACGCCTCCCTTTTGGTTGGCTAATGCGATAATTTTTCCCATGTTAAAAAAGCTTGGTATAATATTTCAAGTTGCGAAGTAAGCAATAATCTCCTTATTAATATAAAAAAAGTGCTTAAAGTTTCATAAAATGTGGATAACTTGCCGTTTTGGTGGAAAACTTTTTGGCACTTCACTGCTTTTGTGCTAATTTCGCGCATTCTCAAACACTCTTTTTTTTACGACAGATATGACTATGGATAACGAAAGACCCCTGATACTCATCTCCAATGACGATGGCTACAAAGCCCGCGGCATCAACTTCGTGGCCGAGCTGCTCGCCACCTTTGCCGATGTAGTCGTGATGGCCCCCGAGGGCGGCCGTTCGGGTATGGGCTGCGCCATCACCTCCAAGGACCCCGTATATTACAGCCTCGTGAGCGAGCGCGAGCACCTCTCCATCTACAAGTGTTCGGGCACGCCTGTCGACTGCGTCAAGATGGCTCTGCACGAGCTCTTCCCCCATCGCCGCCCCGACCTCATCGTGGGTGGCATCAACCATGGCGACAACTCGGGTGTCAATGTGCACTATTCGGGCACCATGGGCATTGTCATCGAGGGCTGCATGAAGGGCATCCCCTCGGTGGGCTTCTCGCTCGATAGCCACTCCGCTGATGCCGACTTTGAACCTTGTGCCCCCTATATCATCAACATTGTAAGGCAGGTGCTCGAGCGTGGTCTCCCTGTAGGTTCTTGCCTCAATGTCAACTTCCCCGCCACACCGCTCTATGAGGGTGTCAAGGTGTGCCACATGGCTCGTGGCGAGTGGACACAAGAGTGGGAGGGGCGTCCTCATCCGCGTGGAGGCCATTACTACTGGCTGGTGGGCAGCTTCAGCATGTGCGACGACAATCCCCAGGGTGCCGACCGCTCCAACCTCAACGAGGGCTATGTGGCTATCACGCCCATACAGATTGACATGACTGACTATAGCTTGATGGAGGAGATGCAGGCCAGCTGGGAGCTCTGATTTTTTGGGGCGGCAGCGTCTTGTCTCTATGGCAAAATGCTAAATTGATATAGCATATTTTTGTGTGTCTGACCAAGATTGTCGACAAAGTTTCGATTTTTCTTGTTCAGACGCATTTTTTTTGTTTGTGTGGTTTGCTTATCGGTGCGAAAGGTCTACCTTTGCACTGTGTTTTTCATGGTATTAGATTTTAAAAAGGTGGAAGATTGGTCGTCGTGATGACGACCTTCTTTCTTTTATATCAGTGCTTTACCTATTGTCGACTTGTCTGACTGACTTTATCTTTTTGCTCGCTGCAAAAATATTCAAGGACTGCCTTAGCACTTGGCTTGTCCAAGAAACTTGATAACTTTTTGCTCGCTTATTCGTATCTTTGAGGTTGTCACCTCCAAGATACTTGTGGCTGCAAGCAGCACTCCTCGGGGAAACTAAAGTTATGGTGCTAAAGCACACTCCTTGGTGAAACTAAAGTTCCAGTCGTCGCAAGCAACGCTATCATACCGCGTTGCCGTCGCAACCGACGCTTTTTTCGCGTCGGCGCGGTAAAAATATTGAAGGACTGCCTTAGCACTTGGCTTGTCCAAGAAACTTCATCTTTTTGCTCGCTATTTACTATCTTTGAGGTTGTCACCTCCAAGATACTTTCGCTCGCTGCAAAAATATTCAAGTAAACTTGATACTTTTTGCTCGCTTATTCGTATCTTTGCCACTTATTTGTAAGTAAAAGTACCGAAAATATGAAACTTTTGTTAGGAGACGAGGCCGTAGCGTTGGGTGCTGTGCATGCTGGTATCAGCGGCGTGTATGCCTATCCGGGTACGCCCTCGACAGAGATTACCGAATATATACAGGTCCATGCGCCTGAGGTGCGCAGTCGCTGGTGCACCAATGAGAAGACCGCCATGGAGGCTGCACTGGGCATGTCGTATGCTGGCAAGCGAGCCCTCGTATGCATGAAGCATGTGGGCATGAATGTGGCTGCAGACGCCTTTGTCAACTCGGCCATCACGGGTGTCCATGGTGGCTTGGTGGTGCTGGCTGCCGATGACCCCTCTATGCACTCGTCACAGAACGAGCAAGACTCGCGCTTCTATGGCAAGTTTGCCATGATTCCCATCGTGGAGCCCTCGTCGCAGCAGGAGGCTTACGACATGATGCCCTATGCCTTTGCCCTCTCCGAGGAGTTCAAGCTTCCCGTGCTGATGCGTGTGGTGACCCGCTTGGCCCACTCGCGTGCCGAGATCGCCCTGCGCGAACCCTTGGCACAGAACGCCCTCAACCCCGATAGTGAGCGCACCCACTGGGTATTGCTCCCCGCCAATGCACGCCGCCAATATGCGTCCTTGGTCGACAAGCAGAGCCAGCTGCTCGCCTCGTCCGAAGCATCACCCTACAACAGCTCACAGCACACAGATCATCGCTCTCCGCTCGGTGTCATCGCCTGCGGCATTGCCTACAACTATGTGATGGAGAACAATCCCGAGGCGTTGGGCGTACCCGTGCTCAAGGTATCTCAATATCCCTTGCCCGAGGCAGCTATCAAGGCTTTCGCGGCACAGTGCGATGCGCTGCTCGTTGCCGAGGATGGTCAGCCCATGGTCGAGGAGCAGGTAAGGTCGTTCCTCGGTGCCGACTACAACGTCAAGGGCCGTCTCACAGGCGACCTTCCTCGCATGGGTGAGCTCACCCCCGACAGTGTGGGCGAGGCGCTCGGCGTGGTCGTAGAGCCTGCCTATACTGCTGCCCAGCGTGTGGTGCCGCGCCCCCCTGCCTTGTGTCAGGGCTGTGGTCACCGCGATGTGTACGACGCCCTCAACAAGGTCGCAGCCGAGTATGCCGATGCGCGCATCTTTGGCGATATCGGCTGCTACACTCTGGGAGCCTTGCCCCCCTTCCGTGCCATCGACAGCTGCGTCGATATGGGTGCCTCCATCACCATGGCCAAGGGTGCTGCCGATGCAGGTGTACACCCCGCGATAGCCGTCATCGGCGACTCCACCTTCACCCACTCGGGCATGACGGGGCTGCTCGATGCCGTCAACGACAAGAGCCGCATCACGGTGATCATCTCTGACAACCTCACCACCGCCATGACAGGCGGACAGGACTCTGCCGGTACCAACAAGTTTGAGGCCATCTGCCTCGGCCTCGGTGTCGAGCCCGAGCATGTGCGTGTGGTAGTGCCCCTGCCCAAGCATATGGACGAGATCACCCGCATCATCCGCGAGGAGATAGAGTACGATGGCGTGTCGGTCATCATCCCCCGCCGCGAATGTATGCAGACCCTGAAACGCAAATTAAGACAAAACAAGACCAAGCAATGAAGAAAGACATCATACTGGCAGGTGTAGGCGGCCAAGGCATCCTCACCATAGCCACCATCATAGGCGATGCTGCTACGGCAGCGGGTCTGCACCTCAAGCAGGCCGAGGTGCATGGCATGAGCCAGCGCGGCGGCGATGTGCAGTCCAACCTGCGCCTCTCTACCGAGCCCATCTACTCCGACCTCATCCGCTGCGGTGCTGCCGACCTCATCATCTCTATGGAGCCCATGGAGGCGTTGCGCTATGTGCCCTACCTGAGCGCTGAGGGGTGGATAGTGAGCTCGTCGCACCCGTTCAAGAACATCCCCAACTACCCCGATGAGGAGGCCCTCATGAGCGAGCTCGGCGCGATGCCCCATGTAGCCACCCTGCCCATCGAAGAGGTAGCCAAGGAGCACAGTCTGCCCAAGAGCGCTAACATGGTGCTTCTCGGCATGTCGGCCCGCTACATGGAGATACTCACCCCCGAGCAGCTGCGTGCGAGCATAGCCCGTGTGTTTGCCTCGAAGGGCGAAAAGGTCGTCGAAGACAACCTCAAAGCCTTCGACCTGGGCCTGAGCGAACAATAATCCCTATAATCCTAGATGCTCTAGATCCTCTAGATCCTCTAGATAAAAAAAAGACCGCAATGAAAATCTTCAGTGAAGACCTGGTGGCCCGTGCCGCCCACGAGCTCCATATAGCCAACCTCTCCACCGCCACCATCGGTGAGGTGCTGCTCATGGCCCAGTACCTTGAGCGCGAGACCGGCATCCCCTTCATCCGCATGGACCAAGGGTCGCCCGGTCTGCCCGTCAACCACTACGGTGTCGAGGCCGAGAAGGCCGCCCTCGACCGTGGCGTAGGGTCACAGTACCCCGCTGCCGACGGCATCCCCGAGCTCAAGCAGGCCGCCTCACGCTTTGTCAAGGCCTTCCTCGACATCGACATCACGCCCCGCTCCTGCGTGCCCACTACGGGCAGTGTGGCAGGCTCGTACGGCTCGTTCATCGCCTGCACCCAGCGTCAGCCCGGCAAGAACAAGGTACTCTTCATCGACCCCGGCTTCCCCATACAGAAGTCGCAGCTGCGCATCATCGGTGCCGAGTGGGAAGAGTTTGACATCTACCACTACCGTGGTGCCGCCCTCAAGGACAAGCTTGAGAGTATCCTTGCCAAGGGCGATATCGCTGCCATCATCTACAGCAACCCCAACAACCCCGCGTGGATCTGTCTCGAAGAGGAGGAGCTCGCCATCATCGGCGTCCTGGCCACGCAGTACGATGTCATCGTCATGGAAGACCTCGCCTACTTCTGCATGGACTTCCGCCGCGACCTCGGCCACCCCTTCGTGGCGCCCTTCGCGCCCACCGTGGCACGCTATACCGACAACTACATCCTCATGCTCTCGGCATCCAAGATCTTCAGCTACGCCGGTCAGCGCATGGCGCTCACCTGCATCAGCGACAAGCTCTTCGAGCGTCACTATCCCGCTCTTGCCGAGCGCTACCACGATGCAGGCGTCTTCGGGCAGACCCTCGTAGCCTCCATCCTCTACATGATTACCTCGGGGTGCACCGCCTCTACGCAGTACGCCTATGCCGAGATGCTGCGCCTCTCTACCGAGGGCACCATCAACTTTGTGGAGGATACCCGCGAGTATGCCCGCCGTGCCGAGAAGATGAAGCGCATCTTCACCGACAACGGCTTCCACATCGTCTACGACTACGACGCCACGCAGGCCGTGGGCGACGGCTTCTTCTTCACCATCGGCTATGGCGACATGAGCGGTGGCGAGCTCCTCACCGAGCTCCTCTACTACGGCGTCAGCAGCATCTCGCTCTCTACCACAGGCAGCGAGCAGCAGGGCGTACGAGCGTGTACCTCGCGCATGCGCGACGACCTCTACGAAGTGATGGAGCAGCGCATGCGCGCCTTCCACGAAGACCACCCGCTGTAGTCACCCTATGTAAAATGCAATAAAAAAAGACAATACCCTACAATGATCAATATCATCCCCGCCATAGACCTCATCGACGGCAAGTGCGTGCGCCTCACCAAGGGCGACTATAGTCAGAAGAAGCAGTACGACGCCTCTCCGCTCGATATGGCTCTGCGCTACCAGGACATCGGCATCAGCCGCCTGCATGTCGTCGACCTCGACGGTGCCAAGAGCAGCAGTCCGCAAAACCTGCGCGTGCTCGAGTCCATCGCCACCCGTACCACGCTCGACATCGAGTGGGGTGGGGGCATCAAGAGCGATGAGTCCCTGCGCGACGCCTTCAATGCCGGTGCCGGTCACCTCATCATAGGCAGTGTCGCGGTGAGCCATCCCGACCTCTTTGCCCGCTGGCTGGGCGAGTATGGCAGCGATCGCCTCATCCTCGGTGCCGACATCAACGATGGCCGCGTAGCCATCAACGGCTGGCTCGAAGAGTCGGAGCAGACCATCGACATGCTCATCGACCGTTTCGTCCCCCACGGCCTCCGCGAGGTCATCTGCACCGATATCGCCAAGGACGGCATGCTGCAAGGCCCCACCTTCGACCTCTATGCCCGCCTGCAGGCGCAGTACCCCGAGCAGGATATCATCGTCAGCGGCGGCATCAGCCAGATGAGCGACATCCACCGCCTCGACGCCATGGGCCTGCGCCATGTCATCGTGGGCAAGGCCATCTACGAAGGACACATAACATTGGAAGAGTTAAGAAGATAGGCCCCCTCAACTCCCCCTAAAAGGGGAACTTATGGAGAGCTGAAAATAGAGATAGAACAATAATGTAAAAAAAACAAGTCCTTCTCACCGCGATGTCGGAGTTCTCTCCCTTCAGGGGGAGTTAGAGGAGGCTTTTAATCAAACTATGGTTGCAAAACGCATAATACCCTGCCTCGATGTCAAAGATGGCCGTACGGTCAAGGGCATCAACTTCGAAGGTCTGCGCGATGTGGGCGATGCCGTCGCCCTCGGCGGCAAGTATGCCCGTGAGGGAGCCGACGAGCTGGTGTACCTCGACATCAGCGCCACCCAAGAGGGTCGCAACACCTTCACCCACCTCGTGAGCCGCATTGCCCAGGCCATCGACATCCCCTTCACCGTCGGAGGCGGCATCAGCACCCTCGACGACGCCAGCCGCCTGCTCGATGCCGGTGCCGACAAGATCAGCATCAACAGCGCCGCCATACGCCGTCCGCAGCTCATCGACGAGATAGCCTCCAAGTACGGCTCGCAGTTCGTCGTCATCGCCATCGACGCCCGCCTCACCGACGGCCGCTGGCTCGCCACCACCCACGGTGGCAAGCGCGACACCGACAAGGAGCTCTTTGCCTGGGCCCACGAAGCCCAGGAGCGTGGTGCGGGCGAACTCCTCTTCACCTCGATGAATCACGACGGCACCCGCCAGGGCTACCCCTGCGACACCTTTGCCCGCCTGGCCCAGCACTTGCGCATTCCCATCATCGCCTCGGGCGGAGCAGGCAGCATCGACGACATCGCCGATGTGCTCACCCATGGTCGTGCCGATGCCGCCCTGGCAGCCAGCATCTTCCACTACGGAGAGATCCCCATCCCCGTGCTCAAGCAAGCATTAAGAGAGAGAAATATCAATGTAAGAATATAGGGCCTCCCCTAACCCCTCCCAAGGAGGGGACTACAGAGTCCACAGAAAAGAAAATACAATAGTAACAAAAAAACATGCCTCTTTACCACGATGTCAAAGTCACCCCTCCTTGGGAGGGGCAAGGGGGAGGCCAAACAATATTAAGATATGAATTTCCAAGATTTCAACCTCGCGAAGACCGCCGACGGGCTCCTTCCCGTCATCATCCAGGATGCCGACAGCCTCAAGGTGCTCATGCTCGGCTACATGAACCAAGAAGCCTTTGAGAAGACCCAGGCCGAGGGTCGTGTCACCTTCTACAGCCGCACCCGCCAGTGTCTGTGGACCAAGGGCGAGACCAGTGGGCACTACCTGCATGTCGTCGACATGTATGCCGACTGCGATGGCGACACCCTCCTCATCAAGGCCCGCCCCGACGGACCCACCTGTCACCGCGGCACCGTGTCGTGCTTCGACACCCGCGACAACGAAGGCTTCCTCGGCACCCTCGAGGCCTGCATCAAGGACCGCCACGCCAAGATGCCCGAGGGCTCATACACCACCTACCTCTTCAACAAGGGAGTGAACAAGATAGCCCAGAAGGTAGGCGAAGAGGCTGTAGAGACCGTCATCGAAGCCATCGACGGCAATGGTGAGCGCTACCTCTACGAGGCTGGCGACCTGCTCTACCACCTCCTCGTGCTCACCGAGCAGATGGGCTACTCCCTCTCCGACCTCGAAGAAGAGCTCGCCAAGCGCCACAAGTAAAGAGACATAAAATGATGTATGGAGTGGGGGAGAGTGTTGTGCTCTCCCCTTTTTCTTTTTTCGTTCGTTATTGTCACCGTTATCATACACGCAAAGCGTGTTTTCTCTCTCTTCTATCCTTTCTTATCCGTACTTTCCTTAATTTCAGTATTTTACTTTGTCTGAAGATTATTCTCCTCGCGAGGAGAAACTATTCCTCTCGCGAGGGTAAAGTATTCTCTTCGCAAGGAGAATACATTCTCTTCGCGAGGAGAATATGTATTGCTTGGGTTTGATAGGGAAAATGATTGGTGGTTTATCGTGTGGGTATTAGTATTAGAATCTCGAATTACATCTTAATGGTAATAGAAAAAGGGAACGAATTCGCCCTCTTTCCCCCTCGAATTCGAGGGGATTAAAAAACACTCCCCAAGATTGGAGAGTGTCATAGATGTTACTCTAAACATTCATCGATGATGCGCCGAGTAGTACGTTTGTGTGCCTTGCGGTCGTACTTTTCGCCTCGGCAGAGCCAACAACTGCAAGGAGTACTACTATCCTTATACTTCTTTGCCCAACGCTGACGCGCTATTTCGAACCAATGAGGATTGTCGATACGTTTGCCCTCTTCATCGAAAATTGCATAGTTGCAGCCTGAGAACATCAGCATGCGGGCCTTAAGCACACGGCCTTGTTGGAATCGTCTCCAACCCTTGTTTCTTCTTGTTTCCATCGTCTCGTTCTATTAAGTGAATAATGAACGATGCTTTCTGACAATGTAAATTCTGTGTTTTCATAATGATATGCTTTTACTTGGTTAATTTGGATGATGAAGGAGCAAAGAGTTTGCCACAAAGAATGAGTGCATATATTGGCAGTAATTGTAATGAGTTTGTCAGCAATTATCCTAAAAAGATAGATTGTCATTGACATAACTGAATTAAATGTATATCTTTGCGTGGTTGTTCAACTTTTTACTTGCAAGATAGAGATTCTCCATATTATAAATTAACATCATTATGGGAGCTAGGACATATACTACAGATGAGTTCATAGACAAGGCACACAAAGTTCATGACCATAAATATGACTATTCCAAGGTTGAGTATATCAAAAGCTCTTTGAAGGTGATAATTATATGTAGTCAACATGGAGAATTTCTACAAACTCCACAGAATCACCTCAGAGGAAGTGGCTGCCCGATATGTGCAAGACATATAAAATACACTAAAGAAGTTTGTCTTAATGAGGCTAAAAAATATTCAAGTCGTGGAGATTTTAAAAAATATAGTCCAAAAATATATGACACGGCTTGCAGTAAACATTGGATAGATGAAATATGTTCACATATGTTAGGTAGGGTTAGATATAAACCTGGTTGGTGGGATGATATAAACAATTGTATTAAAACAGCATCTCTATATAATACTCCGCAAGAATTAATGCGAGCAGAAAAAGGTTGTCATGCAAGTATTTGCAAGCACAAATGGCAAGATATCTGCTACAAGCATATGCGATATCGAACGCGAGAATATTCATTAGATCAACTACGCGAGATTGCTGGAAAATGTAGAACTCATAGGGAATTTAGAGAAAAACATTCAGGTGCCTATTCTGCAGCAAGGAAGAATGGTGTATATGATATTATTTGTCAGCATATGCCAGAACGTCGTAGGGTAAAAAAACACGAAATACCACTGACTTACGATAAATGCAAGGAAATTGCAAAGGGATTTACAACGAGAAGTGATTTTCAAAATTTTGAGAATGGTCGATGGTACCAATATGCTATACGTAATAACATTTTAGATGAAGTATGTAAGCATATGCCTCGGAAGGGCAATAAGAGGAAACGTTGCATATATGCTGCAGAATTTAATGATAATAGAGCATACATAGGTTTAACTTATTTTGCAGAGCGTAGATGGTCAGACCATTTACGTGAAAAAAATAGTGCTGTGCACAAACATATAGAGAAGACTGGATTGACGCCACATTGGAAGAGATTGACTGACTATATAGACTATCAAGAAGCAAGCATACAGGAAGGAATTTGGAAGGATAAATATGCAAAAGAAGGATGGATTATTCTAAATAAAGCAAAGACAGGTTCTTTAGGCGGAGATGGAGGATATACACTAGAGGAGGTTCTGAAAGAGGCATCCAAATATGAAACAGTACCAGAATTCTTCAAAGGCTCTCCTGGTCATTATCAGCGAGCATATAGAAGTGGATGGATGAAAGAAGTCAGAAATATTTGCAAATCAAAGTGGAGAGAGGGATTCTCGGAAGTAGAATTACGTGACATTTTTTCAAGATTCAATAACATTACAGAATTACGGAAATATAGGCATGCGGCTATTGATGCTGCCAACAAATTGGGAATTCTTGAAGAGTTAACAAAAGACTATGTAGTTAAACCTGGGAATCATTATAAGGTTGAGCGATTTACGGAACAAGAATTGTTTGACATTGCAAAGTTGTATAAGTATAGATCCGAGTTTAAAGATGTTAATCCTAAAGCATATCGAAACGCAATAAGCAAAGGCATTCTTGACAAAGTGTGTGCTCATATGGAAAAGAAACCAGTACAGCCCAAGGTGTCCATCCCTAGGATTTGGACTGATGAAGCAATCGTAAAAGAAGCTTTAAAGTACAAAACACGGAGTGAATTTCAAAAAGGTTGTGTATCTGCATATAATGCAGCACATAAAAGCGGTAGATTTGATAAATTATGCCCACATTTACCCAAACCGACAAAAAAAGATTATGTATGCAAGTCTATTGAAGATGCTATTTCATTAGCTGGAAAATGTAACAACCGAACAGAATTGAAGGAGGAATATGGAAAAGCCTATGAAATGTTAAGGACGCAAAGATTATTGGATAAGGCATGTTCTCATATGAAGAAATATAAAAGGCCTATAGAGAAATGGACCAAAGAAGAGCGTGCCAAGGCTGCTGCCTCATGTAAAACTCGCAAAGAATTTCACAACAAATATTCATGGGCACATTATCTTGCATCTCAAAATGAAGGTGAACTAGATGAAATATGTTCACATATGCCTAAACCTAATAGGTGGACAAATGAAGTCCTTATAGAATTAGCCTCACAGTGTTCAAGCATGCAAGAACTGCGTGAATTAAACTATGAGGCTTATAGGCATGTCACTCATACAAAGGGAAAATCCTCGTTTGTGAGAGGGTATTTTAAGAAGAAAATGGATTAGTAAAAAGCTAAAAAGAATACAAGCAAATGGAGCTTTTAGAGCCTAATCACAACCGAATCTATTCTGAATTTCAACGAAATGACCGTATAAATAGGGTAATTAAACTATGAACGATTTGTCCTTTATGATACCTCCCAAAGCCTTATTCCCCTACGAAAAAGAGATAAGAGATAGAATCTTCAATAATGGGCATAGGGGGCTGATAGATAATCTGCAGAAGTTCTTTACAGATAGTGAACTACTACGGGTGATTGGTCTCTATCGATTGGGGAGCGTAGATCACCGTTGGGTGGTTTATCCATACATTGATGTGGATTGTCGTTTGCGCTCGATGAAGACCATGAGATACTATGTGGATGGGCATCGGGCAAGGAGTAAGAGCGCTGTATCATCACTACATGCCTTACTGAAAGAGGAGGCTATATTACCAGCACAATGGAAAGAGCATCGTTGCGTGTTTGGTGAGCATTTGCTACGTGCTTATCCCAATAATCCTGTTGTCATTGTAGAAAGTGAAAAGACGGCTATCGTATGTGCCATGCTATTTCCTTCATATCTATGGTTAGCGACTGGAGGGTGCGACCACTTCAATACCCTAGCACAGATAAAAGCATACTTGAATGCTCACACTACATACATACTCCCCGATAAAGGACAATACAACAATTGGTGCAGAGATACACAAAAATACAAAATCAAAGGTAAGGTGCTTGACTACATAGAAAAGATGGAGGTGGAGCGCAACACCGATATTGCAGACCTATTCCTAAGCGAGAAGCGTGAACATTATATAAAGGAGTTTGTCGAATATGTAACCTCCCAAAAAGATTAAAAACCGCCTCATCCTTGCCCTCGTTCTGCCTAATCCCCAAGCCGAACCAAAAGAATGCAGCCACGAGCAATTAGAGATTTTCAAGAAGTAAGCGAAACATGAGTTTTTGAGATAATAAGTTTTGAGTTTTAAAAGTCCGCACTTCCGATTTCTTAGGCGTGTAAGCAAAACATGGCATTCGCCTATCAATATGCCACAAAAATCTTGTACAGGATTTCCTTGCGTTTCGCAGAAACGCGCTTATTTCTTCGTACACAGAATGTGTAAATTGCTGAATGTGGTAAGCAAATCTTGGATTCTTCATGCCCAATCCCCAAGCCAAACGCCGACGCGGTATGAAAGCGTCGGTTGCGACGGCTGAAACTTTAGTTTCACCAAGGAGTGTGCTTTAGCACCATAACTTTAGTTTCACGAAGTAGTATTGCTTGCAATCCCCCGAAAACTCCTTCACTTCTTCACTCCCCAAATACTCCTATACTCCCCAAGAAAAACCTCTTATACTCCTATATTTCAAATGAGCCGTAAGTGTAAAATAGATGTTCCGCAACCGATCGTCTTGCGAGGGGGTTGCGGAACATTATTGTCGTGTGTCGTGTGAGCGTCAGTCGAATTGGCTGGAGATGACCTTGACCTTGACCTTGTCTTTGCCGCCTACCAGGCGCACGGTGCTGAGGCTGAAGTCGTGACGGAAGTTGACGATGCTGTTGTTGGAGTCGATCGTCGGGGTAACGGGGATGAGCACTACCTTGTTCCACTCGGGCGACTGCTGACGCAGACCATCGCAGTAGGTGATGAGGCGCGAGATATTGGGGTACTCGTAGCGGTTGAGCTTACTGTTATAGGCGGTGTAGAATGAACTGACATTGTCGGTGAGCCTGTTCTTCTCAAAGAAGGTGTGCATGTGGTCCTTATGTATCATGAGCAGGGCTTGCGGCGTGCCGAGGGGGTAGGGGGTGTCGGGGGCGTCGTAGTAGCACTGGAAGATGATCTTGGCGGTGTTGATGCTGTCGCCATGGGCCATGATGCTGTCGATGGGCAGGGTGACCTCGGTGAAGATGCCAGCGGGGGTCTTCAGGTAGGTGCAGGTGCTGTCGGCGATGAGCGGATGCAGGTCGGCATTGGCGAAGCGGTTGGCCTGGAGCACCTCCTCGGTACCGGCAAACTGGGTGACGAAGACGGAGTCGCGCTTGCTGTCGCGGTAGTGGATGTTGAGTGTGGCCTGGTCTATGTAGACGAGGGTGCCATCACCGCGAGTGGCCTTGACATAGTATCCCTTGCACACATGCTCGATGAAGCTGCTGGCGTTGGCAAAGAGGTCTTTGTTGGCGCGGTACTGCTCGATCATGCGGGTGCCGATCTCCGTGGGGAGGGGGATGTTGATGTTGGCATAGTGCTCGGGGTCGGCAAGCTCGCTGTCCTCTAAGGTGTAGTCGGTAAGGGTGTATACTTTAGTGGCTACGGGGGCCTTGAGGGTGTCGTAGAACTGTGTGGGGTCGAGGTTGGTGTAGTAGCGTACGCCCTCTTGCAGTGTCTGGTCGAGCTCGTACACCTCGGCGGTCATCGTGCCCGTGGGGTCACCGAAGTAGCTGCTGAAGAAGAGGCGCAGCTCGACCTTGACGGCTGAATCGCCCAGGATGTCCTCGGGAAATACATTGCCACCCTCTTCGCAGTTGAACTGCGCGATGAAGTCGGCCTCGAACATCGACTGGGTGTGCGGGTCGGTGAAGCGACCAAGGTACACCTTGTCGGTACGGCACAAGACGGAGTCGACGGGGATAGACCGTGACGATGCCCAGTAGGTGGCGGTGTTGATGGATAGGCTGTCTTGGTCGGGGACGATGCTGCCTCCCAAGCTGCCGGTATTGTCATCGCACGCCACGACGCAGAGGAGTAGGGTGAGGATATAGGCAAGGGATTTTTTCATGCTACTGACGGGGATTGGAGTGGCTTATTCGTACAACTGCTCGTAGAACGCGCTGCAGCTCTCGGCATACTCGGCACCGGTCTTGTACTCGAGGATGGGCTTGCCCAATGACTGGGCGTACTCGACAAGCGAGGCGTCGGGGGTGGCGCTATTGAGCACAACACCGTCGGCCCAGCTGATGGCGATCTTGCTCAACTCGTGGTAGGTGACGGGTGTGGCGATGCCGCTGAAGTCAACATCTTCCATGTTGCGATAGATGATCTTGCGCAGGAAGTCGTCGGGGAAGGATGAGGCAAAGGCGTCATCGTAGAGCGAATAGACGAACTTGGTGTTGCGGAAGGCGGGCTCGTCCTTATAGAAGGTCTTGATGTACAGACCGGTGAGGGCGCCTATCCAGCCATGACAGTGGACGACATCGGGGTACCACGACTGCTTCTTCACGGTCTCGAGCACGCTGCGGGCGAAGAAGATGGTGCGCTCGTCATTGTCGGCATACTCGCGGCCATTGGCATCGCGGGTGTTGAGGTGGTGGCGGAAGTAGTCTTCGTTGAGGATGAAGAATACCTGAGTACGCAATGAGGGCATGGAGGCCACCTTGATGATGAGGGGGTGATCGGTGTCGTCGACAACGATGTTCATGCCGGTAAGGCGGATAACCTCGTGCAACTGGTTGCGACGCTCGTTGATGCTGCCCCACTTGGGCATGAAGGTTCTGATCTCGTGGCCCTTGTCCATGATACCTTTCAACATGCCACGGCAGGTGTCGGCCATGGGGCTACTCTCCGAGAATGGAGTAATCTCTTGGGTAAGAAAAAGAATTTTGTTCGCTTTCATCACTTAATTTTAGGTTCTTTGTCTCGCTATATAACAACGGAATTTGTTGCTCGTGGCGAAAATTGGTGCAAAGATACTAAAAAAATGTGGCATATGAGCAAATCGAGGGGGCGTTTTTTTATCGTAATGTTTGTTAAATGAGCCAATAAGCCTCGCCAGGCATCGTCGTGATGGAGGGTGGAGCGAGCGTCGACTCGCAGAGGGTGTGGCGTGAATAAATCAAAAAGTTTGCCCAGATGGTGTACTTTGTACAAAGATTTTACTACCTTTACATCGTGAATGCATAAAAAAGTGAGTAGATACAAGATGAAGAGATATATGTGTATGCTATGTGCCTTGCTGGCGGGCGTTGCTGCTATGGCGCAGACGGCGCCCGACTGGTACCCCACGGTGGATGAGGCGACGGCGACATTCGTCGACCCCGAGGGGGAGGTGCAGGAGATTGAGGTGGGCGGCACCTATGACGCTCCGCTCACGGTGACCTTTGCCGCTCACCCTACCGACACTACGGGCTACGAGGTGCTGTACGGATGGCTGATAGAGCAGGTCAAGGAGGGCGAGACCAAGCAGCTGGCGCTGCGCAATGAGGAGACGACGGTGTATACCTTCACCGAAGGGGGAGCCGATGTGTCGTATCGTATCACCTTGGATATCACCTACAGGCATCGCGAGACGGGCATCGAGGGTGAGGGGGCGGCAGAGCCTGTCACCTTCTCGCTGCGCGGGTCGTCGGTACATCTGTACAATGCCTTCTCGCCCAATGGCGACGGCACGAACGACCTCTATAGGGTGAAGACGCAGTCGCTGCTATCGTTCCGTATGAAGATATTCAACCGCTGGGGACAGGAGATATTCTCGGGCGACCATACGACCCTGCCCACGATGCATGAGAATGACTATACCTATTATGTGTGTTGGGACGGTATCTACCACGGAAGGCTTGTCGAGGATGGAGTGTACTACATCCTCGTAGAGGCCGAGGGGTCGGACGGCATCAAGTATGTGCGCCGAGGTGATATCAATGTGCTGACAAGTTCGAGAAGGGAGGAGAAGCAATGAGCGAGAAGATTAATGTCAACAGTCAACAGTCAACAGTCAACAGTCTTTCTGGAGTAAAGGAGTATAGGAGTGAAGGAGAGTTTTCAGGAGTAAAGGAGTATAGGAGTGAAGGAGTAAAGACAAATGTTTCTTCCGCGAACGGACAATCGTCTTCACTCCAGAGCGAAGCGGAAACTCCTGAACTCCTAAACTCCCAAAATAAAACCGCGAACGGACAATCGTCTTCACTCCAGAGCGAGGCGGAAACTCCTAAACTCATAAACTCCAGCATTGAAGTATACGGTGCCCGCGAGCACAACCTGAAGAATATCGATGCCACCATACCGCATGGCTCGCTCACGGTGATCACGGGACTGAGCGGAAGCGGCAAGTCGTCCTTGGCGTTCGACACGCTCTTTGCCGAGGGGCAGCGCCGCTATATAGAGACCTTCTCGGCCTATGCACGCAACTTCCACGGGGGCATGCAGCGCCCCGATGTGGATAAGGTGACGGGATTGTCGCCCGTGATATCCATAGAGCAGAAGACGACCAACAAGAATCCGCGCTCTACCGTAGGCACCATCACCGAGGTGTATGACTACCTGCGACTGCTCTTTGCCCGTGCCGGTGAGGCCTACTCCTACGAGTCGGGCGAGAAGATGGTGAAGTATACCGAGGAGCAGATCATAGACCTCATCCTCAACGACTACCAGGGAAGGCCTATCTTCATACTGGCTCCGCTGGTGAAGGCACGCAAGGGTCACTACCGCGAACTCTTCGAGCAGGTGCGACGCAAGGGGTTCCTCTATGTGCGTGTCGATGGAGAGGTCAAGGAGGTGACGCATGGCATGCGACTGGACCGATACAAGAATCACGACATCGAGGTGGTGGTAGACAAGCTCAAGGTGGACAGCAAGGACGACCGACGACTGCGCGAGAGCATTGCCAATGCCATGCAGCAGGGCGACGGACTCATCATGCTGCTCGACAAGGAGAGCGGCGAGGTGCGCCACTACAGCAAGCGACTCATGTGCCCCGTCACGGGACTGGCCTACAAGGAGCCGGCACCGCACAACTTCTCCTTCAACTCACCACAGGGGGCATGCCCCAAGTGTAAGGGACTGGGGCAGGTGACGAGGCTCGATATAGACAAACTCATCCCCGACAAGTCCATATCCATACACAAGGGGGCGATAGTGCCATTGGGCGCATATAAGAATACGCTCATCTTCCGCGAGATAGAGGCTCTGCTCGCCCGCTACGAATATACGCTGAAGACACCCATCGAGGAGATAGAGGAGAATGTCATCGAGGAGATCTTCTACGGATGCCCCGAGCGCATCAAGGTGAAGACGACCATACTGGAGGAGTCTGACATGTTCCTCTCCTATGACGGACTCATCAAGTACTTTCTCAACGATATCGATGTGGAGCCTACCGCTGCCCAGCAGAAGTGGGTGGAGCAGTTCTCTGCCACGATGGTATGTCCCGAATGTCATGGCGCACGGCTCAACAGGGAGGCGTTGCACTACCGCATCCTGGGCAAGAACATACACGAGCTCGCGACGATGGATATCAGCGACCTCTACGCGTGGACTACCGAGGCCATCGATGCCCTCACAGGCAATCAGCAGAAGATCGCCTTCGAGATACTCAAAGAGATCAATACGCGACTGCGGTTTCTCCTCGATGTGGGACTCGACTACCTGTCGCTGGCACGCTCGTCGATGACCCTCTCGGGCGGTGAGAGCCAGCGCATACGACTCGCCACACAGATAGGCTCGCAGCTGGTCAATGTGCTGTACATCCTCGACGAGCCCAGCATAGGTCTGCACCAGCGCGACAACGAGCGGCTCATCGACTCGCTCAAGTCGCTGCGCGACATGGGCAACACGGTCATCGTCGTAGAGCACGACAAGGACATGATGCTCGCTGCCGACCATATCATCGACCTCGGCCCCATGGCCGGGCGCAAGGGTGGGGAGGTGGTCTTCATGGGTACACCCGAGGAGATGCTGCGCACACATACGATGACCTCGCAGTACCTCAATGGCGAACTCAAGATCGAGGTGCCTGCCGAGCGCCGCAAGGGCAACGGCAAGCAGCTCTCGATAAGGGGGGCGAGGGGCAACAACCTCAAGGGGGTCGATGTGGACTTCCCCCTGGGCACGCTCATCTGCGTCACCGGTGTCAGCGGCTCGGGCAAGTCGTCGCTCATCAACGACACCCTGCAGCCCATACTCTCCAAGCACTTCTACCGCTCGCTGCGCGAGCCGCTCGCCTACGACAGCATCGAGGGACTGGAGCATATAGACAAGGTGGTGACGGTAGACCAGTCGCCCCTGGGGCGCACACCGCGCTCCAACCCTGCCACCTATACGGGCGTGTTCAGCGATATACGCAACCTCTTCGTGTCGTTGCCCGAGGCGAAGATACGCGGCTACAAGCCCGGCCGATTCTCGTTCAATGTGAGCGGAGGGCGCTGCGAAGCCTGCCTGGGCAATGGATACAAGAATGTGGAGATGAACTTCCTCCCCAATGTGCTGGTGCCTTGCGAGGTGTGTCGAGGCAAGCGATACAACCACGAGACGCTCGAGGTGCGATTCAAGGGAAAGAGCATCGCCGATGTGCTCGACATGACCATCAACCGTGCCGTGGAGTTCTTCGAGAATGTGCCTGTCATACTCAACAAGATCAAGGTGCTGCAGGAGGTGGGACTGGGGTACATCAAGCTGGGACAACCCTCGACGACCCTCTCGGGAGGTGAGAGCCAGCGCGTGAAGCTCGCCACAGAGCTCTCGAAACGCGATACGGGCAACACCCTCTACATCCTCGACGAGCCTACCACAGGACTGCACTTCGAGGACATACGCGTGCTGATGAGCGTGCTGCAGCGCCTCGTCGACAAGGGCAACACGGTCATCGTCATCGAGCACAACCTTGATGTCATCAAGATGGCCGACCATATCATCGACATGGGCCCCGAAGGGGGCCGTGGCGGTGGACGCCTGCTCATGGCAGGCACGCCCGAAGAGATCGTGACGAACGAGGAGAGCTACACCGCCCGCTTCCTTAAGGAGTACCTGTGAGAAGTGAAGAGCCGTCTGCAGCGCAGGCGGCTCTATGTCTTTGTTTACTGATGGCGGCTCTCGTACATCTCGCGCAGCTCATCTATCGTTATCTTCAGCGAGTCCATCTTGCGGAATAGCTCGGGCAGTTCCTCGGTGAGGAAGGTGCGCTTGCGCTCCTTGGTGATGCGGCGCACGGCACCCTTGGCCACGAAGTAGCCGAGGCCGCGCTTGTTGTAGATGACCTCGAGCGACTGCAGGTGGTCGAAGGTGCGCACCACGGTGTTGGCATTGACCTCGACCATCGCGGCATACTCGCGCACCGAGGGGATGCGGTCGTCCTCGCTATACCGGCCTTGCAATATCTCGTCGCAGATGCGCTCGGCTATCTGCAGGTATATGGGGTTGTTGTCCTTGAAGTTCATAAGGTCGTTTTTTTTATGATTGTAGCTTGTTTGACAATCGCCTCCAATGTGCACCTCCATGCATATGGGTGCGTGGTATCATCTGCTTGCGCGAGAAAAGGCGGTAGCAGAGCCACCAGTTGAGGACGATGAGAGCTGCATAGACTAATCCTACGGGGATGGCGAAGGGAAGGACGAATCGGCCAAACTCGTCTGGCGTCTCAAAGTTGTTGTCAAGCCAAGGATAAAACAGATCATTAAACCATGGGGCAAACGCATTGTCAATCCAAGCCTCAATAAATTGGACCCCTATCCATAGGCAAAGAAGTGTGATGATGAATCCTACAAACAGGACTTTCAGCAGGGCTCCCTTGCGCCAGATGCAGCCGCCAAGGAGAAAGAGGGAGTGAATGTAGAATGCTGTCAGGACGATGCCAGTAGCATGTAGGGCCCCCAAGATCGCTCCGCCATCTTTATATGCCATCCTTATTGGCCAGGCCCACACGATGAATGCGCTAAACACACTAAACTCACCAAAGCCTTCGATATCGTTTAACGCCACATAAAGCATGCGCACCAAATCGGCCAAGAATAGAGCGAGATAGGCCATAGCGATAACCATGACTACATTGATCAGCACGCGAGAAAGAAACTTCTCTAATTGGGAGGCGGGCATCATGAGGTAGTTTGTAGAACGACCTTTGCTCTTGAAGGGGACGGCACTCATATCGGAAGCAGCACAGATGAGTGCCAAAGCTAACATCGGAAAGAAGAGGCGATAGGTGCCAAGGCTTAATGCCTCTGATGCACTACCATACACTGCCTCAAATTCCCAAGCCGGAAGGAGTTGCTTGGCCTCATGTATATGTTTCAATGCATCTATTTGTTTGAAGATAATAGCTATAAACATGATGAAGAACACGCTGATATAGCGCCAGCGGTGCTCTACTAAATCACACTTGAGCACAGCGGCGAAGCGTGAGAAACTAAATGTGTTGTTGATTGTATTCATTGTTATTGACTTTTAATTAACTACCGTTTTATACTTTAGTCAACATGATTTCACAGATCAAACAGATTATTATACATCGCTATCGCTCGTATACCGTCCGGATGGCAGCACAAGCAAAGCGCGTGCTAAAACAGTGAAATCTGTGTCATCGCGTTGAAAAACAAATAATATAAGTTGATAATATTATCTTTTAAACAACTCTGTAAACCGTTCACGCTGAGCCAGTACGCCATTGAAGAGCAGTTCGAGGTTCAAGCGGCTCTCCTCGTCGTACTCATTAGGCAGGATGACACTGTTGCCCGCTACGGAGGGCTGCACGAAGAGCGCCCCGTCGGTAGGCTCCGAGATGGGCTGCTCGGTGAAGAGGAGGCGACGGCAGATCTCGTCGCTCGAGGCATTGAGCAACACTTGGGAACCATCGCTGTTGACGATATGGTCGAGCAGACTATCAATGTCGCGCACCTGATGGGTAGAGATGATGATGGTCTTGTCGTCGGTCATATTGCTGGCGATGAGTCTGCGAAACTCGCTCTTCGAGGGGATATCGAGTCCGTTCGTCGGCTCGTCCATCACGAGGAGCGAAGTGTTGGTGGCCAGGGCGTAGCACATGAATGCCTTCTTCTGCTGACCCATGGAGAGGTTGTTGAACACCACGCTGTCGTCGAGCCCGAACATCGCGAGGTTCTTCTGCA
>JAZKZX010000012.1:0-15291 GCA_045612925.1 Bacteroidaceae bacterium
TTCTTCATAGTAAAGACGGATAGCTTCATCATGATACTGAAGGCGAAGTGCCTTACAAGGACGATGCCTTTGAACTTCTTTTTCTGATTTATTATTCATTTGTTGACTTTTTTGTGTCAACTTTTTCTAGGACAAGACACGTGTAGGCCTACACGAGATTTTTTGTAGGACAAGACGAACTCTATTCTAGGGCAAGATAAAGTTCCCCCGTAGGGGCAGACCGACGTGTCTGCCGAAAAAGAGGGAAAGTCACCGAGTAAACGATTTTTATTTTTGCCCTGGCAAGGAATATGTTCTTAAACGGGGATTGTCCCGTTCATACAAGCAGGTTTTATGCTACCTTTCTACTCAAATCAAATATCGGTAGTTAGTGATGTCTGTGTCGAAAGTTGCTGACGAATGTGTCGGTAGTTAGTGATATGCCCGTCGGTAGTTATCGGTACGACTTTTGAATGGCTATACGAGGTTACTTCAAACTCTTTGTTTCCCCAAATCTATAGTGCTGAAAATAGGGGGTTGGGGTCAAAATCTATCTCGAAATGCTCATTCTTTTGCCTTATTCCTGCCATAAAATGGCAAAAGTATGGCAAAAGAATGGCAAAACTTTGGCAAATAAATTTGACTTAAATAACTGATAATATGAATATAATGAAAAACAAATGGCAAATCATTCACAACGAGATTATTTGCGCTGAGCCGGCATAGGAGATGGCTGACTTTCTCAAGTAGTGGAAGCGCTACGAGCGATTAGGTAATCAACTCAACTTGCTGCCAAGGGAGATACCAGTCATCGTATCGATGTGAACGACATCGCACATGAGGTCAGCGACTCCTAATCCCCTACATACCGTTCGCAAGACCGGTGATGAGGACTTCTCCTTCGAGCAAGACCATTATCGCAAAATCAAGCGTGTGACAAAACAATATACGCAAGTTGCCTGATTTGCCAAATCATATGTCTCCACACCTCATAACTCGTTGAGATAACACAGGTTACGGGGTGTCTTTATTTGCCAAAGTTTTGCCAAACATTTGCCAAACATTTGCCATTATCTTACCATGGCTACCTCCCTCGGCCAGTGACCTAAAGGTCTCGCGTCGGTGCCAGGGCAAAAATCAAACTTTATTACTCTATATGAAAGGCTTTTTATAGCTGAAAAATACTTTCTGCTAAACTCTTTTACAATATTTTGGGGATAACTCTTGCTTATTAGCGTTGTTTGCACTACTTTCGCACTATCGTTCACGCCGACAGGGTTCGTGGGTGGGCGAAGATATTTTGGAAAGGCGTTTACTTGGCGCTTTGGTTTTGACGTTTTGGAATCTCGCAAATTCTCAAACAGTTTGTCAAAGACAAAGCAACGGTAGATGTCACGGGATATGTAAGTTGCGTATCCAGATGCTATACTTGTGCTGTTCGAAAAAATGGCAGTCGGTATGGCCATTTGGTCGTATAGATACATATCGGCGTGGGGTCTGCGTTGCTCGTTTCGACAAACTGGGCAATGCGAGAGCCTCAAAACGTGAGACGAGTAACAGGTACAGGTTCTCACGCTTTTCTTTTAAATATAATAAGGTATCAACTGGAGATACGCATGCCGAATCAGGAGAACTTATAGGCAAATGATGAGCACAAACAACATTACTAACTATAAGCGTTTCCGTTATGAAGAAGCATTGGCTACTTGGTGCTGCCGCCATGATGCTGGCATCATCGGTCGTTGCCCAGTCGAGCAACAATCAAGACGAGGTGGTAAAGATTGAGCGTCACGCTGCTCGCGATTACCGTGAGGGCGAGATGATCGTCAAGTTCAAACCAACAAGCGAAGTACGTGTGCGTGCACGTGGCCGTAGCATCACATCAGGTGTAAGCGGTGTAGACAAGGTCTTGGGTGAGTTGGGCATTACTGCCAGTGAGCCACTGATGCCGCTGACCGGTGAGGTGGTGGAATCTCGCGCCAAGGCTTTGCGTTCAGTGTCAGGCAACACCATCGAGGACTCCGATATGAGCCAGCTCTATCGCCTCACCTTCGATGCAGCGAAGACCAATGTGCACGAGGCTGTAGAGAAACTGGCTGCATTGGACGAGGTGGAGTATGCCGAGCCCAACTACGTGGTATATACATTATCAAGTGACGAGATAGCTGCTGCTGACGATCCCTTGAAAGGCGAGCAGTGGGGCCATGGCCAACTGAAACTTGACTTTCTCCAGAAGCAGAAGCCCATCACCGACAAGCGTCCTGTTATCGCTATCCTTGATACGGGTATTGACATCGAGCATCCCGACTTGAAGGATAATATCTGGACCAACGAGGCAGAGCTCAATGGTGCCGAGGGCGAGGATGACGATGCCAACGGCTTTGCCGATGACCTCCATGGCTGGGACTTTGTGAACCAGACTGCTCGCCTGGGCGACTGGAACGGCCACGGTACCCACTGTGCCGGTATTGCAGCAGCCGTGGGCAACAACAAGATCGGTATCACGGGTGCTAACCCCGATGCACTTATCATGCCTGTTACTGTGATGCAGAGCGATGGCACGGGCGACGTGGCTACCATCATCAAGGGTATCGACTACGCGGCAGCCAATGGTGCTGATGTTATCAGCATGAGTATCGGTGGCTATGGCTACTCAATAGCTGAGGAGCAGGCTTTGGCAAAGGCATATAGCACAGCTGTGCTCGTGGCTGCTGCGGGTAATGACTTTAAATGTATTTATGCACATGATTGCCTTGTGAATAAAAAGAATGCCATGCAGAATGGCCCCATGTTCCCCGCTGCCTTTACCTTTGTATTGGGTGTAGAGGCCAGCACACAGGATGGTGGCTTGGCATTGTTCAGTAACTTTGATGAGGATGGTCCTGTATTCTCACAGTATAGCGAGGATAAACTCTACAACTACGAACTCCGCGCCCCTGGTGCAAAGATTATGAGCACCTTCCCCGGGGGTAAGTACAAGGTGCTTAGCGGTACCTCTATGGCTTGTCCCTATGTGGCAGGTGGTATCTCTCGCTTGCTTCAGGTAAAGGAGTATGGCAACTGGGAAATTCTCTTTGGTGACCTTATCCATGCTCGCAAGCATCGTTGCGAACATGAGCATGATGAGAATGTAGACTTCGAGGCAGTGTATAAGATTACCGATAAAGATCGCCAACCCACACTCAGTCTTGTAACTTATACCTTGAATGATACTGAAGGTGGTGATGGTGACGGTAAGCCCGACGCAGGCGAGACAATCGAGTTCTATCCCACACTGCGTAACGAGTGGGGACAGGCTAAGAACATTCGTTTCTCTTTGGCGTTGGCAGAGGCTGAAGATCCCACTATTGTGGAGTTCTTAGAAGAAGAGGTTGAGTTCGGTAAAGAACTGAGCAGTTATGGCAAAAATGTGAGCGCTACTCCCATCCGCTTCAAGGTAAATCCGGAATGTGTGGATGGTCGCAAGATATGTATGGTGTTCCGCGCTACTTGTGATAATATCACCGAGGAATTAGTGCAAGAGTTTACACTCACTGCAGAGAATGGTGTAGAACTTGGAGGATTGATATCGGAAGATATGACACTTTATCCTAATGTGCACTATATTGTAACCAAGACCTTGGTAGTAGAGGAGGGAAATATCCTTACTATTTTACCTGGAACAGTCTTGAAGTTTAAGAAAGATGTAAGTCTGTATATTCCTAAGGGGTCTCTTCAATGCGAGGGCGAGCCTGGTAACATGATTGTGTTCACTATGGCTGATAACGAAACGGGGTACATGAAAGACTTGGACTTAAATAGGAATACAGTAAAGTATGTTCATTTCACTGGGCTTAGAATTGACGATAAAGCAGGACTTTCTACTGTAAATATGGATAATTGTATAGTTGAAAATTGTTTTACAACTTTTTATCTGTTAGATGGAAATACATTGAAACAAACAAATTTAATATATTCGCAAGGCGGATTTCAAATATTTGATTTTTATGGTGGAACTTTTTACAATTGTAATGTTATAGGAAATACTGTTAATGATAAAGAATCTGAACTCGAGTATTGGGGAGGGGCTAAATATCTTTCTTCCAATGCCTTTGGAAATATTGGAAAAGAGTCAGGTGAGTATGCAAATATCGGATATTACTCAGAGGAGGGTAAAGACTATATACCTGAATCACCGAACTATTTAGGCTCTGCTCGAGAGGATATCATCCGTAAGGGATTGTGGGATATGAATCATCCTACTTATAATGCAGGTTTTGGTCATTATAATCTATCCAATACACTCACCAAACCCTCAGCTGAAGCCCATGGTATCGTATGGAAAGTTGTGGTTAATGGTTTCGATGCCCAGGACGAATTTGAGCAATTGCCTCCATTGGGTGTAGGTAAACATAAGTTTGAGGTGTATTTCAATCGTCCGATGGATAAGTCATTTACTCCAATGATTGCCATGGGTGTACGCCCTCCTTACACCTCACACTCCATAGCCGAAGAGGGTAGCTGGAACGAAGAGGGTACTATCTATACCGCATACCTAACTATCGATGGCAAGACGGGAGCTGATGGCCTCAATCGCATCTATGTGGCGGATGCGGTTGAATATTTCGAAGACCATTATTTGCGTGAAGAATTGAAATCGTTATCATTGAAGACCGAAAACTTATTGCAAATGGTAACGAATGCACCAGGAAAAGTTGCTTTTCAAGTTTCAGATCCATCCAAAGCTGGGTGTTTGAGTATTCCCAATCAAACTTCGACTGATTGCTCTAAATTGTTTAATGGCAACACAGGACCTTATTGTCAGATAAATGATTATATTCAGGTTGATTTAGGATTAAATAACAATTCACGCTTTATAAGTTTCGGCTACCATACTTCCACAGGTTCTTTTCCAAAAAAAATAATAGTTCAGGGAAGTAATGATGGTGATGAGTTTAGTGAGTTGTGTACTTTCTCTACTTCTGACATGATAAATCCTTTGGTAAGAACTACGAACACCTCTTGGAATTCATATCTTATAGATGCAGATGTTCCTTATCGTTATTATCGTTTTGTGATGCCAGAAAAAACTTGGATGGCAGAATTTGAAATGGAGGTCTTAGACCCTATAGTAAAGGAGGATTATATACATTCACTTTCTAATGAGGAGAGTTTGGAACTTCAAGCGAATATATTGTTAGCTAATAACTTATGTGCAGAAGAGAATCGTGATGCTTCTCTTTTACAATCGGTAATGGATCAGGTATATGTCGATTACAATAAGCTTGCCTCTATTTTGCAATTGCCTTTAATCGAACAAGAACTCGTAGAAGTGCCTTCTGCACCGGCATGGGTAATCCCCGTAGAGAACACACGCTTCAATGTACAAGTAGCTGCTGCAGGCTCTATGGCTACAGGCCTGATGGCCGAGGCAGGTTTGGGTAAGGTAACCCTCACTTGGGAGACCGATGAGGAGGACTTTGAGGACTTACTCGGATATAATATGTACCGCTTTACGATGGATGATAATGGCGTAAGCAGTGATAGCGTTATTATCAACCCCAGCGTCCTCGAAGCCGAAGAAACTTCATTTGTAGACTACGATGTAGTGCCCGGTACTACCTACTACTATGTAATCAAGCAACTCACCACCTCACTCAACTCACATGCACTGAGCAATGCCGTAGCAGCAACTCCGCTTACTGCAAGCAAGGGCGATGCCAACGGTAGCATGAGCGTGGACATTGCCGATGTGGTGACCGAGGTGGCCTATATCACCTATCAAGACCCGCAACCCTTCATCTTCGAGGCTGCCGATGTAAACAGCGACGCGAAGGTGAATGTGCTCGACGTGGTGGGTACCATCGGTATCATCAGCAACCCTGCAGGAGTAGGCGTGAGCGGTATGGACAACGAGCCGGTACACTACTACGTGACGGATGGCATCCTCTATGTAGAGACAGCCCAGGCATTGGGTGGCGTGCAGGTGCGCCTCGATGTTGCCAAGGGTACAGAAATCACTGCACTTGATGGACTCAAGGGTATGGAGCAGAACGGCACTTGGGTGAGCGATGATGAGTACCTCTTCCTGGCTTACTCAATGAGCGGACAGAGTATCCCTGCTGGCACACACGCCTTACTGCAGATTGGCGACGAGGCGGTAGTGACCGAGATGGTGCTCTCTGACACCAAGGGCAAGAACATCACTGCGGTGAATGGCAATACCACAGGTATCGGCAAGGTGGAGGCTGTGCAGCTGCAGATGCCTTCGCCCAATCCCTTCACCACCGTGCTCCGCGTGCCTTACATCATCGGCAAGAGCGGTAGCCACGAGGTGACCATCGCCTTCAGCGATATGGCGGGCCGCACCATCGATGCTTACCATACGGAGAACACACAGGGTGAGTATACCTACACTTGGTATCCCCGTGCATTGCAGAAGGGACTTTATCTCGTGAGCCTCTATCTTGATGGCGAGCTGATGCAGACGGTGAAGGTGATTCGCGAGTGATAACAAACCACGATGAGACAATGACGTATCTTAATGCCATTCTGAACGTAGTGAAGATTTTCGCAAAGTGTTATGCGGGATCCTTCGCTATGCTCAGGATGACAAAGTATAGTAATCAGTGGTAAAAAAAGTGTTATGAAACGAACGATTATAAGTTGCTTAATGGCAGTGGGCGTATGGCTCACTGCCACAGCAGCTAATACCGTAACATTGACCTCAGCACAGGGACATCCTGGCGATGAGGTGGAGATAGCGGTAATGCTGACCATCACCGATGAGGTGACGGCAATAGAGCTGCTGATACCGCTTGGTGATATGCTGCGCTATGTGGATGGCTCGGCAGTAATCAATGCCGAGCGTGCCAATGGGCATACCCTCTCGGCTGCCGAGCAGGATGGCAAACTGAGCATGGTGATATTCAGCCCCACCTTGGCTACGCTCAAAGGAGTGGATGGTGAGCTGTGCCGCTTCAAACTGAAGTTGGGCAAGGAGCCTGCCAACTATACGTTGACTCCCGAAGTGGTGATGAGCGATGCCAGTGGCAACGCTCTCACGTGCAGTGTGGAGAGCGGAGTGGTGACCCTGCTGTCGCCCAAGATAGAGGTGACCACGCCTACCATAGACTATGGCCGTGTGCCCATACGCAGTACCTATACCCAAACGCTCTCTGTAAAAAATGTAGGTAATGAGCCGCTGGAGATTACGGGCATCGCCTTTGACAACAGCGACCTCACGGCATCGCCCACGCCCTGCACCATAGCGGCCGGCAGCACACAGGACTTTACCCTCACCTATGCCCCGCTGCAGCGCGGCACGGTAACAAGCAACGTGACCATCACCTCCAACGCCATCAACCCCAAGGCGGGGAAAGCGGTGGTGACGGCACATCCCTTCTCGGTGAACGAACTGCATGTGCAGCGCGTAGAGGGCATATCGGACGAGGAGGTGACGGTGGTGCTCAAGATGAACAATATGGAGCCGATAGCTGGTGCACAGTGCGAGTTTACCCTGCCCGATGCCTTGAAATATGTGGAGGGTAGCGCTGCGGTGGGTGGTCGTTGCGAAGCGACTGACCACAAGGTTTCGGGAGTAGTACAAGGTAAGGTGCTCACCCTATTTATGTATTCGCCTACCAATAAGGCATTGCCCGAAGGGGATGGTGAGCTGATGACTTTTCGCGTAAGGCTTGATGGACAGAGTGGCTCGTATAGATTAGATCCGAAAGAGGTGGTGCTGAGCAACATTGCCATGGAAAATATGACTTCGGCCACATCGGGCAACTACGTGGTGGTAAAAAGCCCTAAGTTCAGTGGAGCCAATGCATTGGATATGGGTGACATCCCTGTAACTCTGCAATCGACTGCTACCTATTCTATATACAATAGTAGCCAGGTGCCATTGGCTATCAATAAGGTGACCTTCCTTGCTGAAGGGTATACTATAGAAGAGGAATTGCCACTGATTATAGAACCGTGGCAGACAAAGACACTGACGGTAGCATACACACCCACAACAGAGGGAGCATGCAAGACAACGATGCAAGTCTATACCAATGACCCTACCAATCGTATGCATTCGGTAGCGGTGAGCAGCAAGGTGTATGAGCCTAATCACATTACGGTGAGTGGTGACAATACGCAGGATGGGTATCGGTTTGCCTTTGCTATGGATAACTACACAGAGATTGTAGCCATACAGATGAATCTTAAGTGGTTGCCTGGAATGAGTGCCTCTACCGCTACGCTAACCCCTACGAATCGCTTGAAGAATCATGCATATTTGGTGACCAATATGGGCAATGGCGCTTATCAAGTGCTGATATACTCTATGGCTAATATTCCGATAGAGGGGAATAGCGGAGAACTGTTTGCTATCGACTACGCTGCTGCCGAGGGCACAAGTTATCAGAATACGGAGTTGTGTGTGACGGATATCGTGCTGAGCGACGCAAAGGGAAATAACTATGTATCGGGCGATGAGGTGAAGGCAAAAGCGGCATTCTCAAACTTTACTTTACGCTTTGTAGTAGAGGGGGAGACTATCAGTGAACAGTTTGTGAAGCAGGGCACTGCTATTACTGCTCCTGAAATGCCCAGTCGTGAGGGGCACTCTTTCGTGTGGACAGGTCTATCCGAAACGATGCCATCTAATAATCTGACTGTTACAGGTACATACACTGTAAATAACTATTCGGTAATCTATAAGGTGGACGGTGAAGTTTATAGGACTGAAGAAGTAGCTTACGGAAGTAAGGTTGTACTGATTGATGACCCGACCAAGGAGGGACATACCTTCAGTGGTTGGAGCGAGTTGCCTGAGACCATGCCTGCTGAGGATGTTATTGTTACAGGCTCGTTCACCGTCAATGAGTATAAGATCACCTATATGGTTGACGGCAAGGAACACCATACAGCATCTATAGCATATGGTACAGAACTTACTGCCATTGAAGCTCCCACCAAGGAGGGGTATGCTTTCAGTGGTTGGAGCGAGTTGCCTGAGACCATGCCGGCCGAGGATGTTGTGATTACGGGCTCGTTCACCGTCAATAGTTACTCAGTAATTTATAAGGTGGACGGTGAAGTTTATAGGACTGAAGAAGTAGTTTACGGAAGTAAGGTTGTACTGATTGATGACCCCACCAAGGAGGGACATACCTTCAGTGGTTGGAGCGAGTTGCCTGAGACCATGCCTGCAGGGGATGTTGTGATTACGGGCTCGTTCACCGTCAATAGTTACTCAGTAATTTATAAGGTGGACGGTGAAGTTTATAGGACTGAAGAAGTAGCTTACGGAAGTAAGGTGATACTGGTTGATGACCCAACCAAAGAGGGACATACCTTCAGCGGATGGAGGAAAGAAGGTAATGCTGAAAGCGAGAGCCCGATGTGGAAGGAGATTGATATTGCCAATAATGCCGACGCCATGTTGTATACCAATGCTCCATGTACGAACACTACATATGGGGATCAGTTCCAAGGATGGCATGTCTTGTTCGATAACAATCCCAACACCATCTTCCATTCAGAATACAACAGGGTGGAAAGTGCTGATGGACTGGATCATTACCTACGCGTAGATATGGGAGAAAATAAAACGGTCGGCAAATTCACTTTTACCTATACGGTACGTGGTAATGACGCTTCATATACACCTAGTAGAATAGTTGTAGAGGGGGCAAATGAACCTAATGGTGACTATACAGAAATTGCAGTACTCACCAATCTCCCAAGAAATATGGGGGCTGTGTACGAATCTGATATTTTGGGCAAAGATGATGAAGGGTATCGTTATATACGCTATCGTGTGACCGAAACCTTTAATAATGCGAAGGTCTATAATCATCCCTATTTCTACTTTGCAGAGTTTGGTATGGCCGGATGTGTTGAGAATTGCTACATTATGCCAGCCCGTGACCTCGTATTTGAAGGATATTATACTAAAAATAGGTATCTTGTGACCTTCAAGGTTGATGACGAGGTTATAGTGGCAGATTCTATTGAATATGGCGCGGAAATCGTTATTCCTGAGCCTCCTTACCGTGAAGGGTATACCTTTAGCGGATGGTCTGAAGCGTTAGGGACCATGCCTGCCGAGGATCTAGTCGTCAGTGGTTACTTTACCATTAATACATACAAGGTGTACTACTACGTAGGTGAGGAACTGGTGCACGCAGCCGAGGTGCCCTATGGAGAGAAAATCCCCGAATACATCTATGAGCCCCAAGAGGGTGAGGGTGAGTTCCTCAGTTGGATGGGTGACGATTATGAAACCATGCCAGCACATGAGGTTTATTTCACTGCTGAGTTGGGCGAGATAGGTACCGACATACACCAACTGTTGCTGAAGGGGTTGGGACTTGTCATCTATGATCTCCAAGGCCGCAAGATACAAGTTGGCGGTTTACACGAATTGACAATAGGTGTCTATATCATCAATGGCAAAAAGGTTGTGATTAAGTGAGCGCAGAGCCATGCCCCACATGGGCTATGTCAAGCGTGAACAAGCTCGACGAAGCATGGTTGTGATTCGCTAATGTTCGCGATTTATTGAAAATAGAGCGGGCCTGCCTATGGGGCGGGTCCGCTCTGTTTGTTGCACTAATCATCTCGTCCAGCCATCAAGCCTTAAAGATAGAGTCTTGTCGGGAGTTTATGACTCTCTTCCCTATCTAATATCTATTGATTGTATCTATAAAGGACGATGATAGAGTGTGAAAAGTGATGCATTTTGTAAAGAGTATGTTGCAAAACATAAAAACGAATGGCTCGTTTTTTTGTCGATACGATAGATATTTACTACTTTCGCAACGTTTCTCGTGACAAAACGACGGGAACTATGTAGTTTTAACTAAAAAAATGAAATACTATGAAGGTTTATCAATCTAACGAAATCAAGAACATTGCCCTTCTCGGTAATGACGGATCAGGTAAAACCACCCTCACAGAGGCTCTGCTCTATGAGAGTGGAGTTATAAAACGTCGTGGTAGAATCACACACAAGAACACCGTGAGCGACTATTTCCCTGTAGAGCAGGAGTATGGCTACTCGGTATTCTCTACCATATTCAGCTGTGAATGGAACAATAAGAAATTGAATATCATTGACTGCCCGGGTAGTGATGACTTTGTAGGTGCTGCTACTTCGGCTATTACGGTGACTGATACCACTATCCTCTTGCTTAATGGACAGTATGGCTCTGAGGTAGGTACACAGACACACTTCCGCTACACTGAGCAGTTGGGTAAGCCTGTCATCTTCCTCGTAAACCAGCTTGATAACGAAAAGTGCGACTACGACAATATCGTAGAGCAACTCAAGAGCATCTATGGTTCAAAGGTTGTCCCCGTGCAGTATCCCGTGCAGACAGGTCCTGACTTCCACGAACTCATCGACGTGCTCTTGATGAAGAAGTACTCATGGGGTCCCGACGGTGGTGCTCCTACCATCGAGGATATTCCTGCATCAGAGATGGAGAAGGCCAAGGAGTGGCACAAGACGCTTGTAGAGGCTGCTGCTGAGCATGATGAGGGCTTGATGGAGAAGTTCTTCGAGACCGAGTCGCTCACCGAGGACGAGATGCGTGAAGGTATCCGTAAGGGTTTGGTAAGCCGTGGTATATTCCCTGTATTCTGCGTATGTGCAGGTAAGGACATGGGTGTTCGTCGTCTGATGGAGTTCCTCGGCAATGTGGTACCCTTCGTAAGCGAGATGCCTGCTGTGGTGAATACCAAGGGTGAGGAGATTGTCGCTGATCCCAATGGTCCCACATCACTCTATTTCTTCAAGACAGCTGTTGAACCCCATATCGGTGGTGTACAATACTTCAAGGTGCTCAGCGGTAAGGTGCGCGAGGGCGATGACCTTACTAATGCTGACCGTGGCTCTAAGGAGCGTATGGCTCAGCTCTTCTGCTGCGCTGGTGCAAACCGCTTCCAGGTAGATGAGCTCGTGGCTGGTGATATAGGTTGCACCGTGAAACTCAAGGATGTGAAGACTGGCAATACACTCAATGGTAAGGATTGCGACTGGCAGTTTGACTTCATCAAGTATCCTAACTCAAAGTATTCGCGTGCTATCCGCCCCGAGAACGAGGCTGATATGGAGAAGATGATGGCTATCCTCAACCGTATGCGCGAGGAAGACCCCACATGGGTAGTGGAGCAGTCTAAGGAGTTGCGCCAGACTATCGTGCATGGTCAAGGTGAGTTCCACCTCCGTACCTTGAAGTGGCGTTTCGAGCACAACGAGAAGCTCCCCATCCGCTTTGAGGAGACACGCATCCCCTATCGTGAGACAATCACCAAGGCTGCCCGTGCCGACTATCGTCACAAGAAACAGTCGGGTGGTGCTGGCCAGTTCGGTGAGGTGCACCTCATCGTAGAGCCCTACTACGAAGGTATGCCTATGCCCGATGTATATAAGTTCGGCAACCAGGAGTTCAAGATTAGTGTGAAGGGCCAGGAAGAACATACCTTGGAATGGGGTGGTAAGCTCGTCTTCATCAACTCTATCGTAGGTGGTAGCATCGACGCTCGCTTCATGCCCGCTATCTTGAAGGGTATCATGAGCCGCCTTGAGCAGGGTCCGCTCACTGGATCTTACGCTCGCGATGTACGCGTTATCGTATACGATGGTAAGATGCACCCGGTAGACTCTAACGAAATCTCATTCATGCTCGCAGGCCGTAACGCCTTCAGCGAGGCCTTTAAGAATGCAGGTCCGAAGATCCTTGAGCCTATCTACGATGTAGAGGTTCTCGTTCCCTCTGACAAGATGGGTGATGTGATGAGTGACCTTCAAGGCCGTCGCGGTATGATTATGGGTATGAACAGTGAGAAGGGTTACGAGAAGCTCGAGGCTAAGGTGCCCTTGAAGGAGATGTCATCATACTCTACCGCACTCAGCTCACTCACTGGTGGTCGCGCTTCGTTCAATATGAGCTTCTCAAGCTACGAACTTGTGCCTATGGATGTACAGGATAAGTTGGTTAAGGAGTTTGAGGCAAAGCAGCAAGCTGAAGAGTAAACTACTTGATCTCAATAGTTGAACAGGGGCAAGAAGCATCGCTTCTTGCCCCTGTTGTTTGTTCTATTTTTTTTTGGAGAGGGGTCGGCTTTGTAATACCGCTTTTAATCAGAGAGCCTCTGCGAGGCGCGGGCTTGTAGGTAGTGGTCGAGTAGGGTAATGGCTGCCATAGCCTCTACGATGGGTACGGCACGGGGCACTACGCAGGGGTCGTGGCGGCCTTTGGCTTTGAGGGTCTGCTCATTGCCGTGGATGTCGAGGGTGGTCTGCTCGCCCAACTGTGTCGCTACGGGCTTGAAGGCTGCACGGAAGTAGATGGGCTGGCCGTTGCTGATGCCGCCTTGTATGCCGCCTGAACGGTTGGTGGCAGTGGTAATGCCCTCACCAGTACTTGCAAACTGGTCGTTCTGCTCGGAGCCACGCTCGGCAATTCCGTCGAAGCCGCGTCCGTAGTCAAATCCCTTGCAGGCGTTGATGCTCAACATGGCGCTACCCAGTGCTGCGTGTAGCTTGCCAAAGACAGGCTCGCCCAGGCCTACGGGGCAGCCTGTGATGACACAGGTGACGATGCCGCCGATGGTGTCGCCCTCGCTCTTTACCTTTAATATAAGCTCTTCCATTTCTTGTGCCTTCTTGAGGTCGGGGCAACGCACGATATTCGTCTCGGTGAGCGAGAGGTCGTATTTCGTGTAATCGTTCTCCAAGGCAATGTGTCCTACCTGTGAGGTATAGGCTTGGATGGTGATGCCCAGTTCGCGCAAGGCAAGCTTGGCCAGTGCACCAGCGACGCAACGCACGGCTGTCTCACGAGCCGAGGAACGGCCACCTCCGCGGTGGTCGCGCACACCATACTTCTGCCAATAGGTGAAGTCGGCATGTGAGGGGCGCAGCACTTCGCGCAGGTTGTCATAGTCGGCAGAGTGCTGGTTGGTGTTGCGTATGATGAAGCCAATGGGAGCACCTGTGGTGCGACCCTCAAAGGTACCTGATAGGAACTCCACTTCGTCGGGTTCTTTGCGTCCCGTGGTGACTGCGCTCTGCCCGGGGCGACGGCGCTGCATCTCACGGCTCACAAAGTCCATGTCGATGGTGATGCCGGCAGGCATTCCGTCCACTACGCCACCGATGGCGGCGCCATGTGACTCGCCGAACGAGGTTAGGGTGAAGAGGGTTCCGAAGGTATTCATGAGGGAAGAATTAAGAGTGAAAAGTTAAGAGTGAAAAGGAAAAGGGAAGAGTAGAGGTACCCAAAGGCAACTCTTCACTCTTCCCTCTTCACTAAATCAATGGCATCCGCAGTCGCAGCCACCTTCGTGATCGCCACAACCGTCGCAACCGCCACCACAGCTATCGCAGCCGCATCCGCAGCCACCCTGACCAGTGATGATGTTGATGAGTGCCTGTATCTCCTCCTTGGTGGCATCGTGCATAGAGAGCACCTTGCCTTCGAAGGCGAGGCCCATGCCTGCATAGGGGTGGTTGAGGTCGATGGTCACGGCTTCGTCCTTTACCTCTACTACGAGGCCGTTCATGCGCTGGCCATCGGCATTCATGAGAGGAATGACGTTGCCAGGATAGATCTGCTTGTCGTCAAACTTGCCGTTCACGCAGAAGATCTGCTTGTCTACATCAAACACAAGGTCTTCGCGGCGGTCGCCGTTGGTCTCCTCCTTGGTGAGGGTAAAGTTGAAGGTGTCGCCCTCCTTCAAGTCCTTGAACTTCTCCTCGAAAGCCTCGAAGGTGAAGCCCAAACCTGTAGTAAACTGGAAGGGCTGGTCGGCGGTAGCCTGCTCCACGAGCTCACGCTCGCCTTCAAACTCGGTATACATGTCGTACGATACGACAATCGTCTTGCTGGGATTGATTTCTGCCATATTGTATATTCTAAGTTATAATTCTTGTGCAAATATACGATTTTATTTCCTATGGGGAGCAAAAACTCTTATTTTTCATCTTCCATCCCCTATAAATCGAGAGCAAATGGCCTATCTTCGGAATCATTAAAATACCACGATTCACTAAAATCAGACGGTAACATTCGGCATAATGGAACACTTCGAGACTTATTTTCGCCCTGTTAACGCTTTTTAACTATAAATATTAGTTACCGAACGAATCTTTTCAGTTTCTTTGCACAACTAATTCGAATAGTTATGAAAAAACTAGCACGCAGAGAAGAGGAAATCATGGAATTCCTTTGGGAGAATGGCCCAATGTTTGTGAGAGAGATCGTTGCCTTGTACGACGAGCCGCGTCCACATTTTAATACCATGTCTACCGTGGTGCGCAACCTG
>JAZKZX010000013.1:0-20684 GCA_045612925.1 Bacteroidaceae bacterium
TGTGTTTGATATCGCATGTTGGGGTATAGTAGTCGCAGTAGCGTAGTGTACGATTCACGAGGCTGTCATACACATAGTAGTAGTCATATCCGTATGCACCGAGGAATATGCGTTTGTTGTGCCTCTTAAGATAGTCATAAATGCGTATACCGCGTTCGGCCTTGAGGTCGATGAAATGCACGGGGTTGATGAGTTGTACCACATCGTATCCCCGCAGTTTGGGCAGTAGGCGTAATACCTTATATAGATAAACGATTCTTCCCCAATGACCGGGTTGACGTATGAGTGATATGTCGGAAGAGTAACCTTTCCACTCGTCACCGTTCGATACTACACACACCTCGTGTCCCAATTTGCGCAAGGCACAGGCCAATGTCCAATGCACATTGCTATATTCGCCTAAGAGAAGGATTTTCATGTTTCTCGTTTTTATCTTCGTCTCTATAACCAGCCTTTGCCTTGGCGCACTATCTCTGCTTCGCCATTCACGCAGTTGACGATGGTGCTCTGTTCGGTGTCACCTTCACCCCCATCGATAACGAGGTCTACGAGGTCGCCCCACTTCTCGTCGATGAGTTCGGGGAGGGTCATATACTCTATATCTTCGTGCTCGCTTACTTTAAGGCTTGTCGAGAGTAGGGGAGCGCCCAATGCTTCACATATCTCGCGAACGATGTTATTGTCGGGGATGCGTATGCCCACCTCCTTGCGGTTCTTGAATATCTTGGGCAGGCGGTTGCCAGCAGGGAGGATAAAGGTGAAGGGGCCGGGCAGGTTGTCGCGCATGAGGCGGAAGGTATCGTTGTCTATCCTCACATATTCGCTCACGCTGCTGATGTCGTGTGCTACTACCGAGAGCAGATGATGCTTCGTGTCCATCCCCTTGATGTCACACACGCGTTCTATGGCCCGCTCCTTCAATGCATGGCACCCGAAGGCATAGGTCGTGTCGGTGGGGTAGATGATGACTCCGCCCTGGTTCAGCACCTCGACGATGCGGTCGATGTCTCGGCGTGCGTTGTTCTTCTCGTAGAGTTTCAGTATCATGGTATAGTGTCTTGTCGTATATTCAGAATTCATTGCAAAAGTACATTATTTCCTGAATAAACCATAATAAAGATTGAGGAATTAGAGCGAGAAGCAGACTTATACTCTATCTCGTACTACCCTATCAAGGATCCCCCCGCCCCAACACGGCGGATAGGGCACATCTTGCGACAATCTCTTTTAGTGAAAAAATGATATTATACTAAAGGAAGGTGCCTAAGCACCTTCCTTTTTTTTTGGGGGGGGGATTAACTTACATTGCGTCAAACTCCGCCTTCAGCCATTCCATACGAGTATTCAACCATTGCTTAAGGTATGCCACCTCGTTATCGAACGAACCCCAGATGGCATAGTTAGGCCAAGTATTCTCATATAGTGTGTTCCATACTGCATTATTCTCTACAACAGAATATTTCAAATATTCCGCGTTTTCATTAATTTCGCCAAAGAACAAATTCTTATTTGAATAGAAGAAATTGAACCTTTCTTTTACTTTAGCGACAAAGTTCTCATCATCAAACAAGCGTTTGTACCACGCCACACTTTTAATCCAAAAACCTGCTGTAGAATAATTATTATTGTAATTCACATTTCCAAAAGCAATATCAAAATCCCAAAGCGGTCCCATTTTCAACTTACCTTCACGAGAAAGATTCATATAGCAACTTGTAAAAAAGCATGCATCATTATTTTTTGCTATCTCGTTAATCAGATACCAATCCACAAACGAAGACACGTCCAGATATTTTGCATAACCCTCAATTGGGTCTGCAAAGTTTTCACAGAAAAGAACCGAATCCACAGTGTTCATATATTTCACCACATAGTCATACGATTCACTTCCAACTTCCACATCTGGATCCTTTATATTTATAGGTTGTCCAATATGAGGGACTTTAAATGTTATATCATCCGCAGCAGCTTTTGCATCAATTTCTAACAAAAATCCATCATCACCTACATTTACCCTATTTTCAGATATCTTCAGTTGCTCACCAAGTTGATACGTACCCACATAGACATTATTAAGCACCAAATCAACAAAATGAGTTCTATTAGTATATTCTAATTGACTCATCCGCCCCATAAAAAAAGCCAATTCATTACGAATCGAGGTCTTATCAGTATAGTTCGCAAGCAAAACCCACTCTTTATCTTTAGGTTCTCCAAGCAGTGATTGCTTTTTATCAAATTTCAGTTTATAAGGTTTCTTCGGTAAAGACCAAGTACTATTTCCTCTACCTTTTATCCTTACATCAGACTCAAACACATCGCCTGCAGCACGAGTATTTACGTCTTCTACAATCTTTATTGTTGCATTCAAGTATTCTTCTTTTGACGTAATAGCCGCATCACCTTCCGTATTTATATACACAACGGGAAGTCCTGTAAAAGCCATCACTTCCGCCACATATTCCTTAACCGCTCCATTTTCTCCTATGACTGACATTGTCACAGGCTTACTAAAATCAATTACAGTTTCTCCACTTACAACTGCCACCGTATCCACAAGAACCTTTTGACCGACAAAATCGAATGTTGGAATCATCTGCTTTGACGACACAATATTGGGTATACGTCCATAAATTTTCGCATCATCATTAATAGCACATTCTATATCAATAGCCAAGTTGAGTGGATTATTCTTGGCCAAAAACTTAAAATTCAGAATCGCGCCATCGCTTACCAATGGAATAGTAAACACTGTACCATCTTGAAGATAAAATGTTACATATGCGCCATCAGTCGAAACATTCAAAAGAAACGGATCATCCTTCTCTTCAGGCATATCATCCCCACCTGAAACCTGGCCCAACTGCACCCAATCAGTACCATTATCATATGACACATTCCAAAAATCGTCTTCAATCTTCAACAAAGGTGTGATTCCGTCTTTGCCATCAATACCCACCGCTTTTATTTTATTCCCATTATCATCGAGTAACCACTCACCATCAAGTGTCCAATAAAAGAATCCATCAGTATCTAAACGTACACCAATCATAGGAGTATAACCATCTACTCCATCGAGGCCGTCGTCCCCATCAGTACCATTTTGACCATGATAAATGGTTATAGGGGCATTCTTAACGAAAGTAATCGTGTAACCAATCGTATCGCTGCCTTCAGTTATAGGTGTAACAGAAGTGATATTATCATTCTGCTGTAGAGCAGCAACTATAGTTTGTAAAGCAGAGATATTAGAATTCATCTGACCGCACAAAGTCTCGAGTTCTTTTACTCGCTCCTCTAAATTATCTATTCGCCCGACTAACACAGAATCATCATACTCCCGACAAGAAACAAAAGTCAATACCATAACAAATAGCAACAAAGTTTTTTTCATCGTTTTATTGTGTATTATTGCCAATAAGCTCTCCAAAATCGGCGATATTCCTATAAAAAATGGAAAGCGTGAGAACCTGTACCTATTGCTCGCTTCACAGTAAGCTTCAAGTAAACGCCTTCCCATCACGTCATCCCCACCCATCCACCAAGATTCGTACAACGAGACCGAGATTTCAGCATAAGGATGCGACAAATTTACAATTAAATTCTTAATAAACAACCAAAGTTGCATAAAAATGATAACGAAAACAAAAAATAGCGTTTCTCATATTTAAGTGGAAAAATCATGTTTTGTATACGCCTTCATGAAGATGCCAAAGAGGGTTGGAAGGTTCCCCCTTTAGCGCTACTACAACGTTCTCATAATAAAAGAATAAGGCTCTACACCATTACATTTTTGCCACCTGGCATGTTTTTCAAACCACTACATCATACTACCTTACACGATGTTGAGAGGTGATAAAACATCACAACAAGCCTTGCATTTGCAGAAAATAGACCATGCAATAATATTCTCTTCGCGGGGAGAAACATCTCTCTTCGCGAAGAGAATACATTATCCTCGAGAGGAGAAATATGTATCCTCGCGAAGAGAATTTTTATTGCGTGGTTATAACAGAAAAATATCGCTCTGTCGATTATAAGCGGAGGTTCTATGCAACAGCAAACAAGAGCAACAAAAAACTGCCACCCGGCAAAAATGTGATTGCATAGATGGCAGTAAGTACTACAAAAAAATCAAAATCTCGGCAGCCCTTGAAAAAGTCTGAAAAAACTAAAAAGATAGCAAGGCCTTTAGCCTTCTCTATAGGCAGCCTCTATGATACCATTGATGGCGCCGTTTGTTGATGTGGCAACTCTATGTCTATCTTTGCAGTAGATAGCGAAGGAGGAATATTAAAGATCTGCCTTAGCACTTGGCTCGCCCGAGAAACTTTATATTTCGCTCGTTTGTTACTATCCTAGTGTTACTATCAAAGTATAAACCATAATAAGAAACAACGATATGAGAATAGCAGATATCCGAGGACGTGAGATCCTCGACTCGCGCGGCAACCCTACGGTGGAGGCCGAGGTGATATTGGAGAATGGTATTGTAGGTCGTGCGTCGGTGCCGTCGGGAGCCTCTACGGGAGAGAACGAGGCGCTGGAGTTGCGCGATGGCGACAAGCACCGCTATGGCGGTAAGGGGGTGGAGAAGGCGGTGGCCAACATCAATGACCGCATAGCCCCCATACTGCGCGGATGCAACGTGTATGAGCAGCGCAACCTGGATCGCCTGATGCTGGAGCTCGACGGTACGCCCACGAAGCGTCACCTCGGTGCCAATGCCATATTGGGTGTGTCGCTGGCCATAGCGCGGGCTGCTGCCGAGGCGTGCGGCATGCCGCTGTACCGCTACATCGGTGGGGCGAATGCTCATGTGATGCCCGTGCCGATGATGAACCTGCTCAATGGTGGACGCCACTCTGATGCACCCATCGCCTTCCAGGAGTTTATGATACGCCCCATCGGGGCACGCACGTTGCGCCAGGCCGTACGGATGGGTGCCGAGGTGTTTGCCGCACTGAAGGGTGTGCTCAAGACACGAGGCTATAGCACGGGTGTAGGCGACGAGGGCGGCTTTGCCCCTGCACTGGGTGGCACGGAGGAGGCGCTTGACATCCTTGTCGAGGCCATCAAGCGGGCAGGATATGAGCCGGGTACGGACATCACGTTGGCGCTCGACTGCGCTGCCTCGGAGTATTACAAGGAGGGCGTGTATGACTACACCCTGTTTGAGGGGCCTGTGGGGCACAAGCGCACCTCTGAGGAGCAGGTCTACTACCTGGAGCGCCTCGTGGAGTATTACCCCATCGACTCCATCGAGGATGGTATGGCCGAGAACGACTGGGAGGGCTGGGCGATGCTCACCGAGCGCATCGGCGACCGATGCCAACTGGTGGGCGATGACCTCTTCGTGACCAATGTGAAGTACCTGCAGAAGGGTATCGAGCGCAATTGCGCCAATAGCGTGTTGGTGAAGGTGAACCAGATAGGTACGCTCACCGAGACGCTCGACACCATCGAACTGGCCCGCCGTAATGGCTACACCACCATCATCAGCCACCGCTCGGGCGAGACCGAGGACTCCACGATTGCCGATATTGCCGTGGCGGTCAACGCGGGGCAGATAAAGACGGGCTCGATGAGCCGTAGCGACCGCATGGCCAAGTACAACCAGCTCATCCGCATCGAGGAGGCACTGGGTGGTACGGCAAGGTATGGATTGAAGTGATGACGCGTTTTATAGAATCTCCCTCGAGGTGTTGACTGGCAGCCCTGCGAAATTTCGCGGGGCTGCCGTGCGTTTGGGCTTATCTGCCCCCTCCGCTTTGTTCCGCACTGTCTTGCTTCACTCCATTTTTGATTAGAACTTTCTCTCCTTCCTTTTGAGGGATTTATCTACATTTTTTTTAAAAACATTTGGAAATGTCGAGATATTTTTGGAATCTTTGTGATATCAAAATGATATTACTCAAACGGTGAGGATAGAAACATAAATACTAACCAATAAATTCATCTGATTATGGAGACGAAAGAGAGAGATTACATGGGATTCGTGATGGACGGATTCGTGGCGTTACTGGTCAATGTGGCCATGTTGGCTGCTGTCGTATTGTTTTTTGTGGGTGCGGCCAATGGAGTAGTACCCGAGGGGTTGGGTGTCGTGAGTGCTATTGTAGTGCTCTGCCTGTGGGTATTGCACATGATAGGTTTTACGATGCAGGAGCCCAATGAGGCACGTGTGATGGTGTTCTTCGGTAAGTATAAGGGCACTTGTCGCCGTACAGGCTTCTTCTGGGTGAACCCCCTCTTGGATAAGAAGAAGGTGTCGCTCCGCGCGCGCAACCTCAACCCCGAACCTATCAAGGTGAATGACCTTACGGGTAACCCCATCATGATAGGCCTCGTGATGGTGTGGAGACTGAAGGATACCTATAAGGCACTCTTCGAGATTGATTCGCAGACGATGGCAGGTGCCGCGACGGGGGCAACTGCCGTGGCGAGCCGTATGCGTGCGTTCGAGAACTTCGTGCGTGTGCAGAGCGATGCGGCTCTGCGTCAGGTGGCAGGGCGCTATGCCTACGATGATACAGACACGGCAACGGATGAACAACTCACCCTGCGCTCCGATGCTGACGAGATCAACATGGAGTTGGTGAAGCAACTCAACGAACGTCTCTCTATGGCGGGTATCGAGGTCGTTGAAGCTCGCATCAACTACTTGGCCTATGCTCCCGAGATTGCAGCCATCATGCTCAAGCGCCAGCAGGCAAGTGCTATCATCACTGCTCGTGAGAAGATTGTCGATGGTGCCGTATCTATGGTGAAGCTCGCGCTCGACAAACTCTCGGCAGAGCAGGTGGTAGACCTCGACGAGGAGAAGAAGGCAGCCATGGTGAGCAACCTGCTCGTGGTGCTCTGTGCCGATGAGCCTGCACAGCCAGTGATTAACTCGGGTACGTTGAATCATTGATTTTTATAGGAGTTCAGGAGTCTGGAGTTGCAGGAGTGCAGACAAATGTGAAGACTATGAAAAGCAGCGTACAGACTATCGTCTGCACTCCTGTACTCCTAACTTCTGAACTCCCAAAAAGGTATGGCTGAAAAAGATAATAAAACCAAGAGTTTCGTTCTGCGTGTAGATGCTGAGACGATGGCTGCCATAGAAAAATGGGCAGCCGACGAGTTCCGCTCTACCAATGGGCAACTGCAATGGATCATTGCCGAGGCCTTGAAGAAGAGCGGGCGAATGAAAAAGAAGAAAGGGGAAGCCTTATGATATACCGATTTCGTAGAGACTGGAAAGTAATCCTTGTGAGTGCGCTGGCGGTGGTGGCCATCCCCATTGTGCTGTGTGTGGCGTGGTTTGTAGAGGGTGATGTGGAGGCGCTCATCGCGATGCCCCTTTGGCTGCTGCTGATGGCGGGTGTCCTCTTGCGCACGCCACGCTACTTTTATATAGAGAAGGGCGTGATCATCGTGAAGTTCTTCATCGGGAGCAAGGTGCTGGAGGGCATCTGTTCTGTTCGCCCCATAGGGAAGGCAGAGTTGAAACGTTGCGCCCGCACCTTTGGCAACGGGGGGTTGATGGGCTATACGGGCCATTTCCGCAGCAAGGAACTGGGGGACTTCCAGATGCTGGCAGTACGCAAGGACGAACTCGCCCTGGTAACCCTCGATAGCGGCAAGCAGTATGTGATAAACTATCCGGGGGAGTTGTTGGATAAATCGAAAGAACAATGAAACAACGCTATTACTTTATCGACAACCTACGCTGGGTAACCGTAGCACTGGTGCTCATCTACCACGTGTTTTACAACTTCAACGCCCAAGGAGTCTTTGGCGGCATTGGCGGTTTTCGCGAGCATCAATGGCAAGATGTGATATGTACGGCACTCTATCCTTGGTTTATGACACTGATGTTCATCTTGGCAGGTGCCTCAAGCCGCTATGCCCTGCAGCATCGCACGGTGAAGGAGTTTCGCCGAGAGCGTACGCGCAAACTACTCGTGCCCTCTACGCTCGGGCTGCTCCTCTTCGGTTGGGTGCTGGGCTTAATCAATATGAAGGCGGGCGGTGGAGTATTACCCGAGGGTGTGCCCGTCGTGGTGAAATATCTTATCGCTGTAGTTAGCGGTACGGGGCCTTTGTGGTTTATCCAAGACCTCTATATCTTCTCCTTGCTGCTGCTCGTAGTGCCCAAGGTGCTCGATGCCGATAAGGTAGAGGCGTGGCTCGGTAGGTTCTCTGTCAAGGGGATAAGTTTCGTGCTTCTTGGCTTCTTCCTCCTGTTGGGCCTTCTGGCTCAGACGCAGATAGATGAGGTGGGTACCTTTGATGGATTGCTTAACCTCTATCGTCCCATTTATTATTTCGGAGTATTCCTTGTTGGTTACTATATCTTCTCATCGGAGCGTATACACGACTACTTGGCTGCCCGATACCTTACGTTTGGTATATTGGCTGTGATATGGAGTGTATACTTCTGCGTGTGCAACTATGGTGCTGACTACACCTCGCCCGAGGTGCTACAGGGCTTCTCATGCAATATGTATTGCTGGTCTATGGTGTTGGCTCTTTTCGGGCTCTTCAAGCACCGATACAATTGCACCACGCCCTTCTCTCAGTATATGACTCGTAGCAGCTATGGACTCTACATCGTGCACATGACCATCTGCACCAGTGTTTGCCTATGGCTCAAGAGTACAGCGCTGCCTGTATGGCTTATCTATACCCTTGCCCTCATCGCAACCTTTGTGGGCTCGGTAGTGTTGTGGGAGGTGCTGCGTAGGATACCTTTTGTGCGCTGGTGCTTGTTTGGGATAAAGAATATAAATGATAAATTAAATGTTTCTTTAGGCTCGGAGAACTCAGAGCGCTCCGAGTTCTCTGACAACTGACAATTACGATTATGGAAAAAGAAAGAAATCTCGAGACGCGCCGCATCTGGTTGTTTCTCATCATCACCTTTGCGATTACCTATGCATGGACCATCGGGCTCATCTGGCCTCGTGTGCTTGGGCGCGATGCCTCAACACTCTCACAAGAGGAGCAGCTCATCAACACGGCCCTCACTGCCGTGCTGATGTTCTTCCCTGCCTTGGGAGTATTTATCACTCGCCTCATTACTCGTGAGGGATTCAAGAATGCGATGTTGCACCTCAATCTGAAGGGCAACGTGCGTTACTACCTCATCGGATGGTTCGGCCCCTTCGTACTGACAATCCTTGGTGCGCTGCTTTACTTTATGGTGTTCCCCTCAGAGTTTACGCTCGACAGCTATCTCACACAGATGGCTACGCTGCCCGTGTCACCGAAGGTGTTTTGGATTGTACAATTACTCTTAATGATGGTGGCTCCGCTGCTCAATGTGGTCACCTGCTTTGGCGAGGAGTGGGGCTGGCGCGGCTATCTGTTGCCCAAGGTGGCCCAGCGGATGAAATTCCTCCCGACGGTACTGCTCACCGGCTTCATCTGGGGTATCTGGCACGCGCCCATCATTGTGGCAGGACATAACTATGGTATGAACTATCCTGGCTATCCGTGGACGGGTATCGTGGCCATGTGCCTGCTATGTATCGTATTAGGCACGCTTTTCTCCTACATTACCCTGAAGACCAAGAGCTGCTGGCCCGCTGTGTTTGCCCATGGCATGATGAATGGTACAGCCTCTATCGGCGTCATCTTCCTTGCCGACCCTATGGCTTACGACCGCTTTGTAGGCCCCGTGCCTACGGGCATTATCGGTGCTACCGCTTATATCCTTGTGGCGGTGTGGATTGTGCTCAAGATGCGTAGAGAGGAAGTAACAATAGGATAAACTCTCTGCTTTTAAGAACAAGAAAACGCCATTCCCTACGGAGTGGCGTTTCCTGTTATATGTGTGTTGCAGTTATCTCTTGCGCTGCGCCTTCTTCTTGTTCTTCTTGTATTTTGCACGACGCTTGGCCTCCTGCACCTTGTTGTAGATATACCATGCGCCACCGCCACCGAAAGTGACACCAATAACGATGTATACCCACGGAGCAAGACTATCGCCCTTGACGCGGCTCCACATCTCGATCATGCTCTTCGTACGATTGCCACAGTCGCGCATCAAGGCCGCACGCTCGATGACTGTGCGGTCGGGGTATTGAATATTATCAACAGGTACACTATCTGCTCCCTCGCCAAAGAAGTAGGTAAGGTCGCTATAATACTCGAGTGTAGAGTCTATTTTTGCCTCCAAGATTTCGGGCGATGCCACCACGCTCACATAGCCAATCTCGTCCATATTGCGCAAGGCGTTCTCAGGCATGCACATGAAGTTAATGAAGTAGGCAGCCGCCTTGGTGTTGACCGCATATTTGGGGATTACCCAGCCATCAAACCACACATTAGATCCTTCGCGCGGCACATGGTAACGAAGTTCCATACCTATGGCATCAGCCTCCTCGATAGCCCATACGGCATCACCGCTCCAACTCACATTAATGTAAGCCTTCTCCTTGGTCATCATCTCCTTACCGAAGTCCACCTCCCAACCAGCTATGTTACGCTTGGCCGATTTGAGCAGTTCCTCCACGGCAGCAATAGCCTCATCTGAGGTGTCGTTCATCAGTTGCTGGCGTGTCACCTTGCCGTCGAGCAGTTCCTGATAGCGAGCATACATGATCATGCACCCGTAGATATCGCGATAAGCATCCTTCATGAGCACCTTGCTCTCGAGACGCTCATCCCAGATGATGCCCCATGAGTCGGCCTCCTCATCGGTGATGTACTTGGGGTTATAGAGGATACCCGTGGTACCCCACATGTAGCCCACTGCATAGTCATTGGCCTGCTTGCCCGACTGGTCAAACTTGGCCAACTGCTCTACGAAGAAGGGCGACACAAGACGGGTGTAGTCGGGTGTAGAGCCAAAGTCGCGGTTGATGGGCAAGAGCATGTCACTCGCCAGCATGCGGTCAATGATGTACTCCGATGGGCACACCACATCGAAATCCTCGTGTCCCTTCTCGAGTTTGGCGAGCATCACCTCATTAATATCGAAGAGTTGGTAGATGATCTCCACCTCTTCGCCCGTCTGCTCCTTATACCACTCTTCAAACTCGTCGAGCAGGCTCTCGTCGATATAGTCGGCCCAGTTGTATACTTTGAGCGTGTGCTCACGATCGGCCGCGTAAACACCCTTTGCAGGAACCATCCCCAGCACCATGGCAATGAGCAGACAGATATGTAGTGTTCTTTTCATTCTTATTAAGGAAGTTTGTTTCGTTTTAACTTATCATTCTCAACTCTCAAGATTCGTGCCAGCGAGCGCAGCCGAAGCTCAACAACTCAGTTGTCAGCCCTAAATCCTTTTCGCCTGCTTCTCCGAGCGCCTATTGATCACGAGGAGCAGCACCAGCACGGTGACGAAGATAATCGTCGATAGGGGGCGCAACTCGGGGGTGAGACCTCCCTTGCGGGCATCGGAATAGATAAATGTCGAGAGGGTCTCGAGGCCGATGTTTCCCTTGGTGAAGAGGCTCACAGCAAAGTCGTCGATAGAGAGGGTAAACGAGAGGATGAAGCCACTGATGATACCGGGCTTGATCTCGGGAATGATCACCTTGCGCAGGGCCTGGAAGGGCGTAGCACCCAGGTCGAGGGCAGCCTCGTAGATATTGGGGTTCATGCTTGTGAGGCGAGGCATCACACTGAGTACCACATAAGGGGTGCAGAACACCACATGGGCGAGTATCACCGTGGTGTAGCCCTGCGACACGCCCAGCCACACGAAGAGTAGGAAGAGCGATATACCCGTGATGATGTCAGGATTGATGAGCGGGATGTTGTTCAGGAACGAGATGGCCTTGCGCGACTTGCTGCGCATGTTGTATATACCGATAGCAGCGATACCGCCCAGTACGGTAGCGATGGTCGATGCTGCGAGAGCTATCACAATGGTGTTTTGTATAGCACTCACAAGCGAGCCCGACATACCCCCACTAAAGAGGTTAGTATAGAGTTTCAGAGAGAAACCCGTCCAGTTGCCCAGCACCTTCGTCTCGGTAAACGAAAAGATGGCGATGATGGCAATAGGTGTGTAGAGCAGCGCGAGCAGCATCCACAAGTATCCTTTGGCGATTATCTTTTTTGCGTTCATAAATTCCCTCTTTTATATTATTCCGCCATGGCTCACCTGCTCGTCGTCACCGCCACTCACCACACTGGTGATGCCGATGATAAGTAGCATCAGCAGTGATAGAGCCGCACCATAGTTCATCGTGTCGCTCAGCATGATATTCTCCTGGATGATAGAGCCGAAGAGTCGGATATCATTCATCGTCAAGAGCTCCGAGATAGCAAAGGTCGATATCGTGGGCAAGAACACCATCATGATACCGCTCACCACACCGGGTATCGAGAGCGGGAGTATCACCTTGAGGAACACGCGCATCTGATTGGCACCCAGGTCCTGTGCCGCCTCGATAAGGCTCTTGTCAATCTTCATCATCGTATTATAGATAGGATAGATCATGAAGGGCAAGAAGTCGTAGGTAAGACCAAAGAGCAGCGCCCCCTCGCCGAGGGGTATGCCCGTGATGTCGAAGAGCGACACCGTAGCCAGCGTACGGATAAGGACATTGACCCACATGGGTAAGATGAAAAGCAGCACCATCGTCTTGGAGCGATTAAACTCCTTGTTGCTCAGTATATATGCCGCAGGGTATCCCAGCAGGATGGTGAAGAAGGTGGTCACAATAGCCACTGCCACCGAGTAGATGAAGGTGTTGAAGGCCTCGGGCTGCTCGACGAACTGCACGAAGTTGGCTATGCTGAAGCCGCCATCGTTGTCCATGAAGGCATACACACCAATGAGCACCAGAGGCAGCATCACAAACAACACCAGGAACACCGCGTAGGGGATGGCCCAGGTGCTGCGACGGGAGAAGAATTTGATTATCTTGTTCACTTCCTTAAAGGTTACTTCTTAAATTATCCTTATGTCCTCCGGCATGATATTGATACCCACCATATCGCCATCGTCCCACACATCGTTGGTGTCTACATAGAGATAGTCGTCGTCGTCAGTCACGATAGTGAGGTGATAGTGATTACCTTTATACAATATGAGTCGCACATCGCCTTCGAGCACACCATCCTCCTTGTCGTCGGTAAGGTCTACCTTGTCGAAGTCTACCTCGACCTTGATGGCCGTACCCTTCTCAAGTTCGTGGGGCAGGCATTCGAAGGTGGCGCCCAGCATTTCGATGTGTGTCTCATCTACCACCATAGCGTCGAAGGTGTTACATGTGCGCTCCTTCTTCATCACATGGATGTCGGCAGGCTTGATGATGAGGCTCACCTCGGTGTCGGGCTCAAAGGCATTGTAATCCTGCACCATGAGCTCGTAGCCGTTGGGCAGTTGTACGATCATCTCGTAGTGTACCCCCTTGAAGATGCACGACGACACGCGTCCGTGCAGCATGGCTCCAGCCGTATCAGCCTTGGCAATGATGTATATATCTTCGGGGCGGATGACCACATCGACAGGGACATTCTCACCGAAGCCCTCGTCCACACACTTGAACTCCGTACCCATGAAACGCACCAAACGGTCCTCAATCATGGTGCCGTTGAGGATGTTGCTCTCGCCGATGAAGTCGGCCACGAAGCAGTTCTCCGGCTCATTATATATATCTGTAGGCGTACCTATCTGTTGTATCACACCCTCGCTCATCACCACGATGCGGTCGCTCAGCGTGAGCGCCTCCTCCTGGTCGTGGGTCACATAGATGAAGGTGATGCCCAGTGTCTTGTGCATCTCCTTGAGCTCCATCTGCATGTCCTTACGCATCTTGAGGTCGAGGGCTGCCAGAGGCTCGTCGAGGAGGAGCACCTGCGGCTGGTTGACGATAGCTCGGGCAATGGCCACACGCTGTTGCTGTCCGCCCGAGAGCGAGTTCACATCGCGGTGCTCATAGTCGGTCATGCCCACCATCTTCAAGGCGCGTCGCACCTTGTTTTCTATGATATTGTCCTTCTCCTTCTTCAGTTTGAGGCCGAAGGCGATGTTGTCGTATACATTAAGGTGTGGAAATAGCGCATAGCGTTGGAATACCGTGTTCATCGGTCGCTGATGCGGTGGCGTCTGTGTGATGTCAGCGCCTTCCAACAAGATTTCTCCCTCCGATGCCGTGTCGAAACCCGACAATATTCGCAGCAAGGTCGTCTTACCACATCCCGAGGGACCGAGGATGGTGACGAATTCACCCCTTCTGATATGCAAACTCACATCATCCAGCACTTGTTTGTCTCCGAACCATTTAGACACATGCTTGATATCGATGATGTTACCACCAGGTTCTACTTTTCTTTCAGCCAATGCCGTACTTTATTACAAGGTAATACAACATAAAAATATTAAACTTTCTCAAAAATAGTGGGGACAAAGATACATAAAAAAGTGGAACTTTATTATCTTTGCTCCGTTTTTATTAACCTTAAACAACTAAATGCTAAAGAAAATGAAGAAAAACAATGTTTTGATGATGGTTTGCGCTCTTCTTCTCGGCATGTCGTCAGTGGCTCCGCTTTGTGCGCAAGAGCGTGGTGAATGGTCTATGACCGTAGGTGCTGATGGCGTGAGCCACTACTTGTGGCGCGGCTTGAATCTGGCAGGGCCCAGCATACAGCCGTCGGTGTACTTTGACTATGCGAAAGGTGACTGGGCGGTGTGCATGGGCGTTTGGGGCTCGCAGACACTGCTCAACAATGAATATAATGAGTTGGACCTCTCGGTAGAGGCTACATGGCGCAACCTCACCTTGACGATTCTCGACTATGGTGATGACTACACTGCTCCTTGGCAGGAGGGACACTACCTCGACCTGGGATTGAGCTACACCTTGAGCGAAGATGTTCCCGTGACCTTCTCATGGAACTCTATCATCAACCAGACCTTCGAGGGATCGATGGATGGTGGCGGCTTCGACTGGCAGGCGGCCTTCCCCTCATACTTTGAGGTGGCCTACGATTTCTCACTCTCGGTGGTGGATTTCTCTGTGGCCGTCGGCGGTATCCCCTTCGCATCGGAATACTACGAGAGCGATGTGCCCGGTATCTGTAACCTTAACCTCCGCGCTGGCCACGAGTTTGAGTTCGAGCATGGTGGCACACTGCCCGTATCGGCACAGATGATGTACAATCCCCTCCACAAGGCTGCATACTGGGGCGTGAGCGTGGGCTATTACTTTACGCTGGACTTCTAAAATAATTACAGGAGTTTAGAATACAGGAGTACAGGAGTTCAGACAATACTTATCATGAGCAAGCAACGCATCATACCCGCTACTGACCTGGCCGACACACTCGGTGGACTATTGGGCGAGGTGGAGCACGACCGTCTCTTTGTGCTGACCGATGAGCATACCGCCACGCTGTGCCTCCCTCTGTTGGCGCAGGTAGTGGGCAATGCCCATAGCATCGTCATCCCTGCGGGCGATGACAACAAGCATGTGGACTCGCTGTGCCATGTATGGAGCGAGCTCTCGGCACATGGCGCCACACGCCACTCGCTACTCGTCAATGTGGGCGGTGGCATGGTGACCGATCTCGGCGGATTTGCCGCAGCCACCTTCAAGCGTGGCATACCCTGCATCAATGTGCCTACCACATTGCTGGCCATGGTGGATGCTGCCGTGGGGGGTAAGACGGGCATCAATCTGCACGCGCTCAAGAATGAGGTGGGGGCGTTCTATCCCGCCGAAGCGGTAGTGGTGTCGGCGCAGTTCCTGCATACGCTCGATGCGCCCAACCTCGTGTCGGGATTTGCCGAGATGCTCAAGCATGGGCTCATCAGCACCGAGGAGCATTGGGCACAGCTCATGCGCTACGACCTGAATGCACCCGACCTCGATGCATTGCAGCCCCTCATCATGGAGTCTATCCGCACCAAGGAGCATATCGTGGAGCAAGACCCCACGGAGAAGAATATCCGCAAGGCGCTCAACCTGGGACATACGCTGGGGCATGCCTTCGAGACACTGGCCATGCGACGCGGCGCGCCTTGCCTGCATGGCTATGCCGTGGCGTGGGGACTGATAGGCGAGCTATACCTCTCGCATGTGCGCGAGGGATTCCCTACAGACAAACTGCGTCAGACCGTAGCCTTCATCAAGGAGGTGTATGGCACCTGCAACTTTACCTGCAAGGAGTACGAGGAGCTATATGCCCTCATGCAGCACGACAAGAAGAATGTGGGCGACACCATCAACTTCACTCTGCTCGGTGGTATTGGCGACATCCGCATCAACCGCACCGCCACAAAGGAGAAGATATTCGAGATGCTCGACTTCGTACGCGAGGGGTGAATGTAAGCTATTCCTTATCTTTATTATTGGGCCAATTGACGAGGTACACCTGTTCGGTGGCTCGTGTGAAAGCCGTGTAGAGCCAACGATAATAATCGACAGGCGAGGTCTCGGGTGGTAGAAATCCCTGGTCTAGATAGATACAACCCCACTGTCCTCCTTGTGCCTTGTGACAGGTAACGGCATAGGCATACTTGACCTGTAAGGCATTGAAGTGTGGGTCAAGGCGGAGTTGCTGGTAGCGTTCTTTCTTGGTGGTCAGGTGGGCATAGTCCTCCATTACGGTCTGGAACAATCGCTCCGATTCCTCGCGAGTGAGCGAGGGTGACTCTGACTGCAAAGTATCGAGTAAGATAGTGACCTCCATCTCATAATCATCATAGTCGGGGAAACGCAACAATACATCGGCAAAACGAAAGCCATACATTTCACGTGTACGACGAACGCGACGCACCACCGCAATATCGCCATTGGCAATGAAAGAGAGCGGAAGCTGAGGATTGAGAGCTGAGGATTGAGAGTTGAGGGATTGATCATTCATCTTTCTTCTTTCAGCTATCATCTTTTTCATCTCCTGCTCCACCCAGTAGTAATTGTTTTTCACAATCATGATGCGATCACCCGAGCAGAGTTCCTCTTCGCGGTATAGGATGCGGTTGCGAATGCCTTGATTGTAAATATTGGCACGCTTATTCGAACGACAGATAATCATGCAATCATCTGCACCCCAATGGGAGTAAGAACTCTCGAGCGAATCGATAAGGTCTGCTCCCGAGATATGGGCGACATCGGGAAAGGAGTTCTCGCCTACCCCACCCCCAAGAAGCAAACTTTCAGGCATCTCCCCTCCCTGCTGCAATGCCATGAGGCGGCAGCGTATGGAAGTCGCGTTATACAATATCCCCGATTCGCTGAGCTGACGCATCACTTGTGTGAGAGTTTTCTCATACACCTGCAAGCCATAAGACTTAAGTAGCGATGGCATCAACGCTGGGCTCTCCTCCTCGCCTACGGGAGGCAACTGGGCGGTGTCGCCCATGAGTATCAAGCGACAATCCTCGCCTGAGTAGACATACTGAATGAGGTCATCAAGAAGGCGACCCGTACCGAAGGTGGTAGACGACAAGCCCTCGTTGGAGATCATAGAGGCTTCGTCGACAATGAAGAGCGTGTGTTTAGACAGGTTCACATTGAGCGAAAAGGTATCGGTATCGGTGATGGATTTCTGGCGGTATATACGCTTGTGGATAGTATAAGCAGGCTGCTCGGCATACGAAGAGAACACTTTTGCAGCACGACCCGTAGGAGCCATCAAGACGACCGGCTGATCTAGTTCGACCAGCGTTTTCACTAAAGCTCCTATAAGCGTGGTTTTACCCGTTCCGGCATAGCCACGCAACAAGAATAGCTCCATGCCACGCCGCGACAGCAAAAAGTCACCAATGAGGTCAATCGCTTCAGACTGCTCTGGAGTGGGAGGAAAAGCGAAGTTACCGCGTATTTTGGCTGTTATAAAACTATTTATCATCTACTTTCGGAGAAAAAAACTATCATTTTATAGCATTTTCAAACTATTTGTTTTACTTTTGCACCACGAAATTAATCAAATAAATCATATAAACATGAAAAAATTAGTAAATATCGTTTTGACTTTGTGTGTTGCTGGCTTGGCATACATCTGCGTAGGCAGCATTATGGGCTCAATCAACTTCGGTAAGGTACGCGAAGCAAGAGAGAAGGAGATTATCGCACGCTTGATTGACATCCGTACCGCACAGATCGCTTACCGCGACAATAACACCAAGAACAGAGGGCAGTATACCGATAATTTTGACGAACTCATCTCATTCGTAAAGAACGACAGCCTCCCCTTCGTAATGAAGGTGGGCGAACTCACTGATAAGCAGCTCGAGGATGGACTCACTGAGAGCAAGGCTTCAAGACTCATCGAGGAGGCACGCAATGCCAAACGCCCTGCCACAGCCAAGAAGAAATGGAAAGAGGCTGAAAAAGCTGGTCTCGTACGCTTGAACAAGCAAGGTGAGGTAGAGGAGTATTTCTTCAGCCGCGACACCTTCTGGGTACTCGCAATCGACACACTCTACCCCAAAGGCTTCAATGCCGACTCGCTCCGCTATGTACCCTTCGGCAATGGCGCAGAGTTTGAGCTCCGCACGGGATGCGACTCAAGCGGAAAGTCAGGAAACAAGCTCTACCTCTTTGAGGCTAAGACTCCCTATCGCAGCTATCTCGAAGGCGTAAACAAGGATGAGCTCAACAACCTCATCGACCTGCAGCTCGAGTTGGGACGCTATCCCGGATTGAAGGTGGGCGACGCCGAAGTGGGTAACAACAATGCCGGTAACTGGGAGTAATCAAATATACACGGGAGATCACGGTGATTGATTTCAACAAAACCAGACAATATACATTATCCATCCGTCTGAGTGCGGATGGATTTTGTTTTGCAGTGCACAATCCACAGGTGCCCAGCGAATATGCCTTTCAGCCCTATAGCATAGATCCGCTGAAGACATTGACCAACAACCTCAAGACTGCAGTAGTAAACACCGAGATGCTCAAGCACACCTACGGAGCAGTCAATATCATCCTCGCCGACACAAGTTACACCCTCGTGCCCAAAGAGTTCTATGACGAGCAGTACAAGGAAGAATTCTACAGACAAAATATCTCTACACCCATCACGGGAAGCGTCATTATGCACAACTTCGTAGGCGACGAACAACTTGCAGTAATCTTTGCCATAGAGAAACAACTTCACCGATTCATTACCAACCGATGGGCAAAGGCACAAGTTTATGCATCCATCAGTCCGATTATCAGTTTTGGCATAGAACGCAGCTACACATCAGGCAAGAAGTACAACCTGCTACACCTGCACAAACATGGTATCGACTTCATGTGCTACGAGAATACCACACCGCTCTTCGTCAACACCTTTCAGTATAAAGACTCGGCAGACGCACTGTTCTATCTCCTCAACAGCTGGACCAGCTTATCGCTGTCACAAACCGACGATACACTGCACATAGCAGGCCAGTCGCGCCACAGGAAATCGCTCATCAGAGAAATAAAGAAATTTATCCAGAACATACATCTCGTACGCCCCGCAGAGGAGTTCCACTCTACCGAACTGGCCCGTATCGACGAGATGCCTTTCGACCTACAAGCCCTTATCGCATGCGAGTAATCAGCGGAAAATACAAACGACGCACCTTCGAGGTGCCACGCAACTTCAAGGCACGCCCTACCACGGACTTTGCCAAGGAGAACCTCTTCAATGTGCTCAACAACCTCATCGACCTTGAGGAGTGTGCCAATGTCCTCGACCTCTTTGCCGGCACAGGCGGCATCAGCCTCGAATTTGTATCGCGTGGCTGCGGCAGAGTCATCTCTGTAGAGCGCGAGCCACTGCACCACACCCACATATATAAGATTAAGGAGCAGCTCAAGGAGGAGAACTGGATTCCCTTGAGGGCCGATGTATTCCGCTACATCGAGAAGTGTCACGATACCTTTGACCTCATCTTTGCTGATCCACCCTATGCACTCACACGCTTGGCCGAGCTGCCCGACTTGATACTGAACAAAGGCATGCTCGCCCCCGAAGGTATGCTCATCCTCGAGCATGGCAAGGACCATAGCTTTGCCGAGCATCCCCACTTCATTCAAGAGCGTGTGTACGGCAGCGTGCACTTCAGCTTCTTTAGCCTGTCTGAACAGGAGTAAGCGAGTATTTTTATTTCTTCAGCTCCACTCGGAATGTTGTGCCCTTGTTCAGCTCCGAGTGCTTGACATAGATGCGCCCCTTGTGGTAGCTCTCGATGATGCGCTTGGCCAATGACAGGCCGAGTCCCCAGCCGCGCTTCTTGGTAGTGAAGCCCGGTGAGAAGACACTGTTGAAGTGTCCCTTCTGGATACCTTTTCCCGTGTCGGCGATGTCGATGTACACCCATTCGTCGGTTTGTGAGGCGTGTATGTCTATGATTCCTTCGCCATTCATGGCGTCGATGGCATTCTTGCAGAGGTTCTCGATGACCCATTCGAAGAGGGGGCTGCACATACGCACCACGATGGGGCGTTCAGGGATATGCAGGTTGATGTTGACATGCTCCGATGAGCGGCGTCCTATATAGTCCGTCACGCGGCGTAGCGCCTCGTTCAGGTTCTCGGGCGAAGTCTCGGGCAGGGAACCAATCTTGGAGAAGCGCTCCGCTATAATCTCGAGTCGGCGCACATCCTTGTCCATCTCGGGTATGAGCGTGTCGTCAGGGTAGCTCGTGCGCAGGATTTCTGTCCACGCCATCAGTGATGAGATGGGTGTTCCCAGCTGGTGTGCGGTCTCCTTGGATAGTCCCACCCATACGCGGTTCTGCTCTG
>JAZKZX010000014.1:0-2312 GCA_045612925.1 Bacteroidaceae bacterium
GCTGCAACTGTTGGAAGCTCTTCAGATACTACACCGGCAGAATGTCGTGTATATGGACCTGAGCCCCACCAATATCTTGCTCACCAAGGCATCGAACGATGTAAAACTTATCGACCTGGGCTTCTGCATCAGCGACACCAATGACCGCACAGGTGGGTGCACCGAGGGCTTTGCAGCCCCCGAGGCCCGCACGACAGACCATACCCAACTGGATGCGCGCACCGACATCTATGCCATCGGATGCCTGCTGCAATATATTGAGAAGAGGGCAAAGGTAAGGCTCCCCCGTCTGTTGCGGAGCATCATGCAGCGCTGCCTGCAGCCAGAGAGGGAGCAGCGCTACCAGTCGGTGGACGAGATCATCCACCACATCAAACGCCGCAAGGTGCGCAGGGCAGCCTACATGGCAGGTGGCTTGGCGGTAGCGATTGCTGCGGTGATGGCATTCATCGGTTCGCCACGCTACACCACACTGTGCGACCACATGGCATGGGCGATGGGCAGCGTGCCCGACAGGTTTGAGGCCGAGGGAGTATACTACCACATCACCGATCACGAAGCACGCACCGTGGAGGTGACCTTCCGTGGCAACACGCCCGACGAGTATGAAGAGGAGTACAGCAATGGCCGGGTGTATCTGCCCCAGACGGTGAGATACCGTAGCCGCACATTCCAGGTGGCCTCGGTGACAGGATACAGCATCGACAACATATATGTCAACCGCATCAACATCCCCGAGGGGATGACACGCTTGGAGGATAAAGCCTTCTATGGGTGTTACCTCGACAGCATCATCTACATACCCCGTAGCGTGGAGCATATCGGTGAGATGGCCTTTGAGCCACACCTCTACATCGAGGGCTTCGTGGTGGACGAGGCCAACGCGGTCTACGATAGCCGCGAGGGATGCAATGCCATCATCGAGACGGCTACAGGCACGCTCCTGTTTGGATGCATGAACACCCTTTTCCCCCACGGCGTGGTGCGCATAGCGCCCGCAGCCTTCATCGGTGCGCCAGGACCGGAGTGCCTCGACATCCCCTCCACGGTGACGGAGATAGGTGCCAAGGCCTTTTTCCACTCAGGTGTAAAGGAAGTCATCATTCCCGAGAGCGTGACACGGATTGAGGACTACACCTTCCAGTGGTCGGAACAGCTGCTAAGAGTGGCCTTGCCAGCTACACTCACAAGCATAGGCCATGGGGCCTTCTCGCACTGTGCGTTTACTGAACTGATCGTCCCCGACGCAGTAACCGAGATCGGCGACTATGCCTTCAACTGCTGCGAGCAACTGCATACACTCACCATTGGCAAAGGAGTGAGAAAGATAGGCTTTTCCGCCTTCGAGGGGTGCAGCAGACTAAACAAGGTGGTATCGCACATCCCCGCAAGCGAGCTCTTTGCCATAGACCGCAGTACCTTCGACCGCATCGACAAGAACTGTACGCTCTACGTTCCCCGCGGTGCCAAGAGCACCTATGCCCGCACACCGGGGTGGAATAACTTCACACGAATAGTGGAGCAGTGTGTAAATCTCACAGAGTAAACGATTTTTATTTTTGGCCTAGCAAGGACAAATAATCTGAAAGTTGAAAGTTGAGAATTGAAAATTAGACCTACAACGCATTTTTGTCATCGCTACCGTCTCAGTTGAAACGGAACAGTTCTGCAGCTCCTTGCCAGGGCAGAAATAGAACTATTTTACTCTCCCCAAATATTGTCTATAGGGATGTAGAGGAAAGCCTTTGTCTGATAAAAATATCATAGGCCTGCAATTTTCTAAAAGCCTTTGTCTAATTTTTCTGGAGGAGAGCTCCAATTGGTCTGAAGTATAGTTCGTTGAACGACGCTAACCTTTAGGTCGCTGACCTAAAAGCAACAAGGCCCACCATTTGGCGGGCCTTGTCTATTTATTAAACGATAATTCTTAAAGTGAATTACTCTGCGCGGAGTGTGAAGCGCTTGAAGGCAACAACCTTGAGGTCAGCGTCGATTTCCTTCAATACGTCGCGTACGCTCTTCTTCGCCTCCATGATGTCCTCCTGGTTGAGCAAGCAAACCTCCTTCAAGAACTTGCCAAGACGACCCTTAGCGATGTTCTGGATCATAGCCTCAGGAAGGTTAGCAGACTTCTCAGCAGATACGGTAGCGATGATCTCCTTAGCCTTGGCTACATCCTCAGCGGTGATCCAGCCCTTGGTCATGTTGCTCTCCATGTGATCCTCAGAGTCTACATGAGCAGGGTTGATGCCAGCCTTAGAGAGAGCAGCGTCAACAGCCTTCTGTACCATCTCAGCCTTGGTCTTCTCAAC
>JAZKZX010000015.1:0-14693 GCA_045612925.1 Bacteroidaceae bacterium
GGCTACACCACCTACGATGCACTGAACGACTTTGCACTCCTCGAGAGCGCTGTACGCGAGGACCTCAATGCTCGTGCAACCCGCGTATCGGCAGTCGTAAACCCCGTAAAACTTATCATTACCAACTATCCCGAAGGACAGGTAGAGGTGATGGAGGCCATCAATAACCCCGAAGATCCCGAGGCAGGTACACACACCATCGAGTTCAGCCGCGAACTGTGGATGGAGCGTGAGGACTTCATGGAGGATGCACCGAAGAAGTACTTCCGCATGACTCCCGGTCAGGAGGTACGCCTGATGAATGCCTACATCGTGAAGTGCACAGGATGCAAGAAGGACGACGAGGGCAACATCGTGGAGGTATACGCTGAGTATGACCCCGACACCAAGACTGGTATGCCCGGTAGCAACCGCAAGGTGAAGGGTACCCTGCACTGGGTAAGTTGCGCACACTGCATCAAAGTTGAGGTACGTCTCTACGACCGCTTGTGGAAGGTAGAGAACCCCCGCGACGAAATGGCTACTATCCGCGAAGCCAAGGGTTGCGACGCACTGGAGGCTATGAAGGAGATGATCAACCCCGACTCACTACAGGTGCTCACCGAGTGCTATGTAGAGCGATACTTGGCAGATGCTAAGCCTCTCGACTACCTGCAGTTCCGCCGCATCGGATACTTCAATGTGGATAAGGAGTCTACCGCTGACCACCTCGTATTCAACCGCACCGTATCGCTCAAGGATACCTGGAGCAAGATGAATAAATAAGAAAAATTAAACAAACATGTGTTTATATTTGTTACCACTCATAACAAGGTGGTACAGATATAAACACATTCTTATATGAAAGACAACTTCGCACAATATTTCGACAAGCCCGAGTTTCGTAGCCTACTGGCACGATATGAGGAGATGATAAACGGTGAGCGCACCTTCTACTTTGAAGCGACCGAGCTGACCGATATTGCCGAATATTATGCTATGCAGGGAGACTCTGAACAGGCCGAAGCTGCACTCGACTATGCCCTGCGCCTACACCCCGAGAATATCGATGCACTCATCTTCAAAGCTCGCGCACGACTTATCAACGGACATCCTAAAGCGGCGCAGCAAATCTTGGATAGTATTACTGACCAAGGCGACCGCGAGGTAATGTTTCTGCGTGCAGAACTACTATTGGCATCGCAACAACACACACAAGCCGAAGCACTGTTAAGAGCACTTATCGAAGAGGAGAACTACGAAGTATCGACCTATGTAGACATCATAGACCTTCTGGTCGACAATGGCCAATCTGACATGGCAAGCTTATGGATTGACGAAGCCATACAACGCTACCCTAACCATAAACTTCTCTCCGAGTCGGCAGCCTATAGCTATGCGCTACAGGAGAGATTTGACGAGGCCATAACACTCTACAATCAACTGCTCGACATAGACCCCTACTCGACCTTCTATTGGGAAGAGCTGGGAAAGATTTACTTCCGTCGCGAAGAGTATGACAAAGCTATCGAGGCCTTCGAATTTGTCATTGCCATCAATGGAGATGAATGTTACTATGCCTTATATGCCGTAGCCAATTGCTATTTCAACATAGGCAACTACGAGCGTGCCGAAGAGTATTACCATACCCTACACGAACGATATCCCGAGACGGTAGACCCTCTGTTTCACATGGGGATGTGCCGTGTAAACAGAGGCGATGACGACGGAGCGCTTAACTTCTTCACCCAAGCACTCACCACCATCCCCGAAGGTTCAGAAGAGCAAGCACAGATATATAGCCAGATGTCGCTCATCTTCAGCCGCAGAGGATTGCACGACAAGGCCATCACCTACACTGAAGAGGCGCTCAAGATATGCCCCAACAACACCGAGCTCATCATCATGAAGGGACATGAGTTGCTCAGCCAAGGACGCTACGAAGAGAGCACCGAGCTATTCCTCGAGGCCATCACCAACGATGCTGGTGATGTAGAGCGATCGCTATTTCTTGTCGGCGTATCGATGCTCGAGAATGGGCATTGCGAGATGAGCCACTACATACTACAACTGCTCAAAAACAATTTGGCCATAGAGCCCGAAGTGCTATATCCCTACCTCTGCTTCTGCGAATGGACACTGCGCAAGGAGAACTTCCGCGATACGCTTTCCGAAGCATTGACTCAATGTCCACAGAAGACCTACGAGATATTCAATATACCCCCTGCACAAGGCGAGAGTGCTGAAGCACTGATTGAAAGACTCAAACAATTGAATATTGAAAATTAAGAATTAGCCATCCAGATGACAGACCATTATCTGTTGTCCGTTGACAAAAAAAACAAAAACACAAACATGGAATCCGTACAATTCATCCAATGGTGTTTAGATCACCTCAACTACTGGACCATCACGCTCTTGATGGCCATCGAGAGTTCGTTTATCCCCTTCCCCTCCGAAGTGGTAGTTCCCCCTGCTGCCTATAGAGCCGCCTCTACTGGCGACCTTAATGTGTGGTTGGTAGTCTTCTTCGCCACCGTAGGTGCAATCATTGGTGCTCTTGTCAACTACTACCTCGCCCTTTGGCTCGGCAAGCCCATCGTGTACAAGTTTGCCAACAGCCGTTTTGGCCACATGTGCCTTATCGACCAGGAGAAGGTAGAGACTGCAGAGAAGTTCTTCAACAAACATGGTGTGATAGCTACGCTCATCGGCCGACTCGTACCTGCCGTGCGTCAGCTCATCTCTATCCCTGCCGGATTGGCCAAGATGAATATCGGCAAGTTTATCGCCTTCACCGCTCTCGGCGCAGGACTTTGGAATGGTGTGCTCGCAGCCCTTGGATGGTACCTCGAAGACATTGTCCCCGAAGACCAACTCATCAGCACCGTTTCGGAGTATAGCCACGAGATAGGCTATGTCATCATCGCTGTCGTAGTACTCGCTCTCGGATATGTCATATATAAAGGCGTAAAGAAGAAATAATAGATATCCTCCCTCACTGCTTGACACAACAGACGATGCAACGACTACAAGATATTATCACAAAGCGCGTCCTCATACTTGATGGCGCTATGGGTACAATGATACAACGCCTCGGACTTACCGAAACGGACTTCCGTGGCGAACGATTTGCCTCACTTCCAGGCTTGCAGAAGGGAAACAACGACCTACTCTGCTTGAGCCGCCCCGATGTGATTGCCGATATCCATCGCCGCTACCTCAATGTAGGCGTTGACATCATCGAGACCTGCTCGTTCAATGCGCAGCGCATCTCTATGGCCGACTATGGTTGCGAACACCTGTGTCGCGAGATAAATATTGCCGCCGCTACCATAGCACGCCGCGAAGCCGATGCTATGAGCACTCCCGACAAGCCGCGCTTCGTGGCTGGCTCCATTGGTCCGACAAACAAGACATGCTCTATCAGTCCCGATGTGAATGACCCTGCCAAGCGAGGTATCACCTATGATGAACTGGTAGAAGCCTATGACGAACAGATAGAAGCGCTCATCGAAGGCGGTGTGGATGCGCTGCTCATCGAAACCATCTTTGACACGCTCAATGCCAAGGCTGCCATCTATGCTACTGAGCGTGTGATGGAGCGCATAGACAAGCACCTACCTATCATGCTATCGGTAACCATCTCTGATGCTGCCGGACGCACACTGTCAGGACAGACACTCGATGCTTTCCTTGCCTCGGTAAGCCATGCCAACATCTTCTCCGTAGGATTGAACTGCTCGTTTGGTGCAGCACAGATGAAACCCTACCTCAAGGCACTCGCCTCACGCGCTCCCTATTATATCTCGTGCTACCCCAATGCGGGATTGCCCAATAGTCTCGGTGGCTACGACCAGTCGCCTGCCGACATGGCCATGCAAGTAAAGGAGTACATCGATGAGGGATTGGTAAATATTATCGGCGGCTGCTGCGGTACTACCGATGCCTATATTGCCGAATATGCAGCACTCGTAGTAGATGCCCAGCCTCATGTACCCGCCCAACGCCCCGATGCCTTATGGCTCTCGGGACTGGAACTTTGTGAGGTTACTCCCGAGCGCAACTTCATCAATGTAGGTGAGCGATGCAATGTGGCTGGATCGCGCAAGTTCCTACGACTCATCAATGAGAAGAAATACGAAGAAGCACTCTCCATCGCCCGTCATCAAGTGGAGGATGGTGCACAGCTTCTTGACATCAACATGGACGATGGACTGCTCGACACCGAGAAGGAGATGGTGCATTTCCTCAACCTCATCGCATCAGAGCCCGATATAGCCCGAGTACCCATCATGGTAGACTCCTCAAAGTGGGAGGTCATCACTGCAGCCGTCAAGTGTATACAAGGCAAGTGCGTAGTCAACTCCATCTCACTCAAGGAGGGAGAAGAGCAATTCCTTGATCATGCCCGTGAGATACGCCGCCTCGGTGCTGCCGTAGTGGTGATGGCTTTTGACGAACAGGGTCAAGCCGACACCTATGAACGCCGTATCGCCATCTGTGAACGCGCCTACCACCTGCTCGTCAATGAGGTAGGCATGTCTCCACAAGACATCATCTTCGACCCCAACATCCTTGCCGTAGCTACAGGCATCGAGGCACACAACAGCTATGCCATCGACTTCATACGCGCTACAGAGTGGATACGCACAAATCTTCCCGGAGCACATGTGAGTGGTGGCGTGAGCAACCTTTCCTTTGCCTTCCGCGGCAACAACTATTTGCGCGAGGCTATGCACGCCGTGTTCCTCTATCACGCCATCAAGGCTGGCATGGATATGGGTATTGTGAACCCATCAACATCGGTACGCTACGACGACATAGCTCCCGAACTGCTTGAAGCTATTGAAGATGTTATCCTTGACTCCCCTACCCCCTCCCAAGGAGGGGTAACTAACACCGAACGCTTGATAAAAATTGCTTCGGAAATCTCTGGAAAGTCAGAGGCTGCCGAGACACCCCTCCTTGGGAAGGACAAAGGGGAGGTATCATTAGATGAGCGACTCCAGAATGCCCTTATCAAAGGTAATAGTGACACCCTCGAGGATGATTTGAAAGAGGCACTTACCATATACCCATCAGCAGTAGCCATTATAGAAGGTCCCCTAATGGCAGGTATGCAACATGTGGGCAAACTCTTCGGTGAAGGTCGCATGTTCCTTCCCCAAGTGGTCAAGACAGCACGCACCATGAAGCAAGCGGTAGAGATATTAGCACCTCTTACTCCCCAGGGGGGAGAAACCTCAGAATCCCTTCCCATTCAGGAGGAGATTAGGAGAGGGCCTCAGGTCCTCCTCGCCACCGTCAAAGGCGATGTACACGACATAGGCAAAAACATTGTAAGTGTAGTGATGGGATGCAATGGTTACGACATCATCGATATGGGCGTGATGGTACCTGCCGAGGACATCGTGCAGAAAGCCCTTGAGTGCAAACCTGACATTATCGGACTCAGCGGACTCATCACCCCCTCACTGGCCGAGATGGAAACAACAGCAGAGGCATTGCGCAAGGCTGGCATCAGCGTTCCTCTCCTCATCGGAGGTGCTACCACCAGTGCTATGCACACTGCACTGAAGATTGCTCCAGCCTATGATGGTCCTGTAGTATATGTAAAAGACGCCTCACAAAACTCAGGCATAGCCGCCGCCCTACTTGGTGACGACACACGAGAAGCCTTCATCGACCAACTCAAGAAGGAGCAGGAAACCTTGCGACAGGAGTTTGCAGCAAAGGAGCAGACTCCCCTACTCTCATTGGAAGAGGCACGAAAGAGGAAACCAAACTTCTTTGAATAAAAATAAGAAAGGGGGTCAATTACCCCCTCTCTTTATTGAAATCGTACTTTATGGAATTCGGCGCAACACCGTAAGCCTAAGCAGTACCTCGAGGAGGAGACAAACGAATGCCCATATGGCAAAGGGCATATACTCTTCGGACTTGCGACTGAAATCCTTGACATGGAGTTTGGTACGCTCAAGTTTATCTATCTCCTCATACACCTCACGCAGTTTAGAGTTGCTGGTGGCACGATAGTATTGTCCGTCAGCAGTCTGAGCAATCTGTTGTAAGGTGTTCTCATCAATCTCTACAGGTACCTGCACATACTGCTTCCCACCAAATCCCTGATAGGGATAAGGAGCAGTACCATTAGTACCCACACCGATGGTATAGACGCGAATGCCATAGGTCTTGGCAATCTCGGCTGCCGTGAGGGGGGATATGTCACCACGATTGTTAGAGCCATCTGTAAGAAGAATGATAACCTTTGACTTAGCCTTACTCTCCTTCAATCGGCTTACCGCATTGGCAATACCAAGGCCGATGGCCGTACCATCTTCGATGATTCCATTGGTGGCCATGCTGCAATCAACGCTATTGAAGAGGTTGAGCAGCACAGCATGATCGACGGTGAGAGGCGACTGAGTAAAGCTCTGTCCTGCAAATACAGTAAGACCAATATTGTCGTTGGGGCGTCCATTGATAAACTCCGCAGCCACCTGCTTGGCAGCTTCGATACGGTTGGGTTTGAGGTCCTCGGCAAGCATACTGGTCGATACATCGACAGCCAGCATGATATCAATACCCTCTACCTCACTGCTCTGCCAATGGTCGGTAGATTGAGGACGAGCCAGTACTACGACAAGTAACGATAAAGCCACCATACGCAACACAAAGGGTAAGTGGCGAAGATATACCTTATAACTCTTGGGCATGGATGCATACATGCGTGTGCTCGACACACGCATGGAAGGATCGGCACGATGCCCACGCAAGATGTACCATACGATATATGGTATCAGTAACAGCAATAGGAGCAGATATGCAGGATTGGCAAATGTCATATAAGTAAAATATTAGAAAAACAGGTGAATGATACGGCTCAATGCTACATACAACGCTGATGCGCCACAAAGGCCAAGTGCGATGATTCCACAGAGTATCCAGATACGCTCTTGCTTTGAACGCCCCTCTTTGACTACAATTTCTTGGGTGACGGGAGCTGCGGGAGCCACCTCCTCAAGCTTTGTCTTATTCACGAAGTCAATGGCTGTGATGAGATTCATGTCATTCTCATTGATTAGAGGCTTGTACTTGGCAAACTTGACGAGATCTGACATCTGGAACAGCGTGCGCAACTCACCAATCCATACCTTATCGGGTTGCTCATTGAGCTGCTCGATAATCTCATCGGAAGTCATCTCCATAGCATTAAATCCGAAACGCTCTTCCATGTAGGTGCGCAAGGTATCGGTCAGCTCGGTGTAGTACTGCTTCACATCGTCGCGCTGCCAGCTCTTCTCTTCCCTGATGCGTTCCATCTCCTTAAGTGCCACTTGATGCGCGGGGAGTTTGGGGGCTATGGTCACGCGCTTGAGGATGGGCTTGTCATCATTGTAACGCTTCACAAGATATAACACAAGTACCACGATACCTGCCACTAACACAATAGCAAGCAGTAGCAGCCATAGGTCGGCAAAGGTGAGCTTTACATGTACCACATCCTTGATAGGATAGATAGCCTCAACTTGTGTAGTATCAATTGGGAAATGATATACCATCAGTGCTAACGCGTTAGAGCTATAGCTCTGACTGTCTACAAGTACCTCGAAGGGAGGAATATAGTAGAATGCCGAGTCAAATGAGGTGACCATATACTCCTGACTCACGAGCATCTGCTGCTTCTTGTTCAGGTACTGTGTATCTACTTTCACATCTCCCACAATCTCTATGCCAGGCATCAATAGTCCGTCGTTAAAGGCGGGCATTACCAACTCACTCTCAATAGGGCAACTCACTTCAAGCTTCACCTTGGTTTGCTCACCAATATAGAGCTGCAGCGAGTCGATGCTGGCATTGATGGTGACCTGGGCTGCTGCATAAGAAGTAAAGCAGAGCACAAGGAAGAGCACACTTAAAAACTTATAGAAAACTTTCATCATCAGTTTCGTTTTGCAAAAAGGTTAATCAACGCCTTCACATAATCCTGGTCGGTACGCACCGAGATGGAGTCGACTCCCGACTTGCTGAATGTATCTCTCAGACGCACCTGACTCTCTATCCACCACTTACGATGTAGTGTACGCACCTTTCGCGACGAGGTGTCTACATAGACCTCTTCGCCACTCTCAGGATCGACCATCTTCATCAGTCCCACATCGGACAACTCCTCTACACGCTTGTCATACACCTGTATAGCCACCACATCGTGTTTACGATTGGCTATGGTGAGGGCATTCTTGAAATCGCGTTCCTCAATGAAATCGCTCAGCACAAATGTCGTACAGCGTTTCTTGATTGCATTGGTCAGATACTGCAGAGCTACGGTGAGGTCGGTCTGCTTACTCTCAGGTTTGAAACCAAGCACCTCGCGTATGATATAGAGGATATGTTTGCGTCCCTTCTGAGGAGGGATAAACTTCTCTATACGATCAGTAAAGAAGATGGCACCTATCTTGTCATTGTTTTGTATCGCGGCAAAAGCCAGTGTCGCAGCAATCTCGGCCACCATATCCTTCTTGTACATACCCGATGTACCAAAGTCAAGGCTCGACGACATGTCTACAAGCAACATAACTGTCATCTCACGCTCCTCCTCAAACACCTTCACATAGGGTTTGTTGAATCGTGCCGTTACATTCCAGTCAATATCGCGTACATCATCGCCATACTGGTACTCACGCACCTCAGAGAAAGCCATACCCCTACCCTTGAACGCAGAGTGATACTGTCCGGCAAAGATATTGCTCGACAAGCCTCGCGTCTTAATCTCAATCTTGCGTACCTTCTTGATTAGTTCGTTCGCTTCCATAACTTTGGGAGTTCAGAAGTTCAGGAGTTTTCGCTTTGCTCAGGAGTTCAGACGATTGTATGGCTACTGTATCAGTCATCACATTCGTCAGTACTATTGTACTACTGACTCCTGTAACTTCTGAAAAGCATTTGTCTGCACTCCCGAACTACCGACTCCTATACTCCTTAAATTATTAGGGTACTTCAACCTTGTTCAGAATCTGACTGATGATCTCTTCAGCAGTGAGGTTGCTTGCCTCAGCCTCGTAAGAGAGACCGATACGATGACGCAACACATCGTGAGCCACCGCACGCACATCCTCGGGGATTACATAGCCACGACGCTTGATGAAGGCATATGAGCGGGCTGCGAGCGCCAAACTGATAGAGGCACGGGGCGAGCCACCGAACGATATCATGTCTTTCAAATCCTTCAAACCATACTTCTCGGGATAGCGGGTAGCAAACACGATGTCAGCGATGTAACGCTCAATCTTCTCATCGATATACACCTCTCTCACCACCTCACGAGCCTTCATAATCTCTTCGGCCTTCATGATGGGACGCACCTCATACTTCTCGCCATTGATATTTTGACGGATGATACGCATCTCCTCTTCCAACTTAGGATAGTCGATGACAACCTTCAGCATGAAGCGGTCTACCTGTGCCTCGGGCAACGGATAGGTACCCTCCTGTTCAATGGGGTTTTGTGTAGCGAGTACAAGGAAAGGCTCGGGCAGACGGAAGGTATCCTTACTCAATGTCACCTGACGCTCCTGCATGGCCTCGAGCAATGCACTCTGCACCTTGGCCGGAGCACGGTTTATCTCATCGGCCAATACGAAGTTGGCAAAGATAGGTCCCTTCTTCGAGATGAAGGTCTCGTCCTTCTGACTATAGATCATGGTACCTACCACATCGGCAGGCAACAAGTCGGGGGTAAACTGTATACGGCTATACTGGGCATCGATAAGCTGCGCCAATGTTTTAATAGCCAAAGTCTTTGCCAAACCTGGCACACCCTCGAGCAACACATGGCCATCGGCCAACAAGCCAATAAGCAATGACTCTACCAAATGCTTTTGACCAACGATTACTTGGTCCATACCAGCCATCAGATTGGTGATAAAGCCACTCTGACGCTCAATCTTCTCATTCAATTCGCGGATGTCAATCATTCCAGCCATATTTATTATAGTTTTAGTATTTTTATAGCAACACCATTATTGATACTTGCAGAGCAGATAACTGCTTGCGAGTTGCAAAGTTAACAAATTCTTACCAAATGACAAGGTTGTTTCTCTTCATTTAAAACATTTTCACTATCTTTGTACATCAATCTCGAGTCTTAGACAACACAACTCGTGAAAACACTATGGCAAAACAAGAAGTAACCTACGACAGCATTATAAAAGAGGTCAATTCTCGTCAGTTTGCATCGGTATATTATCTGATGGGTGAGGAGTCTTATTACATAGATCGCCTCTCAGACTATATTGCCGAGAATGTATTGACCGAAGAGGAGCGTGGATTCAACCAGATGGTCATCTATGGTCGGGATACGGATATAGGCAGCATCATATCGGCAGCCAAGCGATACCCCATGATGGCAGAGCACCAGGTGATCATTGTCAAAGAAGCGCAAAACCTACACAACATCGACGAGCTCATCTACTATCTCCAAAAGCCCCAACCAACAACCGTGCTCGTATTCTGCCATAAGCATGGTACATTAGATCGTCGCAAAAAGGTAGCAACGGAGATAGAAAAGGTGGGACGCCTCTTCGAGTCAAAGAAGCTCAAGGAAACCATGTTGCCATCGTTCATCACCAACTATGTGAGAGCCAAAGGCTCTGCCATTGATGCCAAAGCAGCAAATATGATGGTGGAATGTATCGGTGCAGACCTCAACAGAATGGCGAGTGAGCTGGACAAACTCATCATTGCCAAGCCACAGAGCGATGCGCCCATCACCCCCGAGCTCGTAGAGGATTGCGTGGGCATCAGCAAAGACTATAATGTATTTGAGTTGAAGAACGCACTCATGGTAAAGGATGTAGTAAAAGCCAACACCATTGCCAAGTATATGGAGGACAACAAGAAGACATTCGCCATGCCTATGGTGTTGTCTATGCTCTTCAACTTCTACTCCAATTTGATGATGGCCTACTATGCACCTGAAAAATCAGAGAATGGTATCGCCGCATATCTTGACTTGCGCAATCCATGGCAAGCCAGAGAGTATCAAACTGCCATGAAATATTACACGGCCCGCAAGGTCATGTATATCATCAGTGACATACGCAAGTACGATGCCATATCGAAAGGCTACGGAGCCAATGCCACAGACAAGGGATTGCTTCGCGAACTGATATACCATATCTTACATTAATAGAGCGTATGCGTCTCCTTTGGCTCGACCTCAACTGCTCATACGCGCATAGCTCATTGGCATTACCCGCAATACATGCTCAGGTGATGCACCGCACCGATATCGAGTGGACGGTGGTACGCACCACGACAAGCGAAGCCATAGGTATGGCCGTCGATACCATCTATGCCCAGCGCCCCGATGTGATTGCTGCTACGGCATGGCTCTTCACCCACGAGCATCTGTTACATATCATCGCACGAGTCAAAGCACTATTGCCGCATGCTACCGTCATACTTGGAGGTCCCGAGTTCTTGGGCGACAATGAGCCATACCTCCACCATCACCCCGAGATAGATTGTGTATTGCGTGGCGAAGGCGAGGAGAGCTTTGCCCAATGGCTTGACAAGTGGAACAATCCCGAAGCATGGAACAACATTACAGGGCTATGCTATATACACAACGGCACATACCACGACAACGGCCTTGCTCGCGTGATGGACTTCGCCTCGCTGCACACCCCCGAAGAGAGTCCCCTATTCACTTGGAGCAAACCTTTCGTACAGGTGGAGACCACACGCGGATGTTTCAATAGCTGCGCCTTTTGTGTCAGTGGTATGGGCGACCCTATACGCACGCTACCATTAGAGGATATACGCCGTCGTCTCGACCATATCCGAGCACAAGGCATACGCGATGTGCGCATCCTCGACCGCACCTTCAACTACCACCCGCGCCATGCCATCGAACTGCTACAGCTCTTCGCTGAATATCATCCCCACCTGAGATTTCACTTGGAGATGCACCCGGCGCTACTGCCTCAAAGTGTGCGCGAGGTACTATCAGAGATGCCCGACGGACTACTACACCTCGAAGCAGGCATACAGAGCCTACGCCAAGAGGTGCTCGACATGAGCACACGCAAGGGCACATTGAAGGAATCGCTCGACGGGCTACGCTTCCTTTGCTCTCTGCCCAACCTCATCACGCACGCCGACCTTATCGCAGGACTTCCTCTCTATACGCTCGAACAAATATACGAAGACATACACACATTGGCAGAGTACCACGCCGGAGAGATACAGCTCGAATCACTCAAACTACTGCCTGGCACTGCGATGCGTCGCGACGCCGAGCAGCTTGGCATACGCTACTCTACCCTGCCACCCTACGAAGTGCTCGAGACCCATGCTATCACCAGTACTGAGTTGCAAGAGGCCCGTCGTCTATCGCGCCTGCTCGATGCCTACTATAACACCTCAGCCTGGCAACACATCACAAGCAAGATCATGCTTTCCGAGCGAGACTTCATACACCGCTTCCTGCACCACCTCACCATACACAACTACATAGACCAGCCCATGAGTCTTGAGCGACGCGGCGAACTGCTATACCTCTTCTGCCGCGAGCACTACCCCACCTACACGACAGATGTCACCATAGCATGGATCGAGGCAGGCATGTCACTCAAGAAACGCCCTGCCGAAGGTGTACGCACCAAGCATGTGCAGCCTTCCGAAACATGGCATATCATCTATGGCACATACACCGAAAGCCTACGCCTCTGCTTCTTACCTACAGATGAGCAAGGTCTTGGATATTGGTTTGGATACGACAGCACTTCGCAGTGCCCCACCCCCATATTTAAAGCCGTCAGCCTCTCCTAAGCCCACTGCTGAAGGAAAGGACTTGTGCCAATAGCTAAAAAGGCAACGGCAGAACCATCACACCTTCGGAGGTAGGAGATCTGATTGTACGTTAGTCATGCTCCCCCAGAGATTATAGCGAGCTTCGGGGTTGAGCTGTTCAAGGGTAGCGAGCACCTCGGCCATACGGCTACGGTTCGAAGCGTGCTCATGAGGACAATTCTTCTGTTGCTTCTTGTATTCATGCAGCTCGGCCAGACGCGTGATGTCGCGCTCTTCGATGCGGCAAAGGGGCCGTATGATGGTCATGTCAAACTTGTCCATCTTCAGCGCTGGTGGCATGGTAGAGAAAGCCCCCTGGAAGGTCATGTTCATCAGTAGCGTCACCAACACATCATCTTGGTGATGTCCGAGGGCAATCTTATTGCACCCGTGCGCCTTGGCCGTCTCGAAGAGCGCCTTGCGCCTGTTCCATGAGCAGAGGAAGCAGGGCGACTTGCGAGTGTCAGTAGAGGCATCAAATGATGTCTCCACGATATGCATCTCTACACCAAGATTTCGAGCAAAGTCAATAAGATACCCAGTATCGCTCTGATAGGGGATGTTGGTCATCACCACATGAGCCGCCACGATAGAGAATCGCGGCTTGAGTACACGCACCCGGGCAGCCATCAGTTCGAGCAATGCCAACGAGTCCTTACCGCCCGATACGGCAATGAGTATACGGTCTCCCTCTTCGATGAGACCATACTCTGCCGCCGTCTTATGAAACTTATGACGGAGACGATGCATGAGGATTTCTTCTTCGGTGCGCACTATAAAAACGAAAACGATGACGAAAACGAAAACTAACAAACAATGACGAAGACGAAAGCGAAACAGTCATCCGGATGGGTATACATCCGGAGCATAGTCTTCGTTTTCGTCCTCGTCTTCGTATAATTACACCTCCAGCGCCCCGATAATGTCGCGCACTGAAGCAAAGCCGTGACGGTCGAGGTACTCGTTGATGCCATCCACGATCTTGCCCGTCACGGCAGGATCCATGAAGTTGGCCGTACCTACCTCGATGGCCGATGCACCAGCAAGGAGGAACTCGATGGCGTCGGTAGCATTGGTGATACCACCCAAACCTACGACGGGGATACCTACCGCCTTGGCCACCTGCCACACCATGCGCAGCGCGATGGGCTTCACGGCAGGACCACTCATACCACCGGTCACGGTAGAGAGCACGGGACGACGACGCTCAGCATCGATGGCCATACCCAGCAGGGTGTTGATGAGCGACACACTGTCGGCACCTGCAGCCTCAGCAGCACGGGCTATCTCGGTGATGTCGGTCACATTGGGCGAGAGCTTCACGATGAGGGTCTTATCGTAAGCCTTACGCACGGCGCTCACCACCTCCTCAGCACCCTTGGCTGTCACGCCGAAGGCCATACCGCCCTGCTTCACATTGGGGCACGAGATATTGAGCTCGATGGCAGGGATATTCTCCAGCGCATTGATACGCTCAGCAGTAGCCACATAATCCTCAATAGCCGAACCGCTGACATTGACAATCATCCGTGTCTTATAATCCTTGATGGTGGGGTATATCTTCTCGCAGAAGTAGTCTACACCCTTGTTCTGCAAACCTACCGCATTGAGCATGCCCGCGGGAGTCTCCGCCATACGGGGATAGGGGTTACCCTCGCGGTGATGCAAGGTAGTACCCTTGACGATGACACCGCCCAATTTTTCGAGGTCTACGAAGTCGGCAAACTCGGTGCCGTAACCAAATGTGCCCGATGCAGTCATCACCGGGTTGGCAAGTTCGAGCTTGCCTATCGAAGTTCTTAAATCTGCCATGATAACTTATCTATTGAAAATACGGGACCTTCACTACATACACA
>JAZKZX010000016.1:0-27454 GCA_045612925.1 Bacteroidaceae bacterium
GCCCGACCGCGCCGATGGTACTGCGTTTGTGGGAGAGTAGGTAGCCGCCGTTTTCAGGAGAGAGGAGTTGTCCAGATGGATGACTCCTCTCTTTGTTTTTGTTGATGGTCGGCTTAAGGTATAGATAGCATAGATGTTCTATGGATACTATAGAAGTTATAGAAACTATAGGATGTATAGATTGCCAGATTCACTGCTCATAGCTCATTTCTCATACCTCATTTCTCATAGACACTTCTCATCGCTCATTTTCCCATCGCTCACTATCTCATCACTTCTCACTGCTCATAGCTCATCATATTGCAGGCCTGCAATGGGAAAAATCTCTTTGTCTGATACTTTTATTGGAGCCTTGCAATAGATTTATTGACTGTATCTGATTGGCGAAAAGCCTTCGTCCGTTTCGGAAAAACCCTGTGTAGAATTTTTCTCGTGTAGGCCTACACGAGATTTTTTGTAGGACAAGACGAACTCTATTCTAGGGCAAGATAAAGTTCCCCCGTAGGGGAAGACCGACGTGTCTGCCCGAAAAAGAGGGAAAGTCACCGAATAAAATTATCATTCTTCATAATTAGCGTACAGCGTACACCCTGGCACGTACTTTTTGAAAAGCTATAGAGAATAAAATAATTATTTACCTACACGCATCCTACTTAATTATTTATTTTTACTATACGAAGTTATAAAAAGGGTGTACAAGGGTGTACGCTGTACGCTATATTTTCAATATTTTGGGGATTACTCTTGCTTATTTGCATTGTTTGCACTACTTTCGCACTATCGCTCACGCCGACAGGGTTCGTGGGTGGGCGAAGACATTTTGGAAAGGCGTTTACTTGGCGCTTTGGTTTTGACTCTTCGGAATCTCGCAAATTCTTAATTGTTGTCAAAAACAAAGCAACGGTGAATGTCTCATGGGTATGTTTTCGTACTCCTTTGTTATATTGGTCGTAATGATTAGTGTAATGTAGGGTGTCGTATATACATATCGGCGTGAGGCTTTCGCGTTGCTCGTTTCGACAACAATGGGCAATGCGAGAGCCTCGAAGGGTGAGACGAGTGACAGGTACAGGTTCTCACGCTTTTCTTATTTATATAGGTGTAATGATTTCTGCCGAATCTGGGGAACTTATAGGCGAATGAAATGATATTATTATTGTTTTATTAATTTTATAAGTTCAACAAAATGAAAAACTTTAAACATTGGCTTGCTACAATGGCGGTGCTATTGTGCAGCGTGGCGGCAAATGCCGAAGATTTCGAGGTGGGAGGAATTTATTACCGCATTTCCTCTGAATCAGACCGAACAGTGACAGTAACCCATAGTTATCCTTATGGAGGCTATAGCGGAAAGAATGTAGAAATACCCTCTTCTGTCATGCATAATGGGGTTACTTATCGTGTTACAGAAATAGATCTTATGGCATTCTATGATTGTAATGATATCAAATCCATCACTCTGCCTAATAGTATAACAGGGTTAGTTTCAGCAACCTTTTATGGTTGCACTGGTGAACTTATCGTGAATTGTGATATCCCGGATAATGAAGGCAGTTCTACTGGAATATTCTATGGGAGCAAGTTCTCCAAAGTTACCATAGGAGAGGATGTTAGAAACATTGGTGACTATGCTTTTCTTGGATGCAATAGTATAACATCTCTAACCATTCAAGATGGTGTAACGAATATAGGGGATGGCGCTTTCAGTGGTTGTAGTAATATCAACTCAATCACCCTTCCCGAAAGTGTTACGAGTATTGGAGATGGAGCGTTCAGGGATTGTTGTAGTCTCGCTTCCACATACATCCCTAATAGTGTAACTGATATGGGTGGATTCGCATTTTCAGGATGTACAGGCAAACTTACAATAAATTGCGATATTCCTGATGCTGAATCAAATAATACAGGGGCATTTTATAATAGTGAATTTTCAGAGATTATCATAGGTGACGAAGTTAGAGATATCGGAAAGCATGCCTTCAATGATTGTGAGTACCTTATTTCTGTAGATTTCGGTGAAGGTGTCCAAAATATCGGACAGGGCGCTTTTGAGGATTGTGCTGTTCTCAACGCTATTATTCTTCCTAATAGTGTAATCAATATTGGGAAGAATGCCTTTTATGGTTGCGATAACACCGCTTCTGTCGTTCTTCCTAATAGCGTAACGAATATCGGAGAAAATGCATTTTATGGTTGTGCTGGTGAACTTTTAGTAAATTGCAATATTCCATCTGCTGTTTTAGAGGATACTGGAGTTTTTTATAATTCTAACTTTTCTAAAGTTACCATAGGAGAAGATGTAATAAGCATCGGCGACAATGCATTTAATGGTTGTGTTAGTATTACTTCTTTGAATCTTTCTCAATATATTACAAGTATTGGTGATTATGCTTTCAGTGGTTGCTATAATGTCGAATCTTTCATTATCCCAGAGAGTGTTAGGTCTTTAGGCATACAGGCGTTTGCTAATTGTGGAGGAGAACTTGTTGTAAACTGTGATATCCCCTCTGCTGCGGTAAGTTCTCAAGGGGTTTTCTATTCAGGTTTGTTCACAAAGGTAATTATTGGAGATAAGGTTAAAACTATTGGTGACTACGCTTTTGAGAACTGCACTACAATGAAGTCACTCACTCTGCCTGAAAGTTTGGAGACTATTGGTGATTACGCATTCTATTGTTGTGTGAGTCTCAATTCTCTGACTATCCCCGAAAATGTCGTTAGAATTGGCGATTATGCTTTCTGTACTTGTGCAGGCCTCACTAAGATTACTTGTCACTCTATCATGCCACCCGCTTGTGGAACAAATGTTTTTTTAGGTGTTAGCCCCTATGTTACTTCTTTAGAAATACCCCTCGGTTCCGAGGTCCTATATAGGTCAGCTGAGGGTTGGAAAAATCTCTTTATAAATACGAATGGTGGGGAAGGTGATGCAGGAGAGAAAGATGAGGTTGAAGCCGTTACTGGCATCACGCTTTCTCAAGATGAAGTCACCCTCGTTGAAGGTGAGAGATTTACCTTGACAGCTACAGTATTGCCCAGTAACGCAACCGATAAGGCAGTGACATGGAGTAGTTCCAAAGAGAGCGTAGCCACCGTGACGAATGGCGTTGTGACAGCCAAGTCTACAGGCGTAGCTATTATTACTGCCAAGGTTAGTGACAAGGAGGCCACTTGCGTGGTGACTGTAGAGAAGGATGTTATTGCTGTTACCAATATTATCCTCTCTCAAGAAGAAGCGACTTTTGCCGAGGGTGAGACCCTTGTTTTGACTGCTACGGTATTGCCTAGCAACGCAACCGATAAGACGGTGACATGGAGTAGCTCCAAAGAGAGCGTGGCCACCGTGACGAATGGTGTGGTGACTGCCATTGCCCCTGGTACTGCTGTTATCACTGCTAAGGCTGGTGACAAAGAGGCTATTTGTGTCGTTATGGTAATTGCCGCAAGTGGTGTGGATGGCATGATGGCTGATGAAGAAGCCCCCGTCGTCTACGACCTCCAAGGTCGCCGTGTGCTGAATCCTGTGAAGGGTATCTACATCGTGAATGGTCGTAAGGTTATTTTCAAATAACACCAATCCGTGCAGTGTGCACATTAAAATTTCGTCCTTTGGTGCGGACTTGGCTATGGCCAGGTCCGCATCTCTTTTTGTTATAAGAGATTTTTTGCAACAGAGTTGCAGAAAGTGTTTTGTACCTTTGCATTCGAGATGGTTCAGCAATTAACGATGAACGATTAAGGTTTAACGATGAACGAAAATATAAATAGTATATGAAGAGACACATTCAATCTTGGGCTTGCTTATGCGCAGCGGCACTCTTTGCTGCTTGTGGTGGAAAGCAGGGACATAGTCATGAGCACGACCACCAGCACGACCATGTGCACGAGGTACATGCTGAGCATAGCTGTGGGCATGACCACCCGGAGCATGTACATGACCATACGCATGTCCATACAGGCCATTCGCACGACCATGCAGAGCATAGTCATGGCGAACATGACCATTCGGGACATAGCCATGCCTCGGAATCTGTTCATGAGGAGCACGATCATGCTCACGGACATGACCATGCTCATGGTGAGGGCATTGCCTTTACCCGTCAACAGGCCGAGGCGGTTGGACTCGTAGTGGAGGTGTTGGAGGAGGTGCCTTTCTATGGTGTCATCAAGACTGCCGGTCACCTGCAGGCTCCTGTAGGAGGAGAGACTACTGTGGTGGCTACATCGGCTGGTGTACTCTATTACACACAGCCTTCGCTTGCAGAGGGACAGCTCGTGAGTGAGGGAAAGGCATTTGCGGGTGTGTCGGCCAGGAAACTCCAGGATGGTGATCCTCTGCTGAAGGCAAAGCTGGCCTATGAAACGGCTAAGGCAGAGTATGAGCGTGCACAACGCCTCATAGATGATAAGATCGTATCGGACAAAGAGTTTGAGCAGATACGCTTGCGCTATGAGATGGCTAAGACCACTTATGAGGGTCAAGCCGAGGGAATGACCGAGAAAGGTGCTTCGCTCGTATCGCCCATGACTGGGTACTTGAAGCAACTGCTTGTGGCTAATGGCAGCTATGTAGAGGTGGGGCAGCCTGTAGCGGTGGTGACACAGACTAACCGCCTGCAGTTGCGTGCCGAGGTGTCGGAACGCGACTTCGGGCAGCTTGCTAAGGTGAGTAGGGCTCAGTTCCGCCCTGCCTATACCGACCGTCTGTACAAGACCGATGAGTTGAATGGCCGATTGTTGTCTTATGGGCGTGTTGCTGAAGGAGCTTTCGTGCCTGTAACCTTTGAGATAGACAATGTGGGCGACCTCATCGCTGGCTCGTATGCAGAGGTGTATCTGTTGACGCAGCCCGAGAGCGGGGTAGTGTCAGTTCCTGTGACTGCGCTCACTGAAGAGCAGGGACTCTATTTTGTGTATGTGCAGATATGTGCCGAGGAGTATGAGAAACGCAGTGTGCGCATTGGTCGTCGCAATGGTGAGCGTGTGGAGATACTGCATGGCTTGCACCATGGAGAACGCGTGGTGACCCATGGGGCCTATCATGTAAAATTAGCGTCGATGTCGACGGCTATACCGCACGGACACAGCCACTAAAAAGGGAGGGCTCATGTTATGTTAAACAAAATAATTCGCTTTTCGCTTCACAATCGTCTGCTGGTGCTCGTGGCATCGGTATTGTTGATGGTGGCTGGTGTGTATACCGCCACGACGATGGATGTGGATGTTTTTCCCGACCTCAATGCTCCTACCGTTACGGTGATGACCGAAGCTAAAGGTATGGCTCCCGAAGAGGTGGAGCAGTTGGTGACTTTCCCTATTGAGACTGCCGTCAATGGTGCTACAGGTGTGCGCCGTGTGCGTTCATCGAGTACAACGGGATTCTCTATCGTGTGGGTTGAGTTTGATTGGGATACCGAGATATACCATGCCCGGCAAATCGTGTCGGAGAAGATTGCAACTGTGATGGATGCCTTGCCCCAGCATGTCGGTACGCCCACGCTGGGTCCTCAGTCATCTATTCTTGGTGAGGTCCTCTTTGTGGGATTGACGGCTGACAGTACCTCTTTGCGCGATTTGCGCACTTTGGCCGACTGGACCATCCGTCCGCGGCTGCTCGCTACGGGAGGTGTGGCGCAGGTAGCCGTATTGGGTGGTGAGGTCAAGGAGTACCAGATACTGCTCGATCCTGAAAAGATGATGCATTACGATGTGTCGTTGGGCGAGGTGATGGAGGTAGTGTCTGGCATGAATCAGAACGCTACAGGTGGTACGCTCTACGAGTATGGCAACGAGTATATCATTCGTGGTATGTTATCGACAAGCAGTGTGGACGATATTGCCCATACTGTAGTGAAGCGGGTAGGGGAGTCTCCCCTACTGTTGCACCATATCGCTGAAGTGCAGATTGGCGACCAGCGTCCCAAGTTTGGTGTAGCTTCATTGCGTACCGAGCCCGCCGTTATTCTGACTGTGACCAAGCAACCCAATACGAGCACGATACAACTGACCAAGAAACTGGATGCCACGCTCGAAGATATACAACGCGAACTTCCAACTGATGTACGACTCACAACGGATGTGTATCGTCAGGAACGATTCATCAATAGCTCGATTGACAATGTGAAGAGCGCACTTATTGAGGGAGCTATATTTGTCGTTGTCGTACTCTTTATCTTCTTGATGAATGTGCGCACCACACTTATCTCTCTTGTAACTATTCCGTTGGCTTTCGTTGCTGCTATCCTTGCACTTAACGCCTTGGGACTTACCATCAACACGATGAGTCTCGGTGGTCTGGCTATTGCAGTAGGCTCTCTTGTTGATGATGCCATTGTCGATGTGGAAAATGTATATAAGCGTTTGCGAGAGAATCGTGCGTTGCCCATCGAGCATCGTCGTCCAATGCTTACAGTCATCTACGAAGCCTCGAAAGAGGTGCGTATGCCCATCCTCAACTCCACACTGATCATTATAGCCAGTTTCGTGCCTTTGTTTTTCCTTACCGGCATGGAGGGACGCATGTTGGCACCGCTTGGCATAGCCTTTATTGTGGCATTGTGTGCTTCTACTTTGGTGGCGCTCACCTTGACACCGGTGCTGTGTAGTTTCCTGTTGGGAGCATCCACTAATGAAAGTGGCTCCGCGATGTCTGGCTCACCCCTCCTCGGGAGGGGCAAGGGGGAGGCCTCTTCTCCTGTTACACGATTCTTTACCAGGATCTACACCCGCGCCCTCTCTTGGACCCTCGCTCATCATCGTGTGGTGATTTGCGCTACCGTGGCACTTTTTGTTGTTGCTTTGATAGGCTTCTTTAACTTGGGCCGCTCTTTCTTGCCTCCCTTCAATGAGGGCTCGTTTACCATCAATGTGGCTACACTTCCTGGTATCTCTTTGGAAGAGTCTGACAAGATAGGTCGTCGTGCCGAAGAGCTCCTGCTTACCATTTCCGAAATACAGACCGTAGGCCGTAAGACAGGTCGTGCCGAGCTTGATGAGCATGCATTAGGTGTCAATGTATCAGAGATAGAGGCTCCGTTTATCCTCACCAATCGCTCAAAAGAGGAGTTGGTGGCCGAAGTGCGTGATAAGTTGGGTACACTTCCTGGTACCAATATCGAGGTGGGTGCTCCCATCAGTCATCGTATCGATGCCATGCTTTCGGGTACTCGTGCCAGCATTGCAATCAAAGTTTTTGGTACTGACCTCAATGAGATGTATCGCATAGGCAATCGCATCAAGTCTGCCGTGGAGGGAGTCGAGGGTGCGGCCGACCTCAATGTGGAGCAACAGGTAGAGCGTCCACAGTTGAAGATTATTCCTCGTCGTGAGGTGATGGCCAAGTATGGCGTCACCATGCCTGAGTTTGCCGATATGGTGAATGTGCTGTTGGCCGGTGAAGCCGTGTCGCAGGTCTATGAAGGCCGTCGTGTCTTTGACCTCACGCTCAAGGTGGGTGACGACAGTCGTGCTACAGCCGAGGATATACGCCGACTCATTGTCGATGCCGGTGATAGTAAGGTGCCGTTGGGACAAATTGCTGATGTGGTGTCATCGGTAGGCCCCAATACCATCAATCGTGAGAATGTGGAGCGCAAGGTGGTGGTGTCGGCCAATGTCGCAGGGCGTGACCTCCGCAGTGTGGTAACAGATATGCGCCGTATCATCGAGGAGCAGGTCGAACTCCCCGAAGATTACCACATCGAGTATGGCGGACAGTTTGAGAACGAAGAGAACGCATCGCGCACACTGCTCATCGCCTCGCTATTTGCCATTATGGTCATCTATCTGCTGCTATATAATCAGTTCCGAAGTCTTACACAGGCGGCTGTCATCTTGGTCAACCTTCCCTTGGCACTTGTGGGTGGAGTGCTAGTGTTGTGGCTTACGGGAAGTGATATTAGTATACCAGCTATTATCGGTTTCATCTCGCTTTTTGGTATTGCCACTCGCAATGGCATGCTGCTCATCGAGCGATACAATGACCTCCTTGCAGAAGGGTATTCGTTGCGAGATAGCATCATGCATGGCTCGGCCGACCGTCTCAATCCTATTCTTATGACTGCTCTCACCACTGCTTTAGCGCTTATTCCACTGGCACTGGGTGGAGAACTTCCTGGTAATGAGATACAGAGCCCTATGGCCAAAGTTATTCTCGGAGGTTTGGCGACATCGACTCTCCTCAATGGGTTTATAGTACCAGTAATGTATATGTTAACCAATAAGAAGTCACAAACTTCTGGATTATGAATGTCGAATTATGAATTATCATAGATATATAATAGCAATAGTTGCCGCATTATCGGTGATGATAGTCAATGCACAGCATGCCCTGCTCGATAGCATTGAGACCAACAATACCACCCTCATCGCTCTGCGTGCCGAAACCGAGGCTCGCAAACTCGAAAACAGGACAGGCATAACGCTTGATGACCCTGAAGTGAGCTATAAGCGTATGTGGGAGGGAGCCGAACAATCGGGTAACCTTACAGAGTTTACCGTTGGCCAATCCTTCGACCTATCCACAGTGATGGGTTATAAGAGTCGTGCTGCCGAGAGTCAAAATCGTCTTATTGATGAAGAGTATCGCCTTGTACGTATGGATATTCTCCTCGAAGCCCAACTTGCTTGCATTGATCTTGCTTACTATAGGGCTTTGGCCGAGGAACTTGAACGTCGTATTACTTATGCTCGTCGTGTAGTGGAGATCGAGGAATGTAGATTAGAAAGTGGTGATACCGACATGTTATCCTATAACAATGTTCTCCTGAGTCTATCAGCTCTTGAGGCTGAATGTGAGCGTGTAGCTACTGAGTGTGATGTGCTTACTACTCATCTTACTCGTCTTAATGGTGGCAAGACATTGAAAAATCTTGAAGCTATAGGCAGTATTAATAGTATGGAGCCGATATCCAACATTGACTCTTTAGTTGCTCAAGCTATGGAGTATAGCCCTATGATGGGGATTGCTCGTGTTGGATATGAGGCTGCCAGGAGCGAACTATCTTTGGCCAAGTCTCAACACCTGCCCACTCTGTCGGCTACCTATATCAATGAACGTCATACCATTGGTGATCGTTCGCAAGGTGTAGCTATAGGTATGAGTCTTCCCCTTTGGGCCAATAAGAACCGTGTGCGCTCGGCTCGTTCTGCTCTTCAAGCGGCCGAAGCGTATGAGTCTGATACTCGACTGCAACTACAGAGTCAACTACAAGCCGACTATGTGCGTGTACAGGGATTGCAACGCACTGCTTCTCGCTATCAACAAGCTCTATCCGAGGCTAATAATACAGAACTCCTGGCTCGTGCTATGGATGAGGGATATATTTCTGTGCTAGAATATCTGCAAGGAATTGAACTTTACTACGACTATCTTGACCGTAGCTTAAGTGCTGCACGGGATTATCAACGTGCTCTTGCCGAACTGGAGGCTTGGAAATTGTAAGTTAATTTTCGTACTCTTCGCAAAGTCATTTTTTTTTACTACTTTTGCAGTTCATTAGTATAATAAGAAATAGTTATGTCAGTAAATAAAGTTATTCTTATCGGTAATGTTGGGCGTGAACCCAATATCCGTTATATCGAGCGTGATGTTGCTGTAGCAAATGTTTCGCTTGCAACATCAGATCGTGCATATACTCTTCCTAATGGAACACAGGTTCCCGAACGCACAGAATGGCATAATCTCGTACTTTGGCGCGGATTGGCACAGACTGTAGAAAAGTATGTGCATAAGGGTGACAAACTCTATATTGAGGGTAGCATTCATAGCCGTTCATACGACGATCAGAATGGTGTACGCCGTACAATCGTAGAAATCTGGGTTGACAATATGGAGATGCTTTCTCGTCTGCAGCAACCGGCAGCACAACCAGTGCAGCAGCCTACTCAAGCATCGGCACCTGATAGTCAGGTTCCCTTTTAGTAACTAAATCGATTTGTTTTGGATATTTCGTCGTTATGGCATCCGATTGTTGATGCCTTCTCTGCTATTCAGTTTACAGCACCTTCAGCAGGTGTTTTGATTGCTTTGGCGTTAGCATGTTTGTTGCTCTTTTGCTCGGGCTTCGTATCTGCATCTGAAATAGCCTTTTTCTCGCTTACTCCTTCTGATCTCAATGATATTGAGGAGGGGGATACTGTAAGTGATCGGGTTATAAGTAAACTGTTGGGGAAATCTCAGAAGTTGTTGGCAACTATACTTATTGCCAACAATTTTGTCAATATCACCATCACTGTACTTGGCAACTATGCTATGTTGGCGATGCTTGATTTTGGAGGTATCGTGTGGCTCGAGTTTCTCTTCATCTCAGTGTTGCTTACCTTTTTGTTGCTGCTCTTTGGTGAGATAATGCCAAAGTTCTACTCTTCTATCAATCCGCTCAAGTTCTGTCGTTTTTGTGCGCCAGTAATCAATGTACTTACCTATTTGCTTTCTCCCCTGTCTGCTGTATTGGTGAGTTCTACCCGTTTGGTTGCCCGCTTGCAGAAGAAACAGACTCACAACCTCTCGGTAGATGAGTTGGAGCAAGCTCTTGAACTTACTGACAAAACAGAGCTTAGTGACGAACAGGAACTTCTTGAAGGTATCATTCGCTTCGGTGATGAAACGGCCAAAGATGTGATGACCTCACGTCTTGATATGGTAGCACTCAATATTCGTGATAGCTATAAGCAGGTGCTCAATTGTGTGGCAGAGAATATCTATTCACGCATTCCTGTCTATTCGGGCACAATGGACAATATCAAGGGAATTCTTTATATCAAAGACCTCCTTCCTCATTTGGCCAAAGGAGAGAATTTCCGTTGGCAGACATTGATACGTCCTGCTTTCTTTGTTCCCGAGACCAAACAAATTGATGATTTGTTGAGAGATTTTCAGGCGAGTAAAGTGCATATTGCTATTGTGGTTGATGAATTCGGTGGGACGCTTGGCTTGGTTACTCTCGAAGATGTCATTGAGGAAATTGTTGGTGAGATTAACGATGAGTACGATGAGGTAGAACGTCCTTATGTGAAACTTAATAGCAATACCTATCTTTTTGAAGCTAAGACTATGCTTTCTGAGTTTCAGCGCGAACTTGACCTTGATGACGAACTCTTCGAAGAGGTTGAGGGTGATGCTGATTCTTTGGCTGGTCTCTTGCTCGAGCTTAAAGGAGACTTTCCTGAATTGCATGAGTGTATAGACTTTCAACACTTGACGTTTGAGGTGATGGAGATGGACGAGCGTCGTATTGTGAAGATAAAGGTGGTTGTGCACAATACTCAGAAATCAACCGAAGTAAATGCCTAAGTATGCTCATCATAGCATAGAAGGAGGTGGTGTGGTTATATGGCACATCACTGAGTCTTCAGAAGAGCTATATAGCTTATTAGCTACTCGACGATACGATAAACAATTGCTTGATAAAAAGAACGAGGTACGCCGAGCTGAATGGCTTGCTGTACGCTTGATAGTAAAAGAATTATTTGGCGCAGATTGTGAGGTGGCCTATCATTCTACAGGTCGTCCTTATCTTAAGAATAGCGATGTACACATCAGCATATCTCATACCAAAGGCTATGCGGCAGTAGCTTATCATCATGTCGCTCCGATAGGTGTAGATATAGAATATGTATCATCCCGTGTAGAACGCATTGCTGACCGATTTTCCTCTCAAGAAGAATCTTCCTATATCGAATTGTATGATGCTGCTGATCGTCAGAAATATCATCTTATCAACTGGTCAGCCAAGGAGTCTTTGTACAAGTTATTTGATTCTTCCTCTATGGCAGATTTCAAGGCTGCATTTAATATTACTCACTACTTGCTGGGAGAAAAAGGTGAGTTGTCTGCCTTAGTTCGTGGGGTGGGGCATGTGAAAGTTTGTTATAGTATGCACGCTGAATTTGTTTGTACTTGCACCCTTGATAACTCTACTATAGGCGAAGCGATGAGTTAAAGCTTTGTCTTCGGATAATGGCTTAATAAAATATTTGTGGGGCGAGAAGATATTCTCGCCCCACAAATGTATACATCGCTATTGTCTGTTAGAAGAAAAAGCGTATGATGTCGTTGAGGTTGGCATAAATCATAAGTGCAAAGAGAAGGACCATGCCGATGATTTGTACGCGTTCCATAAACTTGTCGCTGGGCTTACGGCGAGTAATCATCTCGAAAAGTAAGAACATGAGATGTCCTCCGTCGAGTGCGGGGATGGGGAGGATGTTCATGAAGGCGAGCATGATGGAGATGAATGCTGTCATCATCCAGAAGCTATACCAATCCCATTGCGCTGGGAATAGACTGCCAATAGTGCCAAAGCCACCGAGCGAGCTTGCTCCCTCTTTGGTGAAGACATATTTGAAGTCGCTTACATAGCCCTTCAATGTGTTCCAACCATAGGCGATACCAGCAGGAATAGAGGCGAAGAACCCATATTCTTTAGTGGCGGTAGTGTAGGGTAGTGCTACGGTGACGCCCATCATGAAATTAGCATCAGTGGATACTGCTATCGTATCGGTGACTCCTGCACGATTATATACAATAGTAAGATCGTGATTTACGATGTTTCCTTCGGCTTCTTGTTGGCGTAAGAGGTTAAGTGCTGTATTGAAGGTTGTCCATGTAGATGCTGGTGTGCTATTGATGCTGATGATATGATCGCCACGGAGAAGTCCTGCACGTGCTGCAGCACCTTCTGGTATTATACTGTCGAGCACCATGGGGTTGAGGAATTGTACAAATGGTTGTGCGTCACGTTGCAGATCAAAGAGACTAAATTCCTCAGGCATAGTTACGATGGTCTCATTTCCATTGCGAAGTACGGTTACAACTTCTGCCTCGGCTATGGCTCGGTAAAGGTCGCCATTAAAACGGTCCAGAGAGGTCTTGTTTGTACTTATGAACACATCGCCATCGCAGAAGCCTATAGCTTCAGCGCGTTCGTTAAATTCCATACCATACTTGCTTCCATTAAGAGGAATGTATGAATCGCCCCATTTGAAGAGTACCATGGCATAGATGAAGAAGGCAAGAATAAGGTTAAAGCACACACCTCCTACCATGATGAGCATACGCTGCCATGCCGGTTTGGTGCGGAACTCCCAAGGTTGGGCTGGCTGCTTGAGTTGTTCCATGTTGAGATTCTCATCTACCATACCAGCAATCTCTACATAACCTCCAAAGGGGAGCCAGCCTACGACGAACTCGGTATTGCTACGCTTGGGCTTATAGCGTAGGAGAGGCTTGCCGAAGAAGAGTGAGAAACGTTCTACTCGCACACCGAAGAGGCGAGCAAAGAGGAAGTGACCCAACTCATGAATAACCACTAAGATGGTAAGTGATAGGATTACTTGAAATAATCTGATTAAAAATATTGACATGTGAATTAATTTATATTTTAGGAGTTATATTCTTTATATTCTTCGACCTATTACCCAATCATCTCCTCAGCCATGCGGCGTGCTATGGCATCAGTTGCTACATAGTCTTCGTAGGTGGGGGTAGCAATGAAATTAACCTTTTGCATAGTACGCTCAATGATATCGCTCATCTGCAGGAATCCGATGCGTTCTTTGAGGAAAGCTGTTACGCATACCTCATTGGCTGCATTGAGAATACATGCCATATTGCCACCACGCTCAAGGGCTTCGAATGAGAGCGCGAGGTTACGGAAACGTACGGGATCTGGCTGCTCGAAGGTAAGGTTGGACAATTTGGAGAAGTCAAGACGTTCAGTCGTGAGTGGTAAGCGGTAGGGATAACTGAATGCATACTGTATTGGCAACCTCATGTCGGGCGTACCGAGCTGTGCTTTTACTGAGCCATCGGTAAATTGTACCATAGAGTGTACCACTGATTGTGGGTGTACTACCACTTCAATCTGTGAGGGGGTTACATCGAATAGCCATTTGGCCTCAATGACTTCAAATCCCTTGTTCATCATTGAAGCTGAGTCAATAGTAATCTTGGCTCCCATGTCCCAATTGGGATGCTTGAGTGCTTGCTCTCGTGTCGCATGTTGAAGCTGCTCCATGCTCCATGTGCGGAAGGGACCTCCTGAAGCTGTGAGCAAAAGTTTCTCTATGGGATTGTTGCCTTCGCCTGCTAAGCATTGGAATATGGCTGAGTGTTCTGAATCAACAGGAAGTAGAGGTACGCGATGTTCAATGGCCAATTGAGTAACCAATTCGCCTGCCACTACGAGTGTTTCCTTGTTTGCCAATGCTATAGCTTTTCCGGCTCGTATAGCATTCATTGTAGGGCGTAAACCAGCATAACCTACCATTGAGGCCAGCACCATATCAATAGGCTCTGCAGTCACCACATCGGCAAGAGCATCAGCGCCAGCATATACCTTTATTGGGAGATCGTCCAATGCATCACAGAGAGTCTTATAGTGTAATTCATTGGCGATAACCACTACGTCGGGCATAAACTTACGCGCTTGCTCAATAAGTAAGTTGACATTATTTCCTGCTGTGAGCGCATATACCTCATAGAGGTCGCTATGTTCTTCGATAACTTGTAAAGCTTGTGTGCCTATTGAACCTGTCGACCCCAGTATGGCAATTTGTCGTTTACGCTGTGTATCGGTGTTGTTGATGTAGTTATTCATAGGTGTGTCAGAATGAAATGTATTGTGTTGGATTGAGGGCTGTACCCTTGTGCCATAACTCAAAGTGTAAATAGGGAGTATCCATTTTATTTCCCTGCATGCCTGCTATACCCAGCACCTCGCCAGCCTTGACTTTCATGCTTTCACTTATGAGTGTGGCGCTTAGATGCTTGTACACCGTGACAAGATTTCCTACATGTTGAACCACGACGACATATCCATTGTTGGCAGTGTATCCACTCATAAGAATAGTGCCATCAAGTACGGCACATACATTGCGGTCGTTGGTCGCAGCTATGTCTACTCCGAAATGCTGTTCTTCGGCATTGAAGTGTGCTGCTAACATACCTCTCATGGGTGGGTAAAAGTGCAAATCCTCCATCTCGCTTTTGTGCAAGGTTTGTGAGGTTAGGTTATATTTCTCTGCCTCTTCGTATTTGCGCGCAAACTCTTTTTCACGCTCTGTGCGCTCCATGAGGTCTTCGCTTCTCAATATCGTGAGCGAGTCTATGGTACTTACTGAATCTATTTTTACCTCTCCACGCAAGATATCCTGTATGTTCATTACATAGAGTCTATGCCTATTCATCGCATCGCTTAAGGAATCGATGCGTAGCGATGATTCCACTATTTGCCTACGCACATCGGGACTCACATAACCAGGCATGAGACGCTTGAGTGGTGAGTAGAATAGCAGTAGAGTGGTAATGCCAGCAATAGCTATTACGAGAGCTAATACATACAAACTGATAATAAATCGGGATGTAGATATACGACGTTCTATATCCTTACCTCCGCGCTGGGTGTATATGACATCATAACGGCGGAAGTATTGTTCCCAAAAGCCCTCTTTATCTCTTTTTTTCTTGCTCATCAGTCACAAAGGTATGAAAAACGTATTGTTTATCCCTTTTCATTTAGGTTATTATAACAATCCGTCAGGTAAATTAAACTTTATTAATCGTTTGTCATGGTCTATGTCTTCAATAAAGGCCTCCTGCGCAGGTATGAGCATTTCCTCTCCATTGGGGCGCTCTACCACGAACAATGTATTTATCGTGCTTTCATCTACATCGACCAACTCTCCTAAGTGTCCATGTGTGATATCTTCGGTATCAAAGCCGATGAAATATTGCCAGCTATATTCTCCATCTTCTGACTCTTCGGCATATGATTTAGGGAAGTATACCTCTTTGTTGGTAAAGATTGATGCTGCCTCATTGGTGTCAATATGCTCAAACTTAATAAGCGCTACGCTATCGCTCTTAAAGCGGTATTCTTCAATGAAGAAAGGGACCAATATACCATCCATAGAACATATGAGGTAGGGACAGTCGGTGCGGTCAAATATATCGTCAGTGAATGCCATGGCCATCTCCCCCTGCACACCATGTGTACGGGTAAACTTGCCAATGCAGTATACTTCTTCGGGACGTATCATAATTCTACACGGGTTATGCGTGCTCCCAATCGGTTGAGACGCTCGTCAATGTTTTGGTATCCGCGGTCTATTTGATCAATACGATCAATACGACTTGTTCCTTCGGCACTCATGGCTGCGATAAGCAGGGCTATACCTGCACGAATGTCGGGTGAGGTCATGGTATGTCCGCGTAGGCTGATGGCTTGGTCATGTCCGTTTACCACCGCTCGATGGGGATCACAAAGAATGATTTGTGCGCCCATCTCAATGAGCTTGTCAACGAAGAACAAACGACTCTCGAACATCTTCTGATGTATGAGGACGCTTCCTTTGGCTTGTATGGCAGTGACAAGCAATACACTTAGGAGGTCTGGGGTGAGTCCGGGCCATGGTGCATCAGCGATAGTCATGATAGAACCATCAATAAATGATTCTATTTGATAGTGCTCTTGTCTAGGTATGTAGAGGTCGTCACCACGCTCCTCAATGATAATGCCCAAGCGACGGAAGGCATCGGGAATGATGCCGAGGTTTTCTATAGAGGCTTCTCGTATGGTGAGTTCGCTGCGTGTCATGGCGGCCATGCCTATAAAGCTACCCACTTCAATCATGTCGGGCAGTACTGTGTGCTCGCAGCCGTGCAGTTCGTCTACGCCCTCAATAACAAGTCTATTGCTGGCGATACCCTCTATCTTGGCACCCATGCGGCACAACATGCGGCACAACTGCTGTATGTAGGGCTCGCAGGCGGCATTGTATATAGTCGTGGTACCTTTGGCCTTTACAGCAGCCATAATGATGTTGGCTGTACCAGTGACCGAGGCTTCGTCGAGCAACATGTAAGTTCCTTTAAGGTTGTCGGCACAAAGTTCATACACGCCACGCTCTTCGTTGTATGAGAAGGCGGCGCCGAGCTTCATCAATCCCACAAAGTGTGTATCGAGTCGTCGACGTCCAATTTTGTCTCCTCCTGGTTTACTTATGAGTACACGGCCAAAGCGTGCGAGTAGCGGTCCCATGAGCATCACTGATCCGCGTAAGCTTGAGCAGAGTTTGAGAAATTCATCGCTCTCAAGGTATCTCTCGTCAATGTTGCGGGCACAGAAGCTGAATCTTCCTTCGCCGAGTCGTTCCACCTCCACTCCCATTGAGCGCATCATGGTGATGAGGTTATTTACATCAAGTATATCGGGGATATTGTTTACTGTCACCTTTTCCTGTGTGAGCAGTGTTGCACACAATATCTGTAGTACCTCGTTCTTTGCTCCCTGTGGAGTTATCTCTCCTTGAAGGCGATGTCCGCCTTCGATGATAAATGAAGCCATGATTCGATATTCAGAATTTGAATTCTAATTATGCGTTCTTGATGCTACAAAAACACAATTCGCCATTCAAAATGGATTTAATATTTTTTCTTGTTCTTTTTCTTTTGGTTCTTGCCGTTGTGCTTGAACTGGTGTGCTGGTGCACGGTATATACCCAGATTGAGTTTGTTTTCGCTCAAAACAATTTTCCCTTCAGAATATTCACGGATATCCTCGATGATTTTGCTATCTTCCACATTGTCCTTATTCCAAAGTATATATTCCTTCTTCATTTGTGCGGCGATGAGTCTCAGTAGTTCGTCGCGCTCCTCGCTATCTGGCATGTCGCAAGCCTTCTTCATCATCTCTTCTATGCAGCGACCATAGTGACGATAACGAATGTTGCCTTTGGGGTAGGGGATTTGTTTAGGAGTGGGATGCAATGTTTGTGGGTCTACCAGCTCGTAGGGGTAATCGATGTCGAGTTTGAAGTCTGCCATTACTGCTAAGTGATCCCACAATTTATGGTTGAAGTCTACCACATCTCGTAGCTGAGGAAACATGTTGCCCATAATGGCGATGATAGTGTTGGCACAGCGCTGACGCTCGGTACGGTCCTCTATGGTGATAGCATGGTCAACCATCTTCTGCACAGCACGACCATACTCGGGCATGGGCAATTCTCTTTCTTGTGTATTATATTTCATTTGTCTTTGTAAAATCCTAAGTTTGTCAATTAAAGTACTTTGTTCTTGGCTACCGTAGCTACAAATTCCTTTAAGTAGAAGGGCTCGAAATAGGCAACATCTTGAAAATTTTCATTCATGTATTCTCTATCTGCGAGTGGGAACATCCATCGTGCCAAAGGCTCTATGCCATCGAAAAAATGAGCATTGGGATGTTTGATAACCTCTTTGCATTTTGTTGCTCCATTGCCGAAGAAGTATACGGGCTGCTCGTCAAGGAACTCCTTGTATGAATCTTCGTCAATGATGTCGGCGCTTACCTCCTTCACGGTGTTCAAAGCACGGTCGTAAATGGCAGCATACACCTCCATGCGTCTGGCATCTATCATGGGGCATAGCAGGGCATTCTCAGGAAGTTCGTCCATGAGCAAAACGGGTACGCTCAATATCTTAAGTGTGGGAAGTGCTATCAAGGGGATATTGCGACCATAGCAAATTCCTTTTGCCATTGATGCTCCTATACGCAATCCGGTATAAGAACCGGGGCCACAGCTAATGGCTACCGCATCGATAGGTTTAGCATGACTATCTGCCATGGAGAGTACCTCATCGACGAATACACCTAATGTGACTGCATGTTGTGGGCCATTGTGGTCTTCTTTAGAGAATAGTACCGCTCCGTCTTCGCTCAATGCCACTGAGCATACATCTGTAGCGGTCTCAATATGTAGAATGCAAGCCATGTTTGTAAAGTATATATTAGGTGACAAAGGTAGTGAAAAAAAATGATATAGCGAAGCCGAAGTTGTATTACTTATGCAATTCTTGATGTAGGGTGGGAGATTTCCTGTGAATTATTTTCACAATTGAATATTATTGTGTTTCTTTGCATGTTGTTAGCATAGAATAAACTAAAATAGAATAGCGCTATGAATGAATTTTTGAAACATTTGGGTCTTATCCTCATCGTTATTGCTTCGGTAGTATTGGTGTTGAGTCATGTATTGGGTTGGAACAATATCAATGCGGTACAATTCGGCTCATTCGGTGTCATGATTGTAGGTTTGGTACTCTACATCTGGCTCAATAAGAAGTATCAGTAAGCATTGTGTACCGCGTTTTGGCGGTCCCCTATTCCCAAAACTAATGTGAGCGCTCTCTTTGAGGGCGCTCACATTGTTTGGGATTATATCGTTCGCATGTTAACTCTCGGTAGGAGCTGGAGTGATGAGTTTATATCCCTTGCCATGGATGTTGATGATTTCTACCGATGGATCATCTTTGAGGTGCTTGCGCAGTTTGGTGATGTATACATCCATGCTTCGTGCATTGAAGTAGTTATCCTCTTCCCATATGCTTTTGAGGGCAAACTCGCGTTGTAGCACATCGTTGCCATGGGCGCAAAGTAATGCCAGTAACTCTGACTCTTTAGTGGTAAGTTTACTCTGCTTGTCGTCAATGGACAGCAGTTGTTTCTGCGTATCGAAAGTAAAGCGTCCCACTTGGTAGGTAGTAACTTCTTTATTCTTTTTGCCATGCACACGGCGCAAGATAGCTTCGATGCGGAAGGTAAGTTCCTCCATACTGAAAGGCTTGGTAAGATAGTCGTCTGCGCCAAGTTTGAATCCTTCAAGCACATCTTCCTTTAACGTCTTGGCAGTGAGGAAGATTATGGGTATTTCGGTGTTGGTTTGACGAATTTCTTGTGCCAAGGTGAAACCATCCTTCTTGGGCATCATCACGTCGAACACGCAGAGGTCGTACTTGTTTTTTAGGAAGGCCTTGTATCCCTCTTCGCCATCGGGGTACAACTCAGCTGCATAGCCTTTGGCATTTAAATACTCTCTTAACAGCATGCCAAGATTTTCATCATCTTCGCATAGCAAAATGTTTAATTTTTCGGCCATAGCTTACTTACTATTTAATAAAGGTAATACAATAATAAACTTTGTTCCCACGCCATACTCACTTTCGACACGAATACTTCCGTGATGATCTTGAATGACTTTTTTTACATAGGCAAGTCCGAGGCCAAATCCCTTGACATCGTGTCGGTTGCCAGTATGTACGCGGTAGAAACGGTCAAATACGCGTTTAAGGTTTTCTTTCTTTATACCCACGCCATTGTCTTGTATGGAGAGGCAGAATTTGTCATGCTCGTTCCAAGTGTGTATGGTAAGTCGCAGAGCTTCATCGTCGCGCTTGTATTTGATGGCATTATCCATGAGGTTGAACACAACATTGGTAAAGTGCATCTCATCTACATAAATCATAGAGTCATCTGCCTCCAATTGAGTAACTATGGTGCCTCCATTCTTTTCTACTTTCAGTGCAAAGGTGTTAACAACGCCTGTTATGAGTTCGTCAGCATTAAGTTCACTCATCTTTGTTGTCGCTTTCTGCTGGTCGAAGAGTGAAATCTGTAGCACTTTTTCTACTTGGAACTGCAAGCGTTTAGTTTCATCGTTGATGATGCCAGTAATGTGTTGTAGCATTTGTGGCGACTTGCTTACGGTTCCATCGGTAAGCATCTGCGATGCCAACGAAATGGTGGATAGTGGAGTTTTGAACTCGTGGGTCATATTATTAATAAAGTCGTTTTTTAGTTCCGTAACTTTCTTCTGCCTGAAGATGACATATATGGTGTAGATAAATGCCATACACAAAACAAGCGTAAAGAATAGTGACGGTATCATAAAACGAACGGAATTATATATATAACTGTTCATTGTCGGGAAGTGAATTTTCAGTATTCCCATCTTGCTGGGAGGGTCGTTGCTGAAAAGTATCTGTGAGAAGGTCTGGTTTCCCCCAGTTGTTTCGTAGTCGGTACAGCGATACACTTCTCGTCCATCACTGGTGGTTACGGTAAAGTGGTAGGGAAGGTCGATGCCATTGTGTAGCAATTCGGCTTGCAGGTCGCGGTCGAGTGCATCGAAGTCTATACGCTGTTCTAAAGGCTTGTTGCTGGCGGTGTATAGCATTTTGTAGATGACCTCGTCCATTAGCGTGCGCTGATGGATATAACGGCTTCGGACAATCTCTTGTAGTGAACGCGAGGCTTCGGGTATGTTCTTGCGTTGCTTGGGGTGTTGGGGGACGATGGTCGTGCGCATCTCGAATGAGGAAACCTTGCCGTCTCTCTTGAAGTCGTACCGATGTGTCACTACACTGCCTATTGCATCGGTAATCTCTGCTTGGGTGAGATCCTTTTCAAGGTAGCGCATGGTCTCATACAACTCGAGCTTATGTGCGGCATTGTAGAGGCTTCGTTTTACCGATTCGTCAAATTGTTCGTGGCGCATGGTTACAATCTCCTCGATGTATCTGACCTGCAGTGCGAGCAGGGAGATGAACGAGCAGCTCATGATGAGGCCTAATATGACAATCGTTCTCCTTTTCATGCTACAAATGTACACGCCATATAAAGAAATTCCTAATAAATTAACAATTATTATGTATAATAAGTTTAATTAACAGTAATACAAGCATACTATTGAATTTAACTATTAACAGTAAATAATTGTTCACCGTAGGTGAGTGGTTGGCTTGCAGTAACGACACTCTTACTCCTTAGTGGAGCGATACCATAGTTCCCATCCTGTGGCATGATACCAAGCGGTAGATTGGAACGCGGTGTTCAGTCTTACGCGGCTCGATGTATTTTGGGGAACGTAGCACGAAATGCCGCTGTAGTTGAGTGTGTCAACTTGCTCCTGTCCCGTGTAGTCAGAGTACCAATGTGTCGTAGTGGGTCTATAGGGTGCTGTCCTATCGAGGATGTTTGCCCAAAGGGTGTAGTCCTCGATGTTGGTCAGTAGTCGTTTCATGTAGCCATTAATGTCGTAGTATTCGGGACGTGTGTCCGAATCGCGCAAATAATAGCGTTGAACTCCGTCAAGGTCTATGCTGCTATGCATGCTGATGTATTTTGATAAGACCTCTTGTGTTGTCTCAGCCAAAAGGTCGAGCTGGCTGCAATCGATGACCGATAGGCATACTCCGTAGCTTTGCTTTTCTCGCCCCTTAATGAGGATTCTTCCTTCGCTATATTCCTGATAGTACTCCTGAGCTATGGTTTGTGCGTAGTTGGTGGGTGCAAACATGCCTTTCATGATGCGCTTGTAGGGAGCGCCAGGTGCGGGGATTTCGGCTGGTGAACCGATGATATAATGGGTGTCATGGCGCAACTCGTAGGCAACCTCTATGGATTGCATAAAGCAGGCGTCAAATAGGATAAAGTCTAAGCAGGGGAAATCTTTCAGCGCGTTGGTTATATCAGCTATCTCCATCCAACTCCTGGCCTCAGTGTCTTGACACACGATACGCTGCGTCGTGGGTGCTTTCGCTGGTATCCATGCATCTCCATGTGACCATAGTACCAGTCCATACCCTTTTGAGGGGAAATGGTCGGATGTCCATTTCATGGCCAAGCGTAGTGTTTCAGCATTGCCCGAATCGTGTTCCTCGGTATATTCGTGCAGGATCTTGATTGAAGCTCGTCGTCCCTCTTGTTTTTCCGCGGTGATGATGCGCGGTAGCTCTGTGTCGTCGATGTATATGACGAGTCTGCTATTATGAGGGATGTCGTCCACTGCGGCTACAATCTCGTCTATGTCTTCTTGTGAAAACTTAGTGTAGGTGTTGGGATTATAGCGTCCTGTCAATGAATCTGTTGTATTGGGGTAAGAGTATGAAAAGGAGAGACTATTATCTGCTGCCATGTATATGAGCACCGTACGGTCGTAGAGAATGTCGTCGTCCTCTTCATACCAAGAACACGATGTTATACCCAAGAGTATAAACATCGTGCACATATAGTTTCTAAGGATAGATGTTGCTTCTTTCATACTTAGTATCTTCGGAAAGCAAAGTCACCAGAGCCTATTGGCTTAAGTTTCTTACTCTCGTCCAAAGTATATTTCTTGCGCATCTTCAAGTAGCGTTTCTCTAACTTTTTCTTCTTGTCGGAGTAGATGATAGCACAAGTCTGATTTATCTCGTTCATGCTACCCTCAAGGTATACCTTCAGCTGTAGTGAATAGCCTGCATAATTGGGTATTGACCCATCAGGGTTGATGGTGATGCTGTCAAGGTGCTGCACATCGGTAAGGTATACAACAGAGTCGTTGAAGTTGATGGCTGCTCCAAACATGTATACCCGCTTGGGCTCCTCGGTCTTCTCCTTTTTTTCTTTAGGGGCTGCGAAGGCTGTAAGCTGCAGTACGCTGAGTAGGCAGATGATGCTGATTCTCCACTTGTTCATGCGCGTGCGTATATTTAAATAGGTGGGGTGTGTTGTCGGGATGGGGCAGGGTTATCCCAAGTAGGTTTTTAGCAACTTGCTGCGTGAGTTCTGGCGCAAGCGACGAATAGCCTTTTCCTTGATTTGACGCACACGCTCGCGTGTAAGACCAAACTTATCACCAATCTCTTCGAGGGTCATCTCCTGCATGCCGATACCGAAGAACATCTGTAATATCTCCTTCTCGCGGTCGGTGAGGGTAGAGAGTGCGCGGTCAATCTCTGTTGAGAGAGATTCACTCACGAGCGAGCGGTCTGCCATGGGTGAGTCATCGTTCACGAGCACATCGAGCAAGCTATTGTCCTCGCCATCCACGAAGGGGGCGTCTACGGAGATGTGACGGCCCGAAACCTTCAAGGTGTCGGCAATCTTGTCTACGGGAATGTCGAGTTCGTCAGCCAACTCCTCTGCAGAGGGACGTCGCTCGTTCTCTTGCTCAAACTTTGAGAAGGCCTTGCTGATCTTGTTGAGCGAGCCTACCTGATTTAAAGGCAATCGTACGATACGGGCTTGCTCGGCCAAAGCCTGAAGGATAGACTGGCGGATCCACCATACGGCATAACTGATAAACTTAAAGCCACGCGTTTCATCAAACTTCTCCGCTGCCTTGATTAGTCCGAGGTTACCCTCATTGATCAAGTCGGGGAGGCTGAGTCCCTGATTCTGATATTGTTTGGCTACTGACACGACGAAACGAAGGTTAGCTCGGGTAAGTTTCTCTAATGCTACGCGGTCACCTTTGCGAATGCGCTGCGCGAGTTCTACCTCTTCTTCTACTGTGATGAGCTCTTCACGACCTATCTCTTGAAGGTATTTGTCCAACGAAGCGCTCTCGCGGTTGGTAATACTCTTTGTGATTTTAAGCTGTCTCATTGGAATATGATATGCGTATTTTAGTCAAATATACAAATTAGGCGCGAATTTACTGCAATTTGGGCAAACAAGCAAATTTCAACGGGTTAAAGTTTGCTAAAGTTCAAATTAGTGATTGTTTTTGCGATGGAATGTAAAATTTTAGTGTATCTTTGCAATTTGTAAATACGCGAAACCGAATTTATAAACACTATACTATGTACAGAACGAATACTTGTGGAGAACTTCGTATCTCCAATGTAGGACAAAAGGTGACGTTGGCCGGATGGGTGCAACGCACTCGTAAGATGGGTGGTATGACCTTCGTAGACCTCCGTGATCGCTATGGTCTCACCCAGTTGGTTTTTGACGAGAACCACGATGCCGCCCTCACCGAACAGGCCAATAAGCTTGGCCGTGAATATGTAATCCAGGTTACAGGTGTCGTGAGCGAACGCTCAAGCAAGAATAGCAAGATTGAGACAGGTGATATCGAGATTATTGTCGAGTCAATGACCGTGCTTAATGCGTCACAGACACCTCCTTTCACCATCGAGGACAATACCGATGGTGGCGACGATATCCGCATGAAGTACCGCTACCTCGACCTGCGTCGTAATGCTGTGCGTCGCAATCTTGAGCTCCGTCATAAGATGGCTTTCGAGGTGCGCCGTTACCTCGATGAGCGTGGCTTCCTTGAGGTGGAGACTCCTATCCTCATCGGCTCTACTCCCGAGGGTGCACGTGACTTCGTGGTTCCCTCACGCATGAACCCCGGACAGTTCTATGCCCTTCCCCAGAGTCCCCAGCTCTTTAAGCAGATCTTGATGGTATCGGGTTTTGACCGCTACTTCCAAATTGTGAAGTGTTTCCGTGACGAGGACCTCCGTGCCGACCGCCAGCCCGAGTTCACACAGATCGACTGCGAGATGTCGTTCGTTGAGCAGGAAGATGTAATCTCACTCTTCGAGGACATGTCAAAGCACCTGTTCCGCTCTATCCTCGGTATCGAGATGACCGAGCAGTTCCCCCGCATGACCTGGCACGATGCCATGAAGTATTATGGTAGCGACAAGCCCGACTTGCGTTTTGACATGCGCTTCGTGGAACTCATGGATGTATTGAAGGGGCACGGCTTCAGCGTATTTGATGGCGCTGAGTATATCGGTGGTATCTGCGCTAAGGGTGCCGCTACCTATACCCGCAAGCAGCTCGATGCGCTTACCGACTATGTGAAGCGTCCGCAGATTGGTGCCAAGGGTATGGTATATGCCCGCGTAGAGGCCGATGGCACCGTGAAGTCAAGCGTAGACAAGTTCTATACCCAAGAGGTATTGCAGCAGATGAAGGCTGCGATGAATGCCGAGCCCGGCGACCTCATCCTCATCCTTTCGGGCGATGATACGATGAAGACCCGCAAGCAGCTCTGCGAACTCCGTCTCGAGGTGGCTGAACAGCTTGGCTTGCGCGACAAGAATAAGTTTGCTTGCCTTTGGGTAGTAGACTTCCCTATGTTCGAGTGGAGCGAAGAGGAGCAGCGCCTCATGGCTATGCACCATCCCTTCACCTCACCCAAGCCCGAGGATATTGAGCTCCTCTACACCAACCCCGCTGCCGTGCGTGCTAATGCTTACGATATGGTTATCAATGGTGTCGAGGTTGGTGGCGGATCCATCCGTATCCACGACAATGAATTGCAGAAGAAGGCCTTTGAGATACTCGGTTTCTCTGAGGAGCGTGCCCAGTCACAGTTTGGCTACCTGCTCAGTGCCTTCAAGTATGGTGCGCCTCCCCATGGTGGTTTGGCTTATGGTCTCGACCGCTTCGTGAGCCTCTTTGCAGGTCTCGACAGCATCCGCGACTGCATCGCCTTCCCCAAGAACAATTCAGGTCGCGATGTCATGATCGATGCTCCCGCTCCCCTTGAGCAGGCTCAGCTCGACGAGCTCAATATCCTTGTTGATGTCAAGGATAAGTAAACTTCTTTAGCACCTCGTGTGTGGGGTTTAAGGAAACACTTGCCGCACATTGCTCCATGCATATCACTCCCGTCCCTAAGGTCGGGGGTGATGTTTTTTTTAGTCATCGTCACTCAGACGACTGTGCTTGTTTAAATCTATTCTACCCTAGTTAAAGCATTGATTCATTCTTCCGCAGTATCCTATAATAAGGATGGACGATAATTTTTTTTATTCTAATTATTGGTGGCAATTCGTAATATCACTACTTTTGCATTACACTCTTTACATTACTATAAGATTCATCACATGGCAAAGATACAGAAAACGAATGTGGCGCGACTACTCGACCAAGCCAAGGTATCCTATGAACTCATCCCTTATGAGGTCGATGAGAATGACCTCAGTGCTCCGCATGTGGCCGAGTCGTTGGGGGAGGATATTGCACAGGTGTTCAAGACGCTCATCCTGCAGGGCGACCGTACGGGCTATTTCGTGTGTGTCATCCCTGGCGACTCCACGGTAGACCTCAAGTTGGCTGCCAAGGTGTCTGGTAATAAGAAGTGTGATATGATACCGATGAAGCAGTTGCTTCCTCTTACAGGTTACATCCGTGGCGGCTGTTCGCCCATAGGGATGAAAAAGCATTTCCCTACCTATATACATGCTACCTGCAACGACTTCCCCTATATCTTCGTCAGTGCCGGAGTGCGTGGCTTGCAACTCAAGATTGCTCCTGCCGACCTCCTACGCATGGCCCAAGCCGAGGTTGCGGCGATTGTTTAAGATGGAGTGTTGTACCTATTTACTTATGTTGTACTTATTTACTCATATAGTATAAAAGCTAAGGTGAAGATGGGTAGGTCACTATTACCTGTCAACAAGTTTTGGGTTTAAGAGAAGGTTGAAAAAAACAGTTTTTTTTTGTTATTCACATTTTTATACATATCTTTGCGGAGTATAAGCCCTTGATATAGATTTATGTTAAGGAAAAGTTAGGTTTGATACATTCTATGATTATACATTAATACATAATAAAAGTTTATCGCAATGAAAACAAAATCTTTTCTTTATGCAGTAGCCGTTACAATGCTTATGGCTTCATGTGGTAGTTCAAAGACGTCTCAAAACGATCAAATGATGATGATGATGATGCAGATGATGCAGCAGCAAAATCAAGGTGGTCAACAGCAGCAACAGCAACCTGCAATGAGTTCGTTGGGCCAAGAAGTGGCTAAGAGCCCCGCTCAGCTCTATGCAGAAGATCCTAAGGCTGAGTCGCTTCGCGCATGGGCTTTCTATAACGGATTCTCTGACGACCAGTTA